>DATFRP010000180.1:0-17902 GCA_035263125.1 Vicinamibacterales bacterium
GGCATCGCGGCCCAGACATCGACGTCGCGATCGGGAAACAGGAACGGCGGCATGATGCCGACGACGGTTGCCGCCCCGCCGGCGCTGTGGATGGTCGTGCCGACCGCATCGGGCCTGGCGCCGCGATCGCGCCAGATCCGATCGCTGATCAGGATGGTGACGGCCGCGCCGAACCGGTATTCATCGTCGGTAAAGCGACGGCCGCGCGCCGGCCCGATGCCAAGCGCGTCGAACAACCGCGGTGTGACGACCGCCTGACGGATCCGTTCGGGAAGGTCGCCGGTCGTGTCGATGACATCGCCGGTGAAGTATCCGCCGAGGGCCTCGAAGGTCGTGTTCAAGCGGCTCCACTCTTCGAGGCGGACGGGCGCGATCTTCGTCTCGCCCGAGGCTTTCCGCACCTCGCTGAGACGCACGAGCCGGTCGCCATCGGGAAACGGGAGCGGCCGCAGCAGCACCCCATCGATCGCCGAGAAGACCGCGCCGTTGGCGCCGATGCCAAGGGCCAGCGTAAGAACGACGGGGATCGTGAAACCGGGCGTCCGCGTCAACGAACGGACGGCATGGCGGACGTTTCGAACGAACGTGTCCATCCAGCCGGCCACATCGACATCGCGCGTCCGCTCCCGTTGCACGAGGACGTTGCCAAGCTGTCTGCGGGCACACCGCATCGCGTCGTCGTTGCTGAGCCCCTGGGCGCGCAGGTCGTCGGCGCGCTCGGCGAGGTGAAAGGCGATCTCGCGATCGATGTCACGCTCGACATTGCCCGGGCGGAGCGCGTTCCAGATCCGTTGAAACCACGTCACGAGAGGACTCCTGTATCAGGCGTACCGAAGCACGCGGCCGACGCCTTCGGTGAGCTTCGCCCAGCTCTCCTGCTCCAGAGCAAGCTGCTTGCGCCCCTTGGCGGTGAGCGAATAGAAGCGCGCGTCGCGGTTCTTCTCGGTGACGTCCCACTCGGACTTGACCCAGCCGTGCCGCTCCATGCGATGCAGCGCCGGGTAGAGCGACCCTTCCTCGACCCGCAGCAGATCGGCGGAGATCCGCTGGATGTGAGAGGTAATGGCGTAGCCGTGCATCCGCCCGTTGGAGTCGAGCGTCTTCAGCACCAGCAGCACGAGCGTGCCCTGCAGGATGTCGTTCTTCTGTATGCCCATCGCACGTGGCCTAGCTAGATAGGCCTAATGCCTACCTAGCTAGGCATGATGGGCCAAGCGGAGACTGGTGTCAAGCTACGGGCTTTGAGATGATCACGCAGAGATCGCGTGTTCGTGAATCACTCTTTCAACGCGAACACAAAGAGCGACAGGCCGGAGACGGTCGCGACGTACTGCTTGTTGCCGACGCGATACGTCATCGGACCGCTGTTGATGGCGCCGCCGAGATTGGTCTTCCAGAGCAGCGCGCCCGTCCGCGCATCGAGCGCCTGGAAGTACCCTTCACGACCGCCAGCGAAGAGGAGATTCGACGCGGTCGTCAGGATGCCGCTGTCGGTCACATCGGTCATGGCGAACTTCCACTTCTGATCGCCGGTCGCGACGTCGAGCGCAAGCACCGCCCCGTGTCCCGCTGATTCGGTCCACGTGTTGATCGGCGCACGCTGGAATGACGGCGCGCCTGGCACTGGACCGAATGGTCGCGGCCCTCCTCCGGTGAAGTTCGTGCCCTGCCTGTATTCCACCGGGCTCGGTCCGTAGATGCTTGCGTAGTCTTCCCACGCCGACACGTAAAAGAGATTCGTCCGGGGACTGAACGACGGCGAGTACCAGTTGGTGCCACCCTGATTACCCGGATACGTCGGCTGACCCGGCGGCTGCGGCGTCTGGTTCGGCCGGCCGCGCTCATCGAAGTCGCTCATCCAGTTCACCTTCACGAACGGCCGTCCGAGCAGGAACTTCCCGGTCGCGCGATCGAGTGCGTAGTAGTTGCCGTTGCGATTCGCCCAGACGAGCGCGTCGATTCCGGTTCGGCCCCAGTTATCGACCAGCACCGGCACCTGCACCGAGTCGTAGTCGTAGACGTCGTGCGGCGTGAACTGGTAGTGCCACCGCAGCGCGCCGGTGTCGACATCGAGTGCCACCACCGAGTCGGTATACAGGTTGTCGCCAGGCCGCTGCGCGCCGGCGTAGTCGGGACCGACGTTGCCGACTCCCCAGTACGTGAGATTCAGCTTCGGATCGTACGAACCGGTCATCCAAATCGATCCGCCGCCGTGTTTCCAGGCGTCGGGATCGCAGAAACCGTCCGACTTCGGCGGGCACGCTTCCCAGGTCTCGTGGCCTTTCTCGCCCGGTCCGGGGATCGTATAGAAGCGCCAGGCTTCCTTGCCGGTATTGACGTTATACGCGGCGACGAACCCGCGGATCCCGTACTCGCCGCCACCGACGCCGACGATCACCTTGTCCTTCACGATCAGCGGCGCGTGCGTGATCGAGTAGCCCGCAGTGGTACTGGCGACTTCGGTCTTCCAGATTTGACGCCCGCTCTTGGCATCGACGGCAATCAGGTTCGCATCGAGCGTGCCCATGAACAGCGTGTCACCGAGGATCGCGATGCCACGATTGTTCGCGCCGCAGCAGACGATGCGATCGGGGTTGGGGGTGTAGCGATAGATCCAGAACAGGCGGCCGGTCACCGCATCGAGCGCGATGATGTCGTTCGGCCGCTGGGTGATGTACATCATGCCGTCGACCACAATCGGCGTCGTCTGCCAATTGCCCGCGACCGGCGCCTGATACACCCACTGCAGCTCGAGGTTCTTCACGTTGGCCGGCGTGATCTGATCGAGCAGGCTGAAGCGATGGCTCGAGTAGTTGCCGGAGTAGGTCAGCCAGTTCTGCGGCTCGCTGTTCGCGGAGGTCAGTCGCTGCGATGTGACCTGGCCCTGCAGGCGGAGCGACAGCAGGCCTATTAGCGCGACGGTACAGCAGGCGACGAGGCGTCGTGGTCGGGCCATGGCTACTGCCCTTTCAGAGAAAGCAGGTATCCGAGCAGGTCGGCGAGTTCTTCTGAACTGAGCGTTTTGTACGACGGCATCGGCGAGGCCTTCGAGATGGTGAACTCCTTCACGTCGGCCTTCAGGATCGATCGCAGCCGCTCGCGGTCGTCGATCACCTGCACGGTGTAGGTGTCCTCGTTGAGCCGGCGGCCGTTGATGATGGTGCCGTCCTTCATCACGAGACGGACCGGCCGATTGATCGGCATCATCTGGCTTGTCGGGTCGAGGAGCGATCGCTGAATCGAGCCGGCGCTGCGCACCGATCCGATGTCGGTGAGATCGGGAGCCACGCGCGACCCGGTGCGTCCGACCCGGTGGCACGTGCCGCATGCGCCCTTGCCTTCGAAGATCGCTCGGCCGCGCACAACATCGCCGGCCTTCACCGTCGCGGTGTCGAACGTGTTCATGTTCCGCAGGTAGGCGATGATGCCCGCCATGTCGGTGTCGTCGAGTGCAAACGGCGGCATACCCGCCGACTGGGAACCGGCCCTGATGAAGGTTGCGAGGTCGCGATCGGTGATCGCCTTCCGGAACTTCCCGCTTCGCAGGTTGACGCCGCCGATCGCGTCGCCCTGCGCGCCGTGGCAGGTGATGCATCGCGACCCGTACAGCTTCGCGCCGAGCGCGATGTCGACATCGGGATACTGGGCGTCGTGCAGCGGTTTACCCCGAGCATCGTCGAGGGGTTGCGTTGGTGCCTGCGCCGACAGGACTCCAATCGCCCCAACCACGATCGTGACGACCGCCATCGCAAAGCCGGTTCGCATCGGCAGCTCCTTGGTTGGTCGACACTATCCGCCCCCGGGCGCGGGGCTGTCAATCCGTTTGCGGAGAAAGCAGAGAGACGATCAACGCAGAGATCGCGGGGGTGCAGAGATCGCGGAGAAAACAGACAACAGGAGAAACGGCGGAACGAAGAACGAACGGAGGGACATCGCTCGCGACCGGGTCCGAAGCGGGTGGGGCCGCGCGCGATGCGCGCGGATGGGAGGAGAGCCGCACACGAAAGCAAGCGCCCTGATTTCTTCCACCGACGGCGTTTGTTTTCGTGCGCGGCTCTCCTCCCATGCACCGGCCCGAAGGCCGGTGCCCCCACTCGCTTGTATGACGCAGCGAAGAAAGCAGCCTCCGTTCGTTCTCCGTTTCTCCGTTCCTCCTGTGAATCCGCTTCCTCCGGCCGCTGACACGACATCAACGCGTGGCGCCTTGGCGCGCCAGGGCCGCTGGGAACAACACGTTCTCCTCGAGATGCACGTGACGATGAAGGTCGCGCTCGAATGCCGCCATCTCTTCGAAGCACACCCGATACGTCATGCAGCCGTCCGCCGGCGGCGTATATCCGTCGGTCATCCCGCGAATGAGACGCATCGCATCACCAGCCTCGCGATGCTCCTGCTCCATCACGCGAATTGGGTTCTCGACGCTCTCAAACGGCAATGCCGGCCGGTGGTTGACGTCACGCGCGGCGATCGCACGGATGTACGGAAAGAGGATCCGCTCCTCCTTCACCATGTGCTGGAGGAGATCACGCCCCAGCTCGTCGAACGAGGCGGCGATCCACGCCAGCTCGCGATGCCGCCCGCCGTGGACACGTATCAACTTCGAGAGATGACGCGCGATCGTCGGAAGCGCCGACCGCACGTAGGTGTGATGGGTGGTCACAATGTGATCGATCAGGCGGTCCAATGGCCAGCGCGTGACGTCGCCATCGTCGTGTGCGTCAGCAGGCGGTAAGGCCCGAAGCGCCTCGACGACGACTTCTGGATCGACGGCCGCAGCTTCGCAGGCTTCGGCGACCGACTGCCGGCCGCCGCAGCAGAAATCGATTCCGAACTGCTCGAACACGCCGGCGGTTCGGAAATCGGCGACGACGATCTTTCCCACTGTGATTTCATCTATCGACTGATTCATGATGCCCTCCGATGTTCTGAACGTATCGGGCCCGCGTCGACGCGCCTGACACGGGTTCCGATCACGCGGGCGCCGGCCACAATCGCGTTCGCTCCCACGACAACCAACAGGGAACCTGCGAGACCAGGCTTCAACGCCATCAGGTACAGCATCGCGGCGTCGTTCGCGAGTAGCAGGTCGCCTCCGAAGGACCAGCGCGCGGATCGACGGAGCGCGTCGAGCCGCTGGCCCACTGGACCCTCTCCGGCTTCAGCCGCCTCCGCAGCAACACGGCTCATGACCGGCTTGACCATCCTGACCGCGACCACCGAGTTGACGAACCAGAAGACGAGCGGCACCTGCACCCAGCCCTGATTCCAGAAATTGGCGACGTGCGTGAGGTAGACGCCAGTGATGAGCACGATCAACGCCGATAGGGGTTCGATCAGGAGAAGCGGACGTCCGATGGCGAGGTACGCGCGCAGTTCTTGCGTGGTGCGGGCGCGGCGGACCGCTGCGCGCACCGCAGGCGATCCGAAGACCGACCCGCTCAGCAGCGCGACGGCCGCGGCGATGTGGACGAATACGATCAATTCATAGGGGTTCATCGGGCAGGCTCACTCGCCAGAGCCTTCGCACAAACCCTGCCTACCCGGAAGGCGCGATCTGGCGGGCGGTTTGGAAGGGATCCCACCCGATGGCGCGAAGAATCTCAGGGCCTCCGCGTATTTCTCCGCGGCGCGCAGAGACTGCAGAGACGACGATCAACGCAGAGATCGCAGGGGTGCAGAGATCGCGGAAATGAAAAGCCTATTACTTCGTTGCGTTAAGGACACACAGCCAACCGCCGAACGTGATCGTCAGATACGCTATGAAGACGAAAGCCAGGCGATGACGCGCGTGACAATTGCCGCTCTGTGCGTGATCAATGTGATGCTCTCCGCTCAGGCCGGGCGCTTCGACGTGGCATCCGTCAGAGTCAACAACTCGGGGACGGGATCACTGTTGTGGTCGTATCGAGGCCATCGGTTCACGGCTCGATACGTGACGTTGAAAGAGCTGATCTCGGTAGCCCATGCAAAGGAGGAACAGGCAGGCGCGACGCGACGGCACGCTTGGACCGATGTTGCGACGAAGGACCGTCGAGTGCGTCCCTCGAGGGGCGACGCCCGAGCGGACCAACCTGTTTGATGTGGCATTGTCCGATCGTCGAGTGTGTGGCGGGAGAGCCGGGCCAGGCACCCTTACCAGCAATGGCGCGACGATGAATAACATCGCCCAGGGTCTCGCTCGCCTCGTGCCCGGAGTCGACCGGGTCGTGATCGACCGTACTGGCCTGACCGGCACCTATGACTTCGATCTGAAGTGGAACTTCGAGGGAACCGCCGATCACCTCGGTGTAGCGTTGCCGCCTCCTGATCGCACCCTGCCCACGTTGTTCACCGCACTCGAAGAGCAGCTCGGGCTGAAGCTCGAGTCGACGAAGTCACCCATCGACGTGCTCGTCATCGACGGTGCCGAGAAGCTAATCGCAAATTAGGACGCGGAACACTTGCCGCTTCCAAGCCCGTCGCGAGGGGTGTGCCTCCGTTCGTGCTCCGCTCCTCCGTGTCTCCTGTTAAGTCCGTTTCCTCCGAAAATCTCCGCTCTAGGCTGGCAGTAAAAGGGCCGCCTGGAGGCGGCCCCTACGTCACAGACTGAGCTTGCCAGTGCTGTGGCCGATCTGCTGGACGTCAGCACCAGCGAGATCGCCCAGCGCCAGCAACAGATTCGCGGTCGGCTCCTTCTTCTCCTTGTCGAGCGCGATGTGCCGATTCCCCTTCAGACGGCCGTTGGCACCGCCAACGACAAGCACGGGCGGATTCTGACGATCGTGCGCGTTGCCGTTGCCCATTCCGCTTCCGAAGTAGAGCACCGATCGATCGAGCAGCGTGGCGTCGCCGTCGCGTGTTTCCTGCAGCTTGCCGACGAACTCGGCGAGCTTGGCGACGTGATAGGTCGTCAGCTTGGCGTATTTCGCAATCCCCTCCGGCGTGTCGCCGTGATGCGAGACCGGATGGTGCGGTTCGGGGATCCCGATGTGCGCATAGCTGCGGCCGCTGCCTTCGTGCCCCACCATGAACGTGAACACACGCGAGATGTCGGCCTGGAACGCCAGCAGCATCAGGTTGTAGGTGACCGTCAGGTGATCGTCGATGTTGTCGGGGATGCCGAGCGGCGCCACGGCACCCTCGGGCGTCGCTGCCGCGCGCGCCTCCATGCGACCGAGCTGCTGCTCGACGTCGCGGATGTTGGTCAGGTACTCCTCGAGGATCGCGTTGTCGGCCGGCCCCAGCTTGCGCTTCATGGCACCGGCTTCCTCGGCGATCGAGTCGAGCAGGCTCTGCTTCCGCCGCATGTTCGCGTGCCGGCGGCCCGCCGATCCGGTCTCGCCGAAGATGCGCTCGTAGGTGACGCGCGGGTTGATCGCCACCGGCAGCGGGCTCTTGTCGTCGCGCCAGGAGATGGCGTTGAAGAACACGCACGGATAGCCGTCGCACGCGCCCGCGGATGTGCCCATGTCCTCGGTGCCGACCTCGAGCGATCGCAGCGGTGTGTCTTCGGCCACCGCGTCGGCGATGTACTGGTCGATGCTCTTCTTCGACTGGACGACGAACTTGGCCATGACGGTGACCGGTCCGGTGCCGTTCAGCCATGCCGCGCTCGCGCCCATGTGCACGCCGCCCATATCGGGATTGCCGTCGGGCGCTTTCATCCCGCTGATCGTGACGAGGTGGCTGCGATAAGGCTCGAGCGGCGACATGATCTGCTTGAACTCGAACGCGCTGCCCGCCGTGTCAGGGTGCCAGAGTTGGGGGTAGATCCCATTCGGGACGTAGATCGCTCCGAACCGGAACGGCCGCTTCACGGCCTGAGCCGACAGCGCCGGAACCATCGCGTCGAGGAACGGCATCGCGAGCATCGCGCCGAACGTGCCGCGCAGGAACGTCCGTCGCGGCAGGTGCTTCTTGGTGATGAACATCCGCTACTCCTTTTCAGGTCCGACTAAAGTCGGACCCTACTTGGCAGCCCGGCTCGTCACGGGGGCGTTACCAGTATCGGTCAGTTTCGTTCGCATTTGGAACGGTTCGCTCTTCACGATTCCCAAGAGAAGCGATTGCAGTGCGTAGTTCTGCGCAGCCGCGTTCCGGACCACACTCCGCACGACCGGCATGTCGACCGGCTCGAGACCGCGGCCAAGCGCGTAGATCAGCAGCTTCTCCGTGACCGTCCCGGCAAATACGTCCGGCCTCGACAAGATCGCCTTCCGCAGCGCGATCGGTCCATCGACCTTGGTGCCATCGGAGAGCACGCCGCCGGTATCGATCGCGAGTCCTTCACGCGTGGCGGTTCGCCACTGCCCCACCGCGTCGAAGTTTTCGAGCGCGAACCCGACCGGATCGATATTGCGATGACACGAGGCGCACACCGGGTTGCCGCGATGCCGTTCGAGCTGCTGCCGCACGGTCGACGGCTTGTCCTTCGTGGCGCTCTCTTCCAGATCGGGGACGACCGCCGGCGGAGGAAGCGGCGGGGTGTTCAGCAGGTTCGAGATGATGTACTTCCCGCGCAGCACCGGCGACGTGCGCGTCGCCACCGCGGTCATCGCCAGGATGCTGCCCTGACCGAGCAGGCCGCGCCGATTCGGATCGGTGATCGGCACGCGACGGAAATGCGAGCCGTACACGTCGGGGATCCCGTAGTGCTTGGCGAGCCGCTCGTTGAGGAATGTGTAGTCGGCGTTGAGCAGACTGAGCACGCTGCGATTCTCGCGGACGATGCTCGCGAAGAAGAGCTCGGTTTCGTGGCGCAGCGCCTGCCGCACGTTGTCATCGAAGTCGGGGAACAACAACACGTCGGGCGTCACCTTGTCCAGGTTGCGCAGCTGCAACCACTGGCCCGTGAAGGACGTCATGAACGCATCGGCACGAGGGTCGGCGATCATGCGCTTCACCTGCGCGTCGAGCACGCCTGGCGCACGGAGTCGGCCCGCGATCCCCAGATTGAGCAGCTCATCGTCGGGAATGCTGCTCCACAGGAAGAACGAGAGGCGGCTCGCCAGCTCGAGGTCGCTGACGCGATGGGCCGCACCGCGCGGCAGCGCCGCCGGATCGTCCTCCGAGCGGAACAGGAACGATGGGCTCGTGAGAATCCTTGCGAGGCCGGCGCGAATACCGGCGTTGAAGTCGCCGCCCGCCTTGCGCTCGTCGTTATAGAGCGCGATCGGCGCATCGAGATCAATCCTGGTGACCGGCCGCCGGAAGGCGCGGCGCGCCACGGTCGAGAGGATCTGCGAAGCGCAGGGTACTTCTTGTGCGGCGGTCTTAGGCCTGCAGACGAACAGGCGCTTCCGCGAATCGGTCTCGCTCACGCTCGGCGTGCCGTACGGACCCTCGATGATCGCATTGCGAAGTCGTGGCAAACCGGACGGATTGTGCGCCTCCTGTGTTGCCCGCAGCGACGGCTGCCACATGTCCTGCGACAGCGTCGGGCGCTCGACGAACGTGAAGCCGATCTCGTGAAGACCTGCGCTCACCTTGATGCGCGGCGACATCATCCGCTTGTCGAACTCTTCGCGCGCCACCGGCTTGTTCTCGATCGCACGGTCGTGATCCTCTTTGCCGCCGATCGGCGCGGAGAAGACGCGCGTGCCGTCGATCGTCACGATGAACTGATGCGGCGTCTCCTGTCCCTCGACGCCGGAGAGCCCTTCGGCCACCGTCTTCAGGAGCCGTCCCGAGAAGACGTATTCGCCATCGGCCGGGAATGGATGCCGGACGAGGATGCCTCCGCGCGTGCCGAGCGGCAGGCCTTCGACGTGCTGGTTCTGCGTCACTACCGTGCTGATCGTAAAGGTCGCTGTGCCCGGCTCCGCGGTCGCGTCGCCCACGGCGAGCTCCGCGATCCGCAACCCGGCCGACAGATACCGCTCGAGCAACAGCGGCGACGTGTTCAGCGCCGTCGCGATGTTGTCGAAGCCGAACTCGCCGCCATCGCTCGGCAGAAGGTCAGTGACGTCGACGGTCACGCCCACGAGATCGCGAACCGCGTTCGCATACTCGGTGCGATTCAGACGATGCAGGACGTAGGTACCGGCGTTCTTCTTCTGCGCGGCGGCGGCATCGAGCGTCGCGATCAGAGACGAGCGGAACTTTACCAGCTCCGCGGCGCCCGGGGTCGGCGCGCCCTGCGGCGGCATTGCGCCCACACCGAGCTTCTTGACGACGCGCTCCCACGTCTTCGCGTCGGCACCGGGATCGGCGAAGTTGGCGGTGTCGAGTGCGAGCGGCGCGCCGGCGGGAAGCGGATTGCGGGTGTTGTGACAGCCGACGCAGTACTTCGTGACCATCGCTTGATAAACGACGGGACTTCCGGGTGATGCGCTCGTTGGGGCGTCCGCCTCCGCCCGCGGCGCAGCCGCGGGCTTCGGCGAGCCCGGCGGCTTCGCCGCCGGGCTCTGCATGGTGGCGGACACGGTTGCTGCGATGAACAACACCGCAGCGGAAAACAGCACCTTCTTCACTGCGCACCCTCCGCGGGTGTGGATGCGGGGGCGGGCGGCAGACCCATCAACTCGCGCAGCAGCTTTGCGACATCCTGCTGCGACGCGCCGCGTCCGCGACCTCTCCCGCCGCCGCCGGGAGGCGGACCGCCGGCGCGCCCCTGCGGTGCGGGCTGCTTGCCTTCGGCGACGTCGAGCGCGGTGAACCCCTCGGTGTTCTTCTGATTGAAGTCAACCTTCGCGTTCGCCAGCGCGCGAATCATCTCGAGGTTGCGAAGGCGCACAACCTGATGGAGAAGCGGCGCGCCGTCGGGTCCCTTCGCGTTTGGATTCGCGCCCGACGCGAGCAGCAGCGCGAACGCATCTTCGGGCTTGCGGCTCCCCGGCTCGCGATACGGCGCCGGGCCGTCGCGGATGTAGGCCGGACCTCCGGTCATCGCCGGTCCACGTCCTCCGGTCATCACGACCATCGCTGCGGTGCGCCCGGCGTTGGGGTTGCCCCGGCCGCGGCCTTCCGCAGGCTGATCGCCTTCCTTCTCTTTGCTCGCGGCCTTCACCACTGCAGGCGACTGCTCGAGCGACGCGCCGTGCGCGATCAGGAGCTTCAACGCTTCGACGTCGGCGGCGATCGCGGCGCGGAAGAACGGCGTGTTGTCGAATCGATCGGTGTTCGGCATCGACGTCGAATGGAGCTGCCCCGTGAACGTCTTGTTCGGATCGGCGCCGCGCTCCAGCAGGAAGCGCATGAGGTCGAGCGCGGTGGTCCTGTTCGTATGATTCGGCCGGCGTCGCGAACCGTCGAACGCGAACTGATCGGTCGTCCCGTCGCGCATCTCGACGGCGAGATACAGCGCGCCCTCGTTGGCATCGGTGCCGAGCTCGATGAGCGTCTTCGCCAGGTCGAACCAGTCGTTGTACATCGCGACCATGAGTGCCGACGCACCGTCGCCGTTCTTCAGATTCACGTTCGCGCCGCGGGCGACGAGCCGCTTGACCATCGCCTCATCCCCGCTCCGTGCCGCAAACATCAACGCTGTGAAGCCGCCGCTCGGATGGTCCGAGTTGTGACGTTCGGTCAGCGTGGTGACGTGGGCCTGACGGTTGACGTCCGCGCCGGCTTCGATCAGCACGTCGGCGACGTCGAGGTGTCCCTCTGCCGATGCCCACATCAGCGCCGTCGTGTTCTGGATCGTTTCAGCGGCGTTCACGTTGGCGCCCCGAGCGAGGAGCGCGCGCACAGCCGGCACACTTCCCGATCGCGCGGCAGCCATCAGCGGCGTCTCGCCCTCGGGATGCGCGCGCGAGGGGCTCGCACCCGCCTTCAGCAGCAAATCGACCATCGCCGCGTCACCAATACGGCTGGCGTGAAGCAGCGGCGTGATGCCGAAGTCGTTCGGGGTATCGACCGTCGCCTTGGCGGCGATCAAAATGTTCGCGATCTCGTGAGCGGAGTTGCTCGCGGCCCACAGCAGCGGCGTCGATCCATCGCCCGATCGAGCATTGACGTCGACGCCCGATTTCACCAGGGTCCGGACCGCCTGCACATCGCCCGCCCGCACCGCCCTGGTCAGCGGGCTGTCGCCAGCCGCACTGGCGATCGCGACGACCATCGCAGCCCCGACGAAAGACGCCCCACACGCCTTCAGGATGCGGCCCATCCAGTCACTCCTTATGTAGTGCCCAAGATCCTAACGTATTGGTTATTGTCGCCGGGCTGGAAACAGCGTGCATTCGCATCCCGAAATCGGGGGGGGGTCAATTGGGTGTGGGCATCGCGACAGAATCGATCACATTCACTTCCATAGACACCACACGTGGCTCGAGCTTCAAGCCGAGTTGTTCAGAAACGGCGGTAAAGATCGACGGCTCCTGAGAACTCCGCATGTAAGGCGGCGCGAACGTCAATTGCCACTCGAAATTGCCCGTGAGGCCGCTCTTGTCGATCACGGGGCGATCGAGTGCGCTCCCGAAGTTGAGCGCAGGAATCAGATCAGCTATTTCACCGGCGCCCACTATTCGCATCCCTTCCGGCTGAAACGGATTGGCCGCGCACAAGAGCTCGTCACCACGGCGCGGCTCCTCTAATGGAAGCTGCCCTCCTCGCGATGCGATATAGACGCGGCAATTGAAGCGGGAGCGCTGAAGTCGAGGGCCAAGTCGGCCTTCGCGCATAAGCGTCAAGGCATAAACCGGGATCTGACGAGTCTCAGTGTGAGTCCGGAGCCCGAATCGCTCCTTCAGCAGGGTACGGAGCATCACGACCCCTGCTTCGCGTGACACTTCTCGCGGCGGCTTGCCGAGGACGTCAAAGCGAGCAGAAAGAATTCGATCTGGTCCACCGATCAGCACGTGTTTCTCAAATAGGGGATTGATATGGAGCCCCTGAACAATCAGGGCTCGTAAGGGCGCATTGACTGCAGTGAGCGTTCCCTGTGGCGTGATGATCAGCGACATCTGCGTGTCTGAACTCAGGCTCTGTCTGATCGAAGTCACTTCAAATGCTTGAGTCCCAGCGACGATCGTAGGAGCAGACTGTTGCCGTCCCTCAAGGGCTGATGCCAGCAAGAGACAGGAGACAATCAAGGCTGCCGATCTCACCTCGGTCCTCCTTTTCAGACCTGCCAGGATGCGGGATTGGGAAACGCCTCCCATATGCGGCGACGCGATCATGAACGGGCACGCTCGATGGATCGAAGTAAGAATCCTTGCGACGTCCCCAGTTCCGCACCGGAGCGAGGGCCGCAGCCACACCGCCGTCGCTTGGCGCACGTACGGTCACAGCGGATCGACACCGTGAATTCGTCGGAACGTGCTAACTCCCAACCTCGATTCTCTTGCCCGCCAGGACTGCCCCAATCGGGAAGAACCGTTGGCGCCCGGTGATCGCGCCTTTGTAGTTGTCGAGGAATTCGAAGGCGCCGTCGCGCAGTTCGAGCAGCGCGACATCAGCCGGCGCACCTTTCTTCAGTGTGCCCCGATCCTTGAATACCGGAAAGACGCGCGAGGGGTTGATGGTCGCGCGTGCGATCGCCTCGCTGACGCTCATGCCGTACCCGAGCAGCTTCGACATGCAGTTCGGCAGATCGACGACGCCTGTCGTCTTGCTGGTGGTGTTCCAGTCGGTCGAGAAAGTATCGGGCCAGAAACCGGCCTTCACGATCTGGCCGATGGTGTCCCAGCGCATATGTCCAGTGACACCGTTGCCGACGTCGAACCACACGCCACGCTTCCGCGCCGCCAGTACCTCTGGAAGGATGCGTCCGCTGTCGTCGACGATCGCGTTGGGCGGCGGCGCGAACAGATGCGTGACGATGTCCCCCTTCTTCAGCAGATCGACCAGCTTGCCCAACGGCGACATCGTCTGCCCCATGTGGATCATCAGAGGGAGGTTGAACGACGAGGCCACTTCCTGGGCGCGACGGAGCACCTCGACGTCATTGGCGCCTGCCACTTCGCGCGACAGCCGCGCCTTGACGCCGACGATGAAGTCCCGGTTCTTTGCGATGGCGTCCTTGGCCGCGTTCACGTCGGCGCGGGCCAGATCCATCGTGTCGCCGTCGGGCAGGATGCCGGCGCGGCCGATGTTGATCAGCACGCGGCCCGGCTGCACCGACGCGCGGGCGACGGCCACGATGTCGGCGACCTTGTCGGCACCCTGCGACCCGGCATCAATCCAACCAGTAACGCCATCGCGCAGGATCATCGGAGGACCGTCAGCCGATCGGCCAGCGTGCGTGTGGATGTCGATCAAGCCTGGGACGACCAGCTTGCCGTGCGCATCGATCGTATCGACGGCATCACCCGCGATGCTCGGCTCGATCAGTACGATGCGGCCGCCGGAGATCGCCACGTCGCGCGTGGCATCGAGCCGCGCCGACGGATCGATGACCCGCCCGCCCCGGATGATCAGATCGTAGGGCTTCCGCTGCGCGGCGAACGCGATCGGGAGATGCGTGACGGCGGCTGCGCCAGCAGCGGCCGTCGACAGGAACTGACGCCGGTTCATCATGCGCAATAGGATACTCGCGAGCCGGACCAGGGAAGCGTTCTGAGATGGCCGCTAGAAAGATGAACGAGTACGACGAGTGCTCGCTGCGATCCGGTTCACGGGACCTCTGATCAGAATGTAGGGGACGCAGGCGAGGACAAACGAAACGAGGAGCGCTTCGAACGGATAAATCCGACCATAGACGATCAGTTCGTACACGGTTTCAAGAATCGCGGCCAGGACGAACACTTTCATCACGGCGGTCCAGCCTTCGCGCAGGAGTTGCCGCCTCTCCGCCGGCCTCGTCAGAAGCGCCCAGAAGTAGGCCGGCTTGCCGGCGTCCGCATCCGCGAGTCCTTCCCGGACGGCAAGAGCGGCGGCGATCAGCGGCTGCATGATGAGGCGGAACATCAGCGGCCCATTGACGCGGGCGTCGAGGCTCTGCCAGATTCGCGACAACACCTCGTCCACACTGAACTCCTCTGTGGGATGTGCTTCAACGACGGTGGAATGAAAATCCCTCGCCGGATCACCTCGCACTCCCGACCACGGCAAGCAGCTCACCACGGCCGCCAATGCCCACAGTCCGATAACGCCGCCACGGTGCGTCGCGGTTGATCGCGTTCACACACGGGACCGTTGCCGGCGGCGGCAGCCGGAGCTCGTCGGGATGCCGAGTTCCGCGAGGGCCGCGAGGGAAACAGTCGGCCGCAGCAGAGGAATCACTCGAGGTCGGGCCGATGTTGCGGCACGAGACTTGTTGTGGCGGGCTACACGAAGTCTGAAGCGATCCGCTGGAGGTGACCGTGACGAGTGATGATGTGAAAGACCGGACACACCTGCCGATACCAGATGCGGACCGAACGGGCCTTATCACCTACGATGCGAAGGACCCGGACACGAAGTATCCGCCAATCCGCGACATTCGTCCCCCCAAGGGTGCGCCGAACGTCCTGATCATTCTGCTGGACGATGTCGGCTTCGGTGCGTCGAGTGCGTTCGGCGGTCCGTGCCGGATGCCGGTCGCAGAGCGGCTCGCCGCCGGCGGGCTCAAGTACACACGCTTCCACACCACCGCGCTCTGCTCGCCGACGCGGCAGGCGATGCTTACGGGCAGAAATCATCACTCCGTTGGAATGGGTGGCATCACCGAGATCGCGACCGGCGCGCCTGGGTACTGCTCTGTGCTTCCCAACACGGTGTCGCCGCTGGCCAGAACGCTCAAGCTGAACGGCTACTCGACGGCGCAGTTCGGCAAGTGCCACGAAGTGCCGGTGTGGCAGACGAGTCCCGCCGGCCCCTTCGATGCGTGGCCCACGGGCGGCGGGGGGTTCGAGTATTTCTATGGGTTCATCGGAGGCGAAGCCAACCAGTGGTACCCGACGCTCTTCGAAGGCACGACGCCGGTCGAGATGAAGCGCACGCCCGAACAGGGCTACCACCTCATGGAAGATATGACCGACAAGGCCAGAAGCTGGATCTCGCAACAGAAGGCGTTGATGCCTGACAAGCCGTTCTTCGTCTACTTCGCACCGGGTGCCACGCACGCACCACACCACGTACCGAAAGAATGGGCGGACAAGTACAAGGGCAAGTTCGACCAGGGCTGGGACAAAGTTCGCGAGGACACGTTTGCACGGCAGAAGAAGCTGAACGTCGTCCCGCAGGAGTGCGAGCTCACGCCTCGTCCCAAAGAGATTCCTTCGTGGGACGAGATGCCAGACGATCTGAAGCCCGTCCTTCGCCGCGAGATGGAAGTCTACGCAGGCTTCCTCGAGTACACGGATCACCACGTCGGCCGTCTGCTCGATGGCCTGAAGGCCCTGAATCTGCTCGACGACACGCTCGTGTACTACATCATTGGCGACAACGGCGCGTCGGCCGAGGGCACGCTGAACGGCACCTACAACGAGATGATCAATTTCAACGGTGCCGCCGACATCGAGACGCCAGAATTCCTCAAGGCGAGGATCGACACGCTTGGCGGGCCCGACTCCTACAACCATTACGCCGTCGGGTGGGCGCACGCCATGGACACGCCGTATCAGTGGACCAAGCAGGTCGCGTCTCACTGGGGAGGCACACGCAACGGCACCATCGTCCATTGGCCGAAGGGCATCAAGAGCACGGGCGAGATCCGCTCGCAGTTCCATCATGTGATCGACGTGGCGCCAACCATTCTCGAAGCGGCGCGTCTCCCACATCCGACCTTCGTCAACGGCGTGCAGCAGAAGCCGATCGAAGGCGTCAGCATGCTGTACTCCTTCGACGATGCGAAGGCCGCCGAGCGTCACGAGACGCAGTACTTCGAGATGTTCGGCAACCGCGGCATCTACCACAAAGGCTGGACGGCCGTGACGCGGCACAAGACGCCGTGGCTCCTGGTCGGTGAGAAGGTGCCGGCCTTCGACGACGATGTCTGGGAGCTGTACGACACCAACAAGGACTGGAGCCAGGCGCACGACCTTTCGAAGCGGATGCCGGAGAAGCTTCACGAGCTGCAACGTCTCTGGCTGATCGAGGCCACGCGTTACAACGTGCTCCCCCTGGACGACGATCTGACGCGGCGGCTGAACTCGGATCTCGCCGGACGGCCGGTTCTGATCAAAGGGACAACCCAAATCCTCTTCGAAGGGATGGGGCACTTGTCTGAGAACTCGGTGGTGAACGTCAAGAACAAGTCGCACTCGATCACAGCGGAGATCGAGGTCCCGACCTCAGGTGCTGAAGGCGTGATCGTCGCGCAGGGCGGAAACATCGGCGGCTGGGCGCTCTACGCCAAAGGCGGGAAGCTGAAATACTGCTACAACCTGCTGGGCGTCCAACACTTCTATGCCGAATCCGATCGGCCGATTCCGGCCGGCAATCATCAGGTGCGGATGGAGTTCACCTACGACGGCGGCGGACTTGGTAAAGGTGGAACCGCGTCGCTCTTCATCGACGGCAAGAAGGCCGGTCACGGAAAAGTCGCCGCCACGGCGGCGATGGTCTTCTCCGCGGACGATGGGTGCGATGTCGGTGAGGACACGGGCGCTCCGGTTTCACCGGACTACGGGGCGCGCGGCAACGCGTTTTCCGGGCGCGTGAAGGGCGTGCAGATCGCGATCGCCGAGGCCGCTGAAGCCGTGGATCACCTGGTGTCGCCGGACGAGGCGATTCACATCGCATTAGCGAGGCAGTAGGCACGCGCTCGAGCGGATCGCGGCCTCGAGTGATTTGAGCACATAGCGTCCCTGTCGCGGCGCGCAGAGGTGAGAGAAGAGACCCACGATGAAGCGAGCCGGACTCGACTCACCGCGCGCTTCACCACGAAACTTGGTGGCGCACATCGCGAGACTCCACCGGACGGCACGATAAAACACAGGTTCGCGCCCGACGACATCGCGGCACAAAGTCTGCTGGCGTCGCAGACGATGGCAAATGCCGTGACTCACTTCGAAATCTTTGCGGCGCAGCCAGCAAGGTTGGCGGAGTTCTATCGGCA
>DATFRP010000181.1:0-21290 GCA_035263125.1 Vicinamibacterales bacterium
CATCCACCTCGACATCATCAACGAAGGCGAGCTCACCAAGGGGGGCGACTGGCTCGCGTTCATGGACGGACGCCTGGGCGGGTTCGAGGAGCGTCCGATGCCGGCGTCGGGTTCGATCATCGCCGCCGGCAAGGATCGTGAGGCGTTCGCCGATTTCTATCGGTATGCCGCCGAACGTCAGATGCTGTTCTTCCTGCCCGACCAGCGGATGAGCACGAGGCGACGTTATCTTGCGTGCACTTCGCCGATCACCTATACCGGCACTCACTCTCTCGAGCGCGAGCTCTCGACCTTTCGATCGGTCGTCGGTGATTCACGCGACTGCTTTCTGACCAGCACCGCGCCCGCCAGTCTCGAACCGTATCGCGCCAACGAATACTACCGCACGTCGGACGAATTCGTGGTCGCGCTCGCCGAGGCGTTGCGCGTCGAATACGAGGCGATCGTCAACGCCGGCTTCCTCCTGCAGATCGACGATGCATGGCTGGTGGCGCTGTGGGATCGCATCGGCATCGGGATGGGTCTGGAGGCGTTCAAGACGTTCTGCCTGATGCGGGTCGACGCGCTCAATCACGCGTTGCGCAACGTTCCGATCGAACGTATCCGCTATCACTTGTGCTGGGGCAGCTGGCATGGGCCCCACGCGTTCGATCTTCCGCTCGCCGATATCGTCGACGTGATGCTGCGCGTGAAGGCGAGGTACTACTCGTTCGAAGCCGCCAACGTCAGGCACGAGCACGAGTGGCAGATCTGGGAGCGGGTGAAGCTGGCGGATGACAAAGTCATCATGCCGGGCGTCGTGACGCACTCGACCGATCTCATCGAACATCCGGAGCTCGTAGCGCAGCGCATTCAACGCTTCGCGCGCCTGGTCGGCCCCGAGCGCGTGATCGCGAGCACCGATTGCGGATTCGGCGGCCGCACCCACCCACAGATTGCGTGGGCCAAGCTGCGATCGCTGACCGCCGGCGCCGCCGCATGCCGTGTCAGTACGTAGGGGCCGCCTTCCTTGTCCGCCGCAGCGCGAAGCGCGTCAATTCGTCCCGCCCGCACCGCCGCTTCCGACGATCGATTGCATCACCGCCGTTTCGAAATCGTCGCGGATCTCTCCGCGGGTCGGGAGGTACGCACTCTGCGTCATGAAGATGCCGACGATGCGCTCGACCGGATCGATGAAGAAGTGCGTGTTGAACGCGCCGCTCCAGCCGAAGGTGCCCTTGGAGACGAACGTATTTCGCGCCGCCGGATCGCTGACGACGCGCACGCTCAGTCCGAAGCCTTCGCCCGCCAGCCGTCCGGGCAACGTATCAGGCGCGAACACCGTCGTCATCAGGTCCACCGTCTTCGCGCTCAGCAGACGCTTGCCATCGAGCTGCCCCTTGTTGAGCAGCATCAACGCAAACTGCAGGTAGTCTTCGGCGGTGCTGAAGAGGCCGCCGCCACCTGACAGGTAGGATCCGTTCATGAACACCGGATTCGCCGCTTTGCGCAGCGTGCCATTGGCCACTTCGTACAACGTCGCGATGCGTGCGTTCCCTTCCGCGGGATAGAAGAACGTGTCCTTCATCCCCAGCGGTTCGAAGATCCGCTGCCGCGCGAATTGATCGAACGCCACGCCCGATGCGACCTCGACGACGCGAACGAGCAGGTCGAATCCGAACTGCGCGCTGTAGGCCCAATGCGAGCCCGGCTGGAAGTCGAGGGGCACCTGCTTCAGGCGAGGCATCACCTGCGCGAGCGTCTCACCTGGTTTCGGCAGGACCTCGCTCGCGCGTGCAGCGCTCGCGCCGCCGCTCATCAGCCCCGATGTATGCGTCAGCAGATCGCGAACAGTGATATCGCGATCGACCGGCACCGTGCGCGTCGCCGGCGGCGCCGACACCGCGCCCGATGGTGCCGGCAGGATGCGCCCGTCGGTGTTGAGCACTGTCGCCGACATGCCCTGCAGATCGGGGATGAATTTCGTCACCGGATCGGTGAGCCGTATCCTGCCTTCCTCGACCAGCATCAGCACCGCGACGCCGACGACCGGCTTGGTCATCGACATGATGCGGAAGATCGCGTCCTTCTGCATCGGCTTCTTCGTGTCGAGGTCGATCAGCCCGTGCGTCTCGAAGTGGGCGATCCGGCCGTTGCGCGCCACCAGCGTGACCGCGCCGGCGAAACTCTTCGCCGCGATCTGGCGCTGCATCAACTCGCCAATCCGCTTCAACCGCTCGGGGGACAACCCGACGTCCTCCGGCCTCGCAGCAGGCGCAGCCGCAGCCATCGGTCGCGCGAGAGCGGTCCAGCACAGCAAGGCGATCACCACCGGTTTCAATAGTGTCCGCACGATCGATCTCCTCCGTTGCGCATCATAACGTTCTCACGCCGAGATCGCCGAGGGGAGAGATCTCTGCGTGAGATCCTTTTGCCCGTCCCCCCCGTGTGCCGACATCGAGTATTCTCAGGCGTCGTACCCTTGATAAGGAGAGGCCTGATGCGCGTCCTTTCTGTTGCCCTTGCCACCTGCTTGCTCAGCGTCCTCGTCGCCGCCCAGGGACAGGTGCCGAATCCCACGAACAAGACGGGCGTCATCGGCTTGATGCACGCGATCCACTCCACCAACGATGTGGAGAAGACGCTCGCGTTCTATCAGAGTGTGTTCGGGCTGAATGGTCAGGTGCGCGGTTTCGACCCGAAGGGCCCGCGGGTCCTCACGAATTCTCCGACGGCGACACTCCGCGTGGCCATGACGCAGCTGCGGGGAGCCTTCAACTTCGAGCTCACCCAGTTCAGCGATCTCGAACGGCAGACGAACAAGCAGCCCGATATTCAGGATCCAGGCGCGCCGATGATGAAGATCCTCGTCCGGAATCTCGACGAGATCGTCGCGAACGCCAGGAAAGTCAACGCGCCGATCGTCACGAAGGGCGGCATGCCGGTCACGGCGCCGACGCCGATCGGCACCGCGAAGGCGATCATCATGCGCGACCCTGACGGCTACTTCGTCGAGGCGATCCAGGCCACGCCGGCGATCGTCGCCCAGACCGATGCGATCCCGGCCCCACCCGCACGGGGTAATCAACCCGCAGCGCCTGCTCCGCCGGGCCAGGTCGTCGGCGCGATCATGGCGCTCACGGTGCGCGACATGGACGAAACGCTGAAGTACTGGAACGGCGTGCTCGGCATGGAGATGCCCGCGGCCGGCAAGTTCTCGAGCGACCAAGCGATGCTGGATTTGATGGGACTGCCCAAAGGCGCCTCCTATCGGATTTCGAGCGGCGTCATCTCCGGCAGCACGGCGCGGATCGAGTTCATCGAAGTCAAGGGCGTGCAGCGCAAGCCGTTCGACCTGCGCGTGACCGACGCGATGGCGTGCGGCATGGCCATCCGGGTCGGGCACATCAAGGACGTGCTGGCCAAAATCAAGGCGAGCGGCGGGCGGGTGCTCTCCCGCAACGAAGAGCTGGTCGAATGGAGCGACACGATCCGCAACGTGTTCGTGAAAGATCCCAACGGCCTGAACCTCGAGCTCGTCGGCAGCGCTGATCCCAACCTCTGACGTCGGCGGATCGAAAAGGCCGGCGCGTCCGAAAGGACGCGCCGTACCATTTGATCTATGACGCGCCTCAAAGCCTTCGTCCCGCTCATCGCATGCCTCGTCATCTGCGGCTGCCGCGCTGACTCTGGAACGGCGACCGGTTCAACCGCATCCGCCACCGCACCAGGCGCATCCAAGGCAGGCACGCACGACATCAATCGCGCGGCGATGGATACGTCGGTCGCACCCGGCGACGACTTCTTCAGGTACGCAAACGGCGGCTGGCTGACGAAGACGGAGATCCCGGCCGATCGCAGCAGCTACGGCACGTTCGACGTGCTGGCCGAACAGTCGCAACAACGCACCAAAGACCTGCTCGAAGCGGCCGCGTCGGGCAAGGCCGCCGCTGGATCAGACGAGCGGAAGATCGGCGACTTCTACGCCTCGTTCATGGACGAAGCAACGATCGAGAAACGCGGCCTCACGCCACTCGGTCCCACCCTCGATGCGGTCAAGGCGATCGCCGATCGACGCGCGCTGGCGCGATGGATCGGTCAGACGCTTCGCGCCGACGTCGATCCGTTGAACGCGACGAACTTCTACACCGATCATCTCTTCGGCCTGTGGTTCGCGCAGGATCTCAACGACCCCACCCGCCAGATCCCGTACATGCTCCAGGGAGGTCTCGGACTTCCCGATCGCGACTACTACCTGGACAAGGGCGACGAGATGGAGCGCATCCGCACCGCGTACAAAGCGCACGTGGTGACTGTGCTGAAACTTGCCAGCATGTCCGATCCATCGGCCGCGTCGGAACGCATCTACGAGCTCGAGCGGAAGATCGCCACCGCGCACTGGACGCGTACTGCGTCGGGCGATGTCGGCAAGGCCAACAACCACTGGGCTCGCGCAGAGTTTGCGAAGAGGGCTCCGGGGCTCGACTGGGACGCGCTCTTCGACGCCGCCGGCCTCAACGCTGCGCCGACGTTCATCGTGTGGCAGCCGGACGCGATCGCCGGCATCGCGAAGCTCGTGGCCTCGCAGCCGCTGCCGGTCTGGCGCGAGTATCTCGCGTTTCGCGCTGTCGACCGTAACCTGGCCCTGCTTCCCAAAGCGTTCGCCGACGAAGGGTTCGCGTTCTACGGCATGACGCTCACTGGCACCAAGCAGCAACGCGATCGCTGGAAGCGCGCGGTCGGCGCCACCAACGGCGCGCTCGGTCAAGCGGTCGGGAAGATATATGTGCAGAAACACTTCCCGCCCGAAGCGAAAGCGCGGCTCCAGACGATCATCTCTGCGGAGGTCGCCGCTTTCGAGCACCGGATCGACGCCCTGACCTGGATGGCAGCATCGACCAAGGCCAGCGCAAAGGCGAAGCTCAAAAGCCTCATCGTCGGGATCGGATACCCCGACAGCTGGCGCGATTACTCGACGCTGCAGATCGTCAAGGGGGAAGCGTTCGAAAACGCCGAACGTGCATCGCTGGCCGACTACCAATACCAGCGCGGCAAACTGTCACGCCCGCCCGACCGGTACGAATGGTGGATGGACCCGCAGACCGTGAACGCGTTGAACCTGCCGGTGCAGAACGCGCTGAACTTCCCGGCCGCGATTCTCGAACCGCCGTTCTACGACCCGGCGGCACCGGCCGCGAACAACTACGGCGCGATCGGCGCGATCATCGGCCACGAGATCAGCCACAGCTTCGACGATACCGGCAGCCAGTTCGATGCCACCGGCCGATTCGCCAACTGGTGGACGCCCCAGGATCTCGCGCACTTCAAGGCAGCTGCAGAGAAGCTGGTGGCGCAGTATGACGCGTACACCCCGTTCCCGGGCGTGCACGTCAATGGCAAGCTGACGCTCAGCGAAAACATCGCAGACGTCGCAGGGCTCTCCGCCGCGTACGACGCGTACCGCGCCCTGGGCAACGCGACGCCCGACAGCGATCGCGCCTTCTTCATCAGCTTCGGCCAGTCGTGGCAGGCGAAGCGTCGCGAAGCGTTCGCCCGCCAGCTCCTCGTCACCGACGGCCACGCGCCCGACGAATTCCGGTCGAACACTGTCCGCAACCTCGATGCGTGGTACCCCGCGTTCGATGTGAAACCCGGACAGCGGCTGTTTCTCGCGCCGCCGGATCGGGTGAGAGTCTGGTAGCGGATCGCAGAGGGCTCCGCGATCTCTCGCCGGACTCAGATTGCGCCACCCAGGCTGACGCATCCTTCCGCGTGGCGATCCGCTCGCCCGGCGAGCGGATCGCGGCGCGGAGGAATGCGTCAGCCAGTCGGGTGCTGGCAGGTGTCAGCGGCGGCAGCGGGCGCAGGGAAGCGCAGCGCAAAGCTCCGAGGAGCAGGCATCGCGGAGCCCTCTGCAAGCAGGAATGACGAGTGACGCACGCGCGACCGTCGCCTGCTATTTGGCGAACACCTCCGACACGGGCGTGATCGTCACCTCGCTCGGATTGAAACTGAGCTTGAGCGATCCGATGACGCGGTCTTCCGCGAGCAGTGAGGCCGGTTTCTCTCCGTCGTATTTGATCGTCGACGGCGCGTCCGAGACGAGCGCCTGCTTCAAGCCGGCAGCGTCCTTGGTGATGATCACGATCGATGTCGTCTTCCCGGCCAGGTGTCGCTTGATGGCGGCGTTCACCTGATCGACGGTCAGCGCCTGCAGCTGCTTGCGCATGACGTCGGTGAACTCGCCGATGCCGTACCACTTCGAGTCGAGGGCGTAGCCAAGCTGCTGCGCCTGACGCGCCGTCATCACGTAGACGTTCTTCATCAGGTACTCGCGCGTCTCCTCGAACTGCTCCCGCGTGAGCCCGTGCTCGAGGAGCTTCTGCAGCTCGTAGGTCGCAATCCGCAGCGTCATGTGTGCGTTGACCGGGACGACCGGTCGTATCCAGATCTCGAAGATCTGATGGCTGCGCGCCACGTTGGAGTCCGGGAAGAACTGGAACATGCCGCGCGGGAAAGCTTCGATGTAGGCGTAGTCGCCGTAGTTGATGCCTCTCACCTCGCGAATCCGTTGATACAGCTGACCCGACGCAATCCGATGTTCACCCAGCCACGATCGGACAATCGACAGCGCGGCGAAGTCAGGATGGGAACGCGTGACGTCGATCGGGAAGCCGAACGAGATCGCGGTCGCGCGTGTCTCCTTTTCGATGATGTCGACGTGATTGGCAGTCAGCGGCGGAACGGTGATCGCGGGCCGCGGCGTCGCAGTCCCTTCCGGCAGCCCGGCACGCAGCCGATCCTGGAGATCCCGAATCAGATCGTCCGACGCGTCTCCGCTCACGCCGAGCGTCAGGTTGGCTCGAGTCAACATCTGCCGCGCGAACGCCTTCACATCGTCGAGCGTGATCGCGTTGACCCCCGCGACCGTGCCGAGCGCGACGTGCCCGTATGGCGTGCCGCGGAAGATGTCGATCTGCAGACGTTCTTTCCCCAACTCCTCTTCGTTGTTCGATCGGAGGTCCTGCACGAGCGCGTTCATCTGACGCGTCTTGAGACGCTCGAAGTCCTCCGACCGCCATCCCGGCTCGAGGAGCTGCGGCAACGCCACGTCCACGAACGTCTGCCACTTGTCGCGATGAATCGATGCCGTGAAAGCTGTCATCTCCTTGTCGGCGCGCGCGTCGAACGAGCCGGCAGTCGGATACATCGCCTTGTCGATCTGATCGATCGTCATCGCCTTCGAACCAGCGTTGGAGAGCATGGCGGCCGTCAACGCGGCGAGCCCCTCCTTCCCCGCCGGATCGTGCGCTGATCCCACCGAGAACAGCATGTTCACGACGAGCTGCGGCTGAACCGATCGCTGGAGCACGAGCGGAATCGAAAGCCCCGATCCTGCGGAAGGCCGAGGCGAAGACGCGACGGTGACCGGCTTCGATTCTGCTGCGCTCGATGCGGGCACGTCGAACGACGCGAGCGTGGGCGAACGTTCGATGCCCGCCGCCAGCGGCGCATTCGACAGGGTTGTCACGATCAAGCCGTTGTCGGTGAAGTATTTCCGCGCCGCGCTCTGGAGATCGTCCGGAGTCGCCGAATCGAGCGTGCGATAGAACGTGTTGACCGTCTGGTACGTGCGCCGGAACGAGACGTAGCGTGCGACCACTGCCGCGACGCGCTCTGTGCTGTCGATGCTGCGTGCGAGCGAGTACCGGTTGTACGACTTCGCGTCGTCGACGCGTTGCGCCGACATGCGTGAGGCGCGCGCACGCGCGAACGTTCCGAGGATCTGATCACGAACGTACGCCGCGTCGGCCGGGTTCTTGATCCGGGCCAGGACCGTGAACAGCGAGGGGTCAACGCTCAAAGGCGGATCGGCGAGGAGTTGATCGACTTTCTGCTCAGTGACGACGAGCTTCTTGTACAGGTCAGAGGTTTCTCCGAAGTACAGGTCGCCGATCACGCTCAGGGCCGCGGTGTCTTTCGCGCTCTCGTCGAACGCAGGACCGGGAAACGCAACCGTGACCCAGGGCGACGTCTCGCTGGGCCAGGGCACGTGGGCATACAGAGGGCCCTTGGGAGCCGGCTCCTTCGGGATCGCCGGCGGCGCGGCACCGCCGTTCTTCCAACCGCCCCAGTACTTTTCGATGAGTGGAAGGACTTTGTCTGGTGCCACATCGCCGGCGACGACGACGCTCGTGTACTGAGGCCGGTACCAACGCTGAAAGAACACCTTCGAGTACTCGTACTCGTTCGGCATGTTCTCGATGTCGTTGATGAACCCCATCGTGGTGTGCTTGTAGGTGTGCACCTTGAAGAAGGTGTCGCGCTGCACCTCGAGCAGCTTCTCGAGCGGTTCCGCACTGTTCTTGTTGTATTCGCCGAGGATCGCTCGCGCTTCCGTCTTGAAGTCGGCTTCCGAATACGCGAGGTTCTGAAACATGTCGGCGTAGGTCGCCAGGATGGTTTCGAGATCCTCCTTGGCGAACGTCGAGTAGTAGTGCGTCGAATCGTCGCCGGTGCCCGCGTTATCGCGCGCGCCCGCCTTCGACATGATCTGACGATACCTCTCGGGCGGCGTTTTCGGCGTGCCGCGGAACATCAGGTGTTCGAAGAAGTGAGCGAAACCCGACTTGCCCGCCTCCACTTCATTGCGTGAACCGGTCTGGACCGGGATCTGGATGCTGACCAGATTCGGAAAGCCGGTGGGGATGACGATGATCTTCAGCCCATTGGCGAGCGTCGTCTCGGTCGCCTTGAACGGGAGCACGTCGCCCGTGCTCGTCGCCCGTGCCGAAGATTGGGTTTCCTGACGCGCCGCAGTCACGATGCCCGCGGTCAGCAGGACGAGCGTCGCCGCGGTGATTCCCCACGCACGCATGTCACTCTCCTCATCTGGCCCCCTCGCGCTCGAGACAGGCGCGACAGAGGCATTTCTTGTAGCGAGACCGCAGGCTGGCCCGCGTTTCCGGCGCGACTTTCACCTTCATGCACCAGCATCCGGTGATCGTCGCACCGCACGTGAAGTCGTTTCCGCAGGCTTCACACAAGGACGGATCCTTCCAGCGAAGCGAGATGTAACCAAGAGCGCGGCGGAATGACGACACTGAATTCGAGTCTATCAGGGAGCTCAGGGAACCCCGTAGGGCAAAGGTCAAAGGGCCTTGCCCTTTGACCTGCGTTATCGCGCATACTGTCGCAGCCTCAGGGAGATGACGATGTCAGAGTCCGGGCCGCGAAGGATGACGCGCCGCGAGGCGATGGAATTGATCGGGCTGAGCGCCGCGTGCGCGGCGGCCATCCCCCGAGCCGGGTTTGCGCAGACGCTGCCGTTCCCAAAGGGCGCGATTATCCGAACGCTGTTCAAGGACTACGCGCCCGAGGAGCTGGCCGGCGGCGCCACGCTGTTCCACGAGCACATGTCGCTCGGCCCTGACTTCAACGACAAGTTCCGCGCTGCATCAGCCGCCGTTCGCGCCGCGCAGGGTCTCCCGGCGCTGCCGCCGCGCGCGGGCGGACCACCCGCTGCCCCGCCTGGCGCCGACCCGATGCGCGACGTCGCGTTGATGGCCGAGGAGCTCGCCACCGCCAAACGCGACGGCGTCGCCTGCATCGTCGATGGCGGACATCCCGACATGGGACGTGACTTGAGCTTCGTACGCCAGGCGGCAATGAAGTCCGGCATGCCGGTCGTCGCCGGCTGCGGCTTCTACTCGCAGCCGTTCTATCCGAAAGAGATATCCACGATGACCGAGGGGCAGATCGTTGAAGCGCTCGTCAGGCAGGCGGATGAAGAGCCGGCCGGTGCGTTCGGAGAGATCGGGTCATGGGATGAGATGACTGTCGACGAGCGCAAAGTGTTTCGCGCCGTCGGCAAGGCGCACACACTGACGAACCTGCCGATCTTCACGCACACCGGCATCCCGGGGAAAGCAGCGATCGAGCAGCTCGATATCCTCGAAGACGCCGGCGTCAATCCGAATCGCGTCGCGATCGGTCACCTCGGCAATCTCGTCGATCCCAACGTCTACGTGCACAAGACCATCTGCCGTCGCGGCGCGTTCGTCGCATTCGATCGTCAAGGCGGCAATGGCGACGCGCAGCAGGTACCGCTGGTGATGTCGCTCATCGAGGCAGGGTTTGCCGACCGACTCCTCTTCTCGTCGGACGCTTCGCGCGGCTACTCCAAGACGCTGACGGTGTTTGTGCCGAAGCTGAAAGCCGCCGGCGTCACCGACGACGTGCTGCATCGCATCACCGTCGACAACCCGCGGCGGTTTCTCGCGTTTGTTCCGAAGCGTCCACGGAAAAAATCGTAATGGGGTCGGGACCCCATTTCATTTCTGCAAGTTCACCAGGAACGCGGGATTGTCTTTGAACATCGCTTTCAAATCCGACTCCGACACTCCGGCCGCGCGCAGCGACTTGGCGGCGAGCACAAGCGTGTCGGTATGGTTGGCTCGCCCAGGCAGGCCGGCATCGCTCCCCACGAAGAAGTGGCTTGCCCCGATCGCGCGCAGCGCTTCGAGCGCACGCTTTTTCGCCTCACCTTCATTCGTGATGCCGCCACCCGTCAGCTCGATATAGGCACCCAGATTCGCCGCCGCACGAAGCTGCTCGATCGACATGTAGGTGAACTGCGGGTCGAGCAGCGGGTGCGTGACAATCAACCGCTTCACGCCCGCGGCCTTCGCGTCACGCAGAATCTGCAGGGCCTCCTCCGGCGTGACGTGTCCTGTGGCCAGTGCGAGGTCGCGCTGCGCGACGATCGCGATCACCTCGCGAACCTCCGGTAACAGCTTCCCGTCTCGCGACACGCGGACGAACGGACGACTCTCCCTGTTGTAGCGGACCTCGTGCTCCGAGTCGTGGGTCGGCATCCAGACGATGCGGCCGCGGTTGCCGACGACGTCGACCATGTAGCGGACCGCCTGCGGGTTGACGCCCCCGACGGCCGTGTCGAGCGTCACGGCTCCGAACACCTCGAATCCTGGTGTCGCGTACTTGCGCGCGAGGTACGCGAGGCCCGCGGTCTCGGTCCAATGATTCTTGAGCACGATGCCACGCAAGCCTCGATCCTTCGCCAACTTCACGACCTCGAAGGCGTCGAGCTCTCGTGGATAGCTGTCGGGATCGTGATGTGCGTGCAGATCGATGGCGCCGATGATCGCCGGGTCGCTGAGATGCTGATCGGGGACCGGCGTCGTCGCCTGCTTCTTGTATCGAATCCAATGCGGCTCGGGTTGCTGCGCGCTCTGCGATCGGAGGAAAGCGGAGACGCCAACGAGCATCACGACGATCACAAACGTGCGCGAGAGCAAGTTCAACGCGATTTCCTCCGGGCTCGATTATTCACACTTTCGTTTCGGCTGGAAATACAGACACAGCGTTCACGCAGAGATCGCCGAGGCGAAGCGTGACCGAGTTAGAATCCCTCCTCGTCAGAGGGCAAATTCGTGATGAGAGCAGCGTTGGTTGCACTGGTCGTGGCTGCCGGGGTTGCTGCCTCGGCGAGCGTCGATGCGCAGGGCCGCGGTGCGGGAACAGTGGCGGGCCCGGGGACCATCGAGCAAATTACGGTGCACGGCAAGTCGCTGGAGGGCAACCTCGAGGGCGACTCGCCCGACCGCGACCTCACGGTGTATCTGCCACCAGGCTATTCCGCCGATCAGACGCGCCGCTATCCCGTACTGTATCTGCTGCACGGCTACGGCGGACGCGAGAACACGTTTACAGAACGACTCGCCAGCCTGCGGGAGAGCGCCGACCGGCTCGCTGCCGCACAAGGCTTCAGCACCCAGATCGTCGTCACGCCGAGTGCCTTCACGCTGCACAAGGGCAGCATGTATTCCAATTCACCGACGACCGGTGATTGGGAACGATTCATCGCCGAGGATCTCGTCGCCTACATCGACAGCCACTACCGCACCCTCGCCGATCGCAAGAGTCGCGGCCTCGGCGGCCACTCGATGGGAGGCTACGGCGCGCTCCGGATCGGGATGAAGCGTCCCGATGTGTTCATGAGCCTCTACATCATGAGCGCGTGCTGTCTGAGCGCAAACCGCAATCCGAACCCACAGAGTCTGGCGGCGTCGGAGGCGATCAAGACACGCGAACAGGCCGAAGAAGCGGCGCGCGCCCCGGGATTCGGCCCGTCCACGAGCCTTGCGTCGGCGGCAGCGTGGTCGCCGAACCCGAAGAATCCTCCGCTGTTTCTCGACCTCCCGGTGAAGGACGGGAAAGTGCGTCCGGAGATCGTCGCCAAGTGGGTGGCCAACTCACCGCTCGAGATGCTCCAGCAGCATGTCGACGACTTGAAGAAGTACTACGCGATCGCCGTCGAGATCGGCACGAAGGACCCGCTGCTCGCGTCGAACAGGCAGTTGCACGAGGCGCTGACCCGTCTGCGTATCCCGCACTATTACGAGGAGTACGACGGCGACCACACCGACCACGTCCGCGAACGGATCGAGCGGAACGTGCTGCCGTTCTTCGCGAAGAACCTGGTCGCCCCGGCGAACCCGACGTCGCCATTGCCGCAGCCGTAATTGGTCCTTGGTCCTTGGTGCTTGGTGCTTGGTCCGTCCCTTGGTCCTTGGTCCGTCCTTTTGGTCCTTGGTCCCCTTTGGTCCTTGGTCCGTGATCCCGTCCTGGGTCCAAGGTCTCATCGGACCATGATTCCCGATCAATGTGGCAGCATTACTGGAAGCAGGCGGCCGCTCGCTCGGCGTAGTGGACTCGCCGGAACGCGATACTGTCCTCCGGTCGATCGCTCACTGCCAGCACCGCACGACTCGGGTCTTTGACCTTGTCCAATGTCAGGCGATATCGGTGTGTGCCGACGGCGTTGAACGTGACCCGAAGGCCGTTGAAGTCGAGATGTTGCAGCGCGGTCTCGCGACCGTCCGTGCCGACGGCCTTTCCCTCGAGCGCCCAATGACCGTTTGCATTCGATCGGCGGAAGGCCAAGCCTGTGATGGCAAGGCCTGGCACGGAGGACGCGTCGCCGTCAGCCTCCCATCGGCCGGTGATTCGGTCGCCCTCCTGAGACTGCAGATGCTCGAAGAATCGTTGGAACCGCGCCCCATAGGTGGACTGCACGATCGCCCAGGTACGGGAGAAGACCGGAGTCACGGCCCAGCGCCGGAACAACTGCAGCCACCCGGCGTTGTCAGGATGCAGCCGCTCCTTCGGGTCATCCAGATCGAGATCGACGTAGGCGTTTTCCATCAGCTGAATGATTGAGTTACACCAGTACCGCACCGATCGCTCGAAATCGCGATCGTGCGGCTTCCCGCCTGTATCGGTCCACTCACTGAAGACTGAATCATCGAAGACCTGGAAATGCCGGTTGGACGCGAACGACTCCAGCCGGTCCGTGAGCATTTCCGTGTGTTTGGTGAACGCCTGCTCGACCAGTTTGCTCGGCGGATAGTGTTTCAACGCAATGTCTTCAAAGAAGGCGGCCTTCTTCGCCGCATAGGTCGCGTCGGGGCGCAGATTCAGCAGATCGATCCCGCCAAACGCGGACTCGGCGACGTGAAGCCCGAGCCGCCGGTAGCTCTCGAACTGGGACTCGTCAAACCATTGATCGCTCGTTGATTGATGCGGGAATTGCGGGTTGCGCGCTCGGTACTCCAGGACGTCGGGATCCTCGTTGCCCGTCAATGACGATTTCAGATAGAGCAACCGGCCAATCTGGCCGTCGTCGTAGGTGATCGTACCAACGGCGCAGTGTGCCGCGCTCAGACGATCGCCGTTCAAACGCAGCTGATCGACGTTGATCTCGATCACCGCGCCGAAGTCGGTGCGACACTTGCGAATGACGCTCGCCAGCCCGCCGAAGGTCATGTCGCCGTCCTGCTCGCCGTCGCAGGCGATCACGTACTGACAGCGACGGCGAACCAGCTCGTAGATGCCGAGGTTGTCGAAGTGCCCGCCGTCTGACAGGTTCACGTATCTCCGATTCGTGTTGGCAAGACCGAAGAGTTCTGTGAGGAGATACGGCAGCCCCCATTCTGGGCTCGATTTCTTGTAGAAGTCCATGAGCGACGGATTGCCGAGCCACCACCCCAGTCGCGCGTTGAGGATCGTCAGGAAGAATGCGACGGAGGTCGACGTGTGATAGCCGCTGTTCGGGCTTGCAGCCGCACCGGAAATCGCCATCGCCTGACCCACGTAAATGCCCCCGACGTACCCGCACTCGTCGGTCGGCCGGTACGCGTACGTCCGGGGCACTGCCGGATCGAGCCCGCGGGTTTCTCGATCGACCAGGGTCTTGTCGAACCCGCTGAAGAGAGGCGTGAACACATAGGACACAGCCTGCCGTTCCTGCCATGCCAGCCCGTTTCCGCCGCTGACGTTCAAGGTCGCATTCACGATCGGGTACGGCCCGCAATAGAACTCATTCGTGTAGTCCGCGCGCTGTTTGGACGTGGTCTTGACTCTCGGCGCCTGTAGACATGCGAGGGGGTAGTCATCGCCCCCGTCGAAACCGGTGAAAGAATCGGGCTGCCGGCTGACGCGCGTGCGCGACGCCCCGAGGTAACAGCGGACGAGACGGTTCTTGTAGAAGTAGTGCATCGAGAAATCGTTGATGTCCACGCGCCAGGCGAGGATCAGTCCTCCGGCCAGAGCCGTGAGCAGCAGCATCGTCAGGTTGCGGAGATCGACGCTGCCAAGCTGACGAACGCCGACCCATTGGCCGGTGGTCGCGGACGTGAGGTCCGACGCGTAGGTGTGGAGCCGCGCCTCGAAGTGGTTGTACGCGGCGCCCTCACGTGCGCCAACCGTGAGCGTGACCGAGTCGGGTGTGCCAGGCAGCGTCGCCGAAGGCCCCGGAGGATGTCTCAGATCGGTGCGCACGTCGGTCGAGACGAGCTCATGGATCCCGAGCGACACCAGGAAAAAGACGCCCGCCATGAACACGTACGGCGCAGCAATGGCCACGACCTCCTTGGCTGTGTCGCGAAGGTCCTTGACGCCGGCGCCGTTCGTGCGCTCGCTGTTGCCTGCGACCAGCCCGGCGGCCGTCGCAAGGGTCCATCCCGCGCCGGCGGCGGCTGCTGCCCACATGCCAATCCGGTACAGGATCCAGGGCCCGAAGTAGGCCACGGTGAAGATGCCTGCCCATACGCCGGCGTAGATGATCGACCACGCGCGCAAGCGCCCGAGCCATTCGCGCGAGGGGTCGGGCATGTCTCGACCCGCGAGGCCGACCTGCAGAGCAAGGCCCAACGCCAGCACCGCGAGCACTCCCGGTGGCCCGAATGCGGCCACGATCCACGGCAGCCAGTTCCCCCCGCTCGGATCGGGCATGGTGCCGATCGCCCCGATGCCTCTCGTCAGGCCATACAGCATCGCCGCCGTCACAAAACCGACGATCACCGACAGGATCAGGCCGGCAATGTAGGCAAGGACCCGCCATTTGAACGTCGGTTTCAACGGATGCGCCTGGCGCGCAGCGAATCCGTCAGGGAATCCGCCGAGACACGTGATGACAGCGAACCCGAAGATCAAAGCAACGGTAATCGTCGTCGACCAGTGTTGGACGAAATACGCCGGCTCCCGGTAGATCCACGCCGCGATGGCAGCGGCTCCAAGAGTCCCGGGGAACAGGATGCGCCATTGGACTTGACTCTGATCGAGCGTGAATTGGTGATCGACGACGATCCGCTCGCCGGCGGCCTTGCGCTCCTCCTGCCTTGCGCGCCGGCTCACCCCGCGAAGATTCATGCTGATGAAGAACGCTGAGACGGTCAGCGTGGCTAACGAAAGCAACCCCTCGATCGACCAGGACCACATGGTGGGCGCTGCGTTCCGCCACGCGTTCAGCCCGAGACCCACGAAGCGCGGCACCACCACGCCCACGGTGATCAGGCAGACGACGATCAGCAGATTGAGCAGTGTGTTCCGGAACCAGATCGCGACCATCGACCAGGTGTCGGCGCTGAGCACTGATACACGCGGGGTCAGGTAGTTGCTGTATCGGCGCAGATTGCGAATCGGTTCGAGGTCCGGGCTGTCTGGGCGGGCCTGATCAGGCCGCAGCAGTTCCTGAACGCGCTCCAGCACATACGCGCTCATCGGAACGTCTTGCACTGACCGCTCCGGGCGTGGTGCCCCCGCTTGCCTGGGTGCCGACACACGTGAAAGTGCCCGCCTTTGCCTGGCCTCATACGCCTTTTCGGCGTTCTCTTCTTTCGTCTTGGCTTGGGCGATCTCCTCCGATTCTGCAAGGCGCTTCATCCAGGCGACGAGCCATGAGCCGATATAGCCTCCGCCCGATACCGTCGACAGGTAGTCGACGTGCGGCAGCAGTCCGTACCGTGCCAGTCCTTGCAGGACTCCGAGGTTGAAGGTGGCGCTTCGAATGCCACCGCCCGAGAACGAGAGGCCGATGAAGTCGGACGGAGGCGAGTCCTCCAGCGCCTTTGCCCGTCGCGCATGGCCGATCGCATCGCGCTCGGCCTCGAGAACGCTGTCCGCTGATTCTGCGTCCTCCTGCCTGCCAAAGAGGAAGTCGTGGACGGCTTGGTACGACTTGCGCGCGCTATCGACAAACCCCATGCATTCCCCCCTTGGTGGCTTTAACGCCAAGGCGCCAGAAAGAGAACAGAGGAGGCATGCAGGAGGTCACTCGCATCGAGGTGCCGGGTGGGCCCGAGGTCTTCGTGAACCCGTCATCTTCATTTGAATAACTGATCGCGGGCGGCGCTCGTGATCGCCAGCACGCCGGGATGCGTCAGCCGGCGCTCGGCTGAAATCACGAAGTACCGTTCGCGGACCGATTCGAGCCGGCCGACGGCACGTACGCCGAGGAATCGACTCACGTCGTGCGCGATCGCCGACGGCGCCGGGAACAGACAGTCCCCCGCCTGACCGAACACCTGCATCAGCGCTGGATCCTCGAACTCGCCGACGATGCGCGGAGTGATGCCTTCGGCGTCGAACCATTCGTCGAGCGCCCGCCGCAGCGGGCTGTCGGTCGTCGGCATGAGCATCGGCGCCTGCGACAGCGACGCGGGAAACCGTCGCTTGAGACGCGACGCCATCGACCTCGGCGCGAAGAACGAGGTGTCGGACTCGCCGAGCAGATGATTGAACACCTTGATCGGCAGATAGCCCGGAGCGGGCGCGTTGGCGATCACGACATCGAGCGCATAGGTCGCGAGCTGCGCCACGAGCTGCTCCGCGTTGTCTTCGCGGCACACGAGCCGCACGGCATCGGGCTGCGCGATCGCCGGGCGCAGGAGCCGGTACACGATCAGTTTGGGGACCGCATCGGCAACGCCGACCGTCAGCGGCATGGCTCGCCCCGACGGGCGTCCTTTGAGCGTGGCCATCAGTTCCCGTCCGACGCCGAAGATTTCGTCTGCGTATCGATACACCGTGCGGCCGACATCGGTCAGCTGCTGCGTGCGCCCTTTTCTGACGAACAGACGCTCGTCGAGCGCCTGTTCCAGCATGCGCACCTGCGCGCTGACGGTCGGCTGCGACAATCGCAGCTTCACCGCCGCCTTCGACACGCTGCCTTCGCGCACGACGGTCCAGAAGTAGAGAAGGTGGTGGTAGTTGAGCCATTCCATAATCGAAACCATCTATAGAGAAAGCCTCTGCCGACCGGGCAAACTATCTATTTGTCTATTCTCTCTCCGCCTTCGTACCGTGGACAGTGTCGACCGGTCACGGTCTGGAGGTTCCTGTGGCAATGAATGCACTCGAACGTGTGATGGCGGAATATCGTCAATGGCCCGGCCTGCGCCTCACCAAACGACAAGCTGCCAAGTTGTGGTGGCTGTCGCCCCGCGAATGCGATGCGGTCTTTGAAACACTCGTCGGATGCGGGATGCTGTATGTCGACTCTCATGGACAGTACGCCCTGCGATCGGCGGTCGGTTCGGAACGTCGGGTCAGGGAGCGTCGCAATGAGGATCGCCAGGGCCTGAGCCATGCCCGTTGAGACTGAGGCCCAGGACGAATCGACGTCCTGGCATCAGCAGACCGTTGACGATGCGCTGAGCGCGCTGGCGACGCAGGCGAACGGCCTCGCCTCGGATGAGGCCCGACGTCGGCTCGACACCTGGGGCCCGAATGAGCTGCAGGCGCTGTCACGCAGTTCTGCGTGGCGGACGCTGGCGGCACAGTTCAAGAACGTGCTGGTGGTGATCCTGCTGATCGCCACCGCGCTCTCCGGCGTGCTGGGTCATGGCCTCGAGGCCGTGGTCATCGCCGTCATCGTGTTGTTTGCGGTGGGGCTCGGCTTCATTCAGGAGTACCGGGCCGAGCGCGCGCTCGAGGCGTTACGTGAGATGGCCGCGCCGCTCGCACACGCGATCCGCGACGGCGTGGCCGTAGCGATTCCTGCAAAGGATCTCGTACCCGGAGACGTGATCGAGCTGCGAGCCGGCGATCGCGTCCCGGCTGACGGACGGGTCATCCTCGCGGTCAACCTGTCGATCGACGAAGCGGCGCTGACCGGCGAATCGGTCGCAGTCGACAAGTCCTCGGCTCCGATCGCCACGGCCGATCCATCGATCGGCGACCGTCACAACATGGCGTACGCCGGAACCCTGGTCGCCCGCGGACGAGGTCAGGCGGTCGTCGTCGCGACCGGCATGACCACGGAGTTCGGCAGGATCAGCCGGCTCGTTCAGTCCGTCGAGTCGGGCCGTACGCCGCTCCAGGAGAATCTCGATCGGCTCGGGTCGATGCTCGGCAAGGCCGCACTCGTGGTCGTCGCGGCGATCGTCGTCGTCGGCGTATGGCGCGGCATGCCGCTGCTCGACATGTTCATCTTCGGCATCGCACTCGCCGTCGCCGTCGTGCCCGAGGCACTTCCGGCGGTCGTGACGATTTCGCTGGCGATCGGCATTCGCCGCATGGTCGCGCGTCGCGCCCTGGTCCGGCGACTCCCGGCGGTTGAAACGCTCGGGAGCACGTCGGTCATCTGTTCCGACAAAACAGGGACGCTCACGAAGAACGAGATGACCGTTCGCCGGATCGCCACGTGCGACGGCATCTTCGACGTCGCCGGCGCCGGCTACGACCCGACCGGTGACTTCACGCGCGACGCCGTCGTGGTGGAGCTGCCCGCGTCGGTGCGAGATGTGCTGCGCGCCGGCCTGCTCTCGTCGGATGCGCGAGTGTTGCTCGATGCACAGGGCCGCTGGCGGGTCGAAGGCGACCCGACCGAGGGCGCGCTGGTCGTCGCCGCCGAGAAAGCCGGACTCGATCAGCACGCGATCAACGCGGAGCAGCCTCGTCGGCATGAGATCGCATTCACATCGGAACGTCGTCGCATGACGACGATTCACGACAACGGTGACGGCCTGGTCGCGTATTCCAAGGGCGCGGTCGAGGTCGTCCTTCGCGATTGCAAGACCTGGCATCGCGAGGGACGCGCGACTCCCCTCTCGAATGAAGATCGGACGGCTATTCTGGCGCTCGAGCAACAGATGGCGTCCGCCGGCCTGCGGGTGCTTGCCGCGGCGCACAAGACATGCGCAGGGCCGGACGATGCGGAACGGGAAATGACCTGGCTGGGCCTCGTCGGGATGATGGATCCACCGAGACCCGAAGCGCGTGCAGCGGTTGAGACGTGCCGGCATGCAGGGATCACCCCGGTGATGATCACCGGCGATCATCCGCTCACCGCCGCCGCGATCGCCAACGAAATCAGCCTGCTCGATGGTCGCCGTGTCGTGTCGGGCCAGGAACTGACGTCGATGAGCGACGAGACACTGGCGCGCGATGTCGGTCACATCGGCGTGTACGCACGTGTGTCGCCGGCCGACAAGCTGCGCGTCGTCTCGGCCTGGCAGGACCGAAGCGATGTCGTGGCGATGACGGGAGATGGGGTGAACGACGCCCCGGCGCTCAAGAAGGCGGACGTCGGGATCGCGATGGGCATCTCCGGAACGGACGTCAGCAAAGAAGCCGCGGCGGTCACGCTGCTCGATGACAACTTCGCCACGATCGTCGCGGCCGTTGAGGAAGGTCGAATCGTCTTCAGCAATATTCGCAAATACCTCACCTTCCTGCTCTCATCGAACGTGGGCGAGATCCTCCTGATGGCGGGTGCGACCTTTGCCGGCATGCCGCTGCCGCTCACGGCGGTCCAGATCCTCTACGTCAACCTCGCCACCGACGGACTGCCCGCGCTCGCACTCGCGGTCGATCCGCCCGAACCCGATCTCATGCGGCGATCGCCGCGCAACAGGCAGGCCGGCGTCTTCACGCGGCCGCTGGTCGTCCTGCTGCTCGCCGGCGGGCTGTGGTCGGCTGTAATGAACCTCGGGCTGTTCGCGTGGCTGCTCGGCAGCGGACGTCCACTCTCGGAAGCCATGGCGATGACGTTCGTCTCGCTCGTGCTGATTCAGTTCTTCAAGGCGTACAACTACCGATCCGATCGATGGTCGGTGCTGCGGCGGCCGTTCGCCAACAAGTGGCTGAATGCGGCGATCGTGTGGGAGCTTCTGCTGCTGGGACTGATCGTCTACGTCCCGTACCTTCAAAAGCTGTTCGGAACCTTCACGTTCTCGTGGGCCGATGTCGCACTAGCTACGGGGGTCGCCGTCAGCGTCGTCCCTGTCCTCGAAATCGTAAAGTGGCTCGAGCGGCGCGGATGGTATCGAACGACAGCAACCCCGTAACGGCCGCGAGCGCGCGTCGCTCGCTCGCCTCTCACCGGCTTTCTCGACGTGTCGGTACGTCGATTCAGCGGGCGCCCGCACGTGGCGCCACGCGACGACGGTGTGGCTGCGGCCTCGCTCCGATTCCCACCCCAACGCGCAAGCGTGCGCGTTGGGGGCCCCGGGGTTCGCCGCCGCGGAAAAACGCCTCGTCCGCGCGTGTGCTGACGCTGCCGGCGACGGCTGATCCTGATCCGCGCGACCGAGAACAATCGTGTCGATAACGAGCTGGCCGGTGCGTCCGTGGCGAATCACCGCCGTCGCCGATGGGTCCGCTCCCCGAGCCGTTTTACTTTCTTCGCTGATCGCGGCGCGAACAGTCGCTCCGCCGCAGCCACACCGCCGTCGCGTGGCGGGGTGTGCGGCGGCTCACCGGGTGGGCCTGGGGTAGCCTGGGGTCGGCGACCTGTTTGCGGCGTGAGGAGCGAAGAGAGTAAATCGGGTCTGGAGGCGTAGCGAGCGCCGTCGCCGGTGATTCGCCACCAGCGCACCGGCCAGCTGGTTATCGACACGATTCTTGGCTGTCGTGTGAATCATCCAAGGCGACGACGTCACTGTCAGCTCCACCGCCGGAAGGCCCGATTTTCCACGCCGTCGAACCGGGAGCCGACGCCAGGCCCG
>DATFRP010000182.1:0-5993 GCA_035263125.1 Vicinamibacterales bacterium
TGAACGAATCGTATGCTGAATCGCACGCATTTCTTGCCGACGTGATTGCACTGGGGGCACAGCCTGCCGACGCGCTGGATATCGCGAAGAAGGCGGTCTTGCTGGATCCCTCGAGCTCCAGCGTCCGGCTCTCGCTGGCACGTGTGCTCTGGGCGCTGTCGCAACGCGATTCAGCGCGAGGCACCGCGCTTGCCGCGCGCGCCCTGTCCCATAGCGACCAGGAGCGCAGCCAGGCTGAGGAACTGATCGCCTTCTTCAACCGCGCTCCCGCGAACTAGTCCTTCGCAACCCTTGTCAACTCCGTGATCTTCGTGATCTCCGTGGCCCAAACTTCGTGATCTCCGTGGCCACAACTCTCCGTGTCCTTCGTGGCGCCGCCACAGAGGAGCGACGGAGAATTCAAGCCACGAAGATCACGAAGGCGAGACGCGGAGAGAGCGTCCCAGCTATGTCGCCACGAAGACTGATCGCGAAAGCTCTTCTCCGTGCCTGACTTTGTGTTCTTTGTGACCTTTGTGGCCCTGACCTCTCCGTTTCTCCTCCGTGATCTCCGTGCTCTCCGTGGCCCAAACTTCGTGATCTCCGTGCTCTCCGTGGCCCAGACTTCCGTGATCTCCGTGGCCTGCGTGGCGCTGGATGCGCGTCCTCCAAGCGATCCATAATCACGCGCGGAGACACATCATGACGCGCGTGTTCGCTCTGTCGATCTGCCTCGCGGGCATCTGCCTTCCCGCCGCAGCGCAAACCAGCGACGGCGGTGCCGATCAGGCGCTGTCGAAATCCATGGCCGCCTCGGTCAAGGCGATGCATGCGACGATTCGTCGCGATCTCGCGGAAGCGGCCGACGCCATGCCGCCCGACGAATACTCGTTCAAGCCGACGCCGCAGGTGCGAAGCTTCGCCGAGTTGATCGGGCACGTGACGAACGGCAATTTCTACTTCTGTTCGCAGGCGAAGGGAGAGAAGTCGCCCGCGACCCAGAACTACGAGCGCGTCGCCGACAAGGCCGCGCTCTCGAAGGCGCTGAAGGATTCGCTCGCGTACTGCGACGACGTCTACGGCGGGACGACTGATGCGAACTTCAGTCAGGCCGTGAAGCTCGCCGGCCCCGGCGGCGGCGCAACCGAGACGACTCGCGGGCTGGTGCTGATGTTCAACACCACGCACAACAATGAGCATTACGGCAACGTGATCGTGTACATGCGCCTGAAAGGGCATGTGCCGCCATCGACAGCGCGGGTGCAACAGAAGAAGTAGCAATCGTAGCGGCGGGTCTTCAGACTCGCCGAAGCAGGGGAGGACTGCATTCATGAAGGGGAGAGTCATCGTCACGATTAGCGTTGGGGTGCTGAGTTCGATCGTTGCCCTCGCGCAAAGTCAGGTGCCGAAGTTGCCGGCCAAGCCTGCGGATGCGCCGGCGCCATCTGTGCAGGCGCCGCTCGATCCTGGATATGCGGCTCTGACCGCAATGTGCAAGACGCCTCCGCCGGCGCGCGGACGAGGTGCAGGTGGGGGCGGCGGACGTGGAGCGGCTGGCGGCGGCCGCGGACCCGCACCGGCAGCCGGCGTGCGTGACGTCAAGAGCGAGGCGATTCCGGGCGTGATCGCGGCCGGCCAGACGTGGAAGTTCCTCTGGCAGGAAGAAGGCAACAACGGCGACGGCATCGTCGGAACCGACGATGGGGGTCTGCTCCTGGCGCAGAACGACAACAGCAAGGTGGTCAAGCTGGATGCGAACGGCAAGCCGTCGATCGCTTACTCCGACACCCACACCGGTGGCGCGCTCTCGATCAGCCCGAAGAAGGCGACGTTCATCGTCGAGCGCGGGCTTCACCAACGGATCGAACAATTGACTCCGCAGCGGAGGGTGCTTGCAGACAGCTATATGGGCGAACCGCTCGATTGCATCGGCGGCGTCATCAACGACATCACCGCCGACAGCAAAGGTGGCGCCTACTTCACGATGGGCGGCGTCTACTACGCGAACCCGAAGGGGGAGATCACGAAGTACGGCGAGAGCATCACGCCGAACGGCATCGTGCTCAGCGCCGATGAAAAGACGCTCTACGTGACCAACGGGATGACGATGGCGGCGTTCGATGTGCAGCCGGACGGCTCACTCAAGAACCAGCGTGAGTTCGCGCAACTCGGCGCCGGCGGGGGCGACGGCAGCACCATTGATGCGGGGGGTCGAGTCTACGTGACCTACAGTGAAGGCATCGCGGTGTTGAGCCCCGAAGGCAAGAAGCTCGGCACCATCCCGACGCCGCGCGGCGTGATCACGGCGGCGTTCGGTGGCAAGGACAAGAAGATGCTGTACATCCTCGCGCGCGGCGCGGTGGGTGCGGACGGCACCGAGGTCGCCAACGCCGCGCAGGTGTGGGTGATCCCGATGCTCGCGCAAGGGTATAAAGGGCGCGCGAAGTAAGCGCGCCCTGTAATGCAAGATTCAAAATGCAAAATGCAAAACAAAGCGCAAACAGGAACCGGGGCTTTTCTTTTGCATTTTGAATTTTGCATTTTGAATTACACGATCACTCCACGCGCAGAACGACATTCGGGTCGAGCCGCGACGCGCGCCACGCCGGCAGCAGACACGCGGCAACAGCGACGAGCGTGATCGCCGCGATCACGCCCGTCAGCGTCGCTGCATCGGTCGGCTTGACACCAAACAGCAGCGACGTCATCAGGCGGTTGACGCCGAAGGCTCCAGCCACTCCGACGATCACACCGACGATCGTCAGCACCAATCCCTGTTTCATCACCTGGGCGACAACGTTGGAACGATCGGCGCCGAGCGCGAGTCGGATGCCGATCTCACGACGACGTTCGGCCACCATGTAGGAGAGCACGCCATAGGTTCCGATGGCGGCGAGGAGAAGCGCGAGACCGGCGAAGACGCCGATCAACTGCGCGAGCAGCCGTGGTCTGCGGATCGATTCGGCGAAGACATCTTCCATCTCACGCAGCCTTACGACGGGAACGGTTCGATCCGCCTCACGGACCGTGCGCTCCACTGTCGACGCCAGCGCCGATGCTGACAACGTCGTCCGCAACGCGATATTCATCGTCGCCGGCGCCTGCGCGTTTGCTGGCGGCAGCGCGGCCATCTGGTCGACGAAGAAGTAGAATTCGGTGCCGGTCCTCTGATCGACGCCCCCCTGCTTGACATCTTTCGCGACGCCGACCACTGTGAACCACGGCACCTGATCGCCGCAGCACGGCCGCAGCCGCTGTCCGATCGGGTTCTTCCCCTTCCAGAACGTATTCACGAGCCGCTCGTTGACGATCGCCACCATGCCGGTCGATGCTGCATCTGCCGGCTGGAAGCTGCGACCCTGGACGATCGGGATGCCCATTGTCTCGAAGTAGTCGGCGACGACATTCTGGTAGTAGTCGACGTTCTCGTATGGTCCTCCGGGCGGGGCAGTGTAGTTGTCGATGTCAGTGTCGTTGGCGTTGAGCGGGCGATTCGGCGGCAGGCCGCTCATCGCGCTGGCGCCCTGAACGCCCGGCACCGCGCGCAACGTGTCGATGATCCGCTGGAACATCGCCATCCGCGCGCTCGCCTGCGGGTAGTTCACGCGCGGCAGAGTGATCGAAAACGTCACCAGTCGGGATCGATTGAAACCGGCGTCGACGTTGGTCAGGTTGTAGACCGTTCGCACGAGCAGACCTGCCGCGATGACGACCATCACCGCGAGCGCGACTTCCGCCATCACCAGCGCGCGGCGGACGTGATGACGGGCCGCGCCGGTGGCTCCTTTGTCGCCGCCCTCCTTCAACGCAGTGACGAGGCCTCTCACGCGTGTGTGCATGATCGGCGCGAGCCCGAAAAACACACCACTGGCCAACGCAACTGCGAAGGTGAAGAACAGCACGGCAGGGTCGACGGCGATCTCGCTCGTCCTGGGCAGGCTCGCCGGGTACGCACGAACCAGCGCCTGCACGCCGACGCGTGCGACGAAGAGACCCAGCGCGCCGCCGACGATCGACAGCAACACGCTCTCGGTCATGAACTGTTGCAACAGCCGCCCGCGTGTGGCGCCGATTGCGGTGCGAACGGCGAACTCACGATGACGCGTTTCGGCGCGCGCGAGCAGCAGGTTCGCGAGGTTCGCGCACGCGATGAGGAGGACGAATCCGACCGCAGCCTGGAGTACCCAGATCGATCGGCTCACGCCGCCGATCACCTCGTCGGTCAGCGGTTTCATCTGCAGAATGTGTGCGCCTCGTTCCTTCAGTGGACTGAAGACGTGGCTGCCCGGTCCCTTCTGCGGAAGGCCGATGCGTTCTCCCCACGTTTTGATGAGCGAGTCCAACTCAGTCTGCGCCGCCTGCGTTGTGACGCCGTCCTTCAAACGGCCGATCAGATACAGATAGTGATTGCCGCGATTGAGGCGATTGGCAGGGTTGAGTCCCAGGGGCAGCCATACTTCGGTGCGGTTGTCCATGACATCGGTGCCCGGCGGCATGATGCCAAGGACCTCTCGGCGCCGGCCGTCGAGTTCGACGGTCTGTCCAACGATCGGCTTGCCGCCAAACGCGCTCTGCCACAACTCGTGAGAGAGGATGACGATCGCCGGCAGCGGCAGTTGTTGGTTGGTGGGCTGGCCAGGCACCGGAGGCGGCGCGTTGACGTTGGTCTCGCCCGGCGCGAAGAGGCGGCCCTGTTCGGGGGGCACGCCGAGCGCTTTGAGCAGATGCTCGTCGATCGCCGCCGTGCGGACACGCAGCGGGCGATCGCCGGCGGTGAGGTTCGCTTCGCCCGTCGTGAATGCGCCGACCGCCGCGAACGACCGGTTCATTTCGCGGAATTCCATGTATTCCGGCGGCGATACCCAGAACTGCGAGAACCCGAATGACGGGAACTGGGTGGTCAGATACATCAACTGGTCAGGCTTGGGATACGCGAGCGGCCGAAGGATCACGCCATTGACGATCGAGAAGATGGCAGTGTTTGCCCCGATGCCAAGGGCCAGCGTTAGAAGCGCCGTGATTGTGAACCCGGGCGAGCGCCAAAGCAGCCGGACGCCGTATTTCACGTCGGGGACGATCGCGCTGGTCCAACCGAGCCATTTCATGGATGATCTCCTCGAGAGCTACTGGCCCTTTGACGGCATGCCGCGAACAAGAGTTCGTGGTCGGAGGAGGTTGCCATGAAATCGTTGGTGGCCGCAGCGCTGATCGCGGCTGTATCGTCGATTGAATCGACGGCCGAGGCTCCCCAGGCTCCCGCACAATTCGATATCGTCTCGATCAAGAAAAACACGTCGTTGGAAGCCGGCGGCGGGATGCGCAGTCTGCCGGACGGCACGTCGGTCATGGTCAATCAACCCATTCGGTCCCTCATCATGGTCGCAGCGCCGGTACCTGTTCGCGAGGTCGAGGGTCTCCCGGACTGGGCCATGCAAGAACGCTACGACATCACCACCAAACCACCGGCTGGCTCCACGCGGGAGCAGCGGTCCGAGATGATGCGGACGATGTTCGAGGAGCGGATGAAGCTGAAGGCGCACGTCGAGCAACGCGAGCGCGACATCTTTGCGCTCGTGGTCGCGCGCAGCGACGGGCGGCTCGGTCCACAACTCAAGCCATCGACGCTCGATTGCAGTCCACGTCCTCCCGGCACGCCGCCACCGCCGCCCCCGACATCATTCTCTGAGGCAGATGCGCAGGGCCGGTGCGGCGGTTTGTTCGGTCAGGGAGTGATCGTGTCGGGCGGGATCCTGCTGGATTCGCTCGTGCTTTCGATCAGTGGACTTGCCGGTAGACAAGTGATCAATCGCAGCGGACTTCAAGGATTCTATGCGCTGACGTTGCGCTTTGCTCTGCCGCGCGGACCCGGGGCAGCAACCGGCGCGGCCGCCGATGACAACCTTCCTGATTTCTTCACCGCCCTGCAGGAGCAGCTCGGTCTGAAGCTGCAGCCGGAGAAAGCGACGATCCCGATCTTCGTCATCGACCACATCGAACGGCCAACTGAGAACTGA
>DATFRP010000183.1:0-28458 GCA_035263125.1 Vicinamibacterales bacterium
GACAGCGAATTCGGCCTCGACGCGGTCGACGCGGACTCCGTCGCGCATTCGGCCCACGTAGCGAATCACGCGTTCGCCCGGCTGCTCGTCGAGGAAGACAAACCCGCCCCGACCAAACGACAGCGGATCGCCAACACGATCCGCGAGAGCGATCGGCAACCAGAGATCAACGCCCGCCTGGACCGGGTCCTGACTCGTACCACGAAATCCGGGCGGCGCGACGCCGATGATCTGGAAGGTCTGCCCGCCCACCTGGAGGGGGCGGCCAGCTACCGACGGATCGCGCGCGAATTCTCGCGTCCACAGGTCGTGGCCGATCACCGCGACGGCGGACGCGGCCTGGCCGTCCGCGCGCACGAAGGTGCGTCCGGCCTCTGGCCGGACTCCGAGCACGTCGAAGTAGTTGGGCGACACGAAGGCCGCCGGGAGCGAGCGAGACTGAGGCAGGGTGACCGCCACGTCGGACTCGGTGAAGCTGGCCAGATCTTCGAGACTGGTCATGCCCTCACCGAGAGTACGAAAGACTTCTGGGTAGTCGGCCGACGCGGTTGCGGCGACTCTTGGCCCGACGGGCGTGCCTTCCAGAATCGCAAGCGTCACGAGGCGATCCTGGTCGCGGACACCGGGAAACGGACGAAGCAGCGCGCCGTTGATGAAGGCGAATGCCACGACGGTCGCGGCCAGACCCAGGCTGAGATTTCCGAGCACCGAGGACGAGAACCCGCGTGCCCGGCCGAGACTGCGCATGGCGTAGCGGATGTCCCGAACCACGCTTTCCCAACGCGCTCCCGCACGGTCTTCCCGGACGCGCTCCTTGACTTGTTCGACGCCCCCCAGCTCGATGAGGGCCGCGCGCCGTGCGTCCTCCGGAGTCATGCCCAACTGGATCTTCGATTCGACGTCCTGCTCGACGAACGCGCGGAGTTCCTCACTGAGCTCGTCGTCTCTCCCGCTGGCGTCAGTTGCTCCGCGCAGCGTGGCTCGCAGACGAGACCAGACGCGTCTCATGCGCCTTCCAGCACCCGCTCGACGGCCATGGTGATGGACTTCCAGTGCTGCTTCTCACGGGCCAGCTGCTTCTGTCCTGCCTTGGTGATCGCGTAATAGCGCGCCTTCCGGTTGTTCTCGGAGACATCCCAATAGCCGGACGCCCAACCGTTCTCCTCGAGCCGCCGCAACGCTGGGAAGAGCGCTCCGGGCGTGACCTGAAAGACATCCTCAGTCAGGTACCGCAGACGCTGCATCACGCCCCATCCGTGCATCGGCTGCGTGGCGATGATTCTCAGCACCAGGAGATCGAGCGTTCCCTGGACCACATCCTTGCGATCGGCCATGCCGCGACTCCTCAACGCCTAGTCGACCGTTGGTTTCTCGAACCTGTCGATGACGACGACCTCCACCGGGCTGCGGGCGGCCTCGAGCTTCAGTCCGAGTTGTTCCTGCAGCGCTGCGGAGAGACTTGGCGCATCCGGATCGACCGGGGCCGGAGGCGCACCGAGCGCGCCCATGAGGCCCGGCATTCGACCCTCGTACGCGAACTCGAGCGTGAAGTCGTAGAGGCCCGTCAGTCCCGTTCTGTCGATCACCGGACGGCCAGTGAGATCCGACAGCGGCGAGACAAGCTGGGCGATGCGGCCACCGCGGCGAGCCAGCAAGCTAGGACCGGTACGGCCAGAACCGCACCCGTCGCGATCGGGAAGCGGCGGCGGGCCGCCACGCTTCTCGGCCGCCTGCCGCTCGGCGATGGTGGCCTGGCAGTCAGCCGACGTGGGCTTCAGATCCGGACCGAGTCGCCCGTCGCTGCGCGCCATCACGAGATGGAAGATCGGCTGCTCGCGAGTTTCGATGTGCGTCGCGAGCTGGAACCGATCCTTCAACAGGTTCAGCATCATGACCGACATTGCGGCGGGTGGCACGCCCTTGGGAACCGTCGCTCGTATCGAGTAACGGTCCGTGTTGATCCAGCCCGGCGCACCGACCATCTGATAGTCCGGCTTCTGGAGCGCCTGGCGCAGCAGGACTCCCACCGGCACTGCGGAGTCGAGTGCACCCGGCGTCATCCGTATCAACATCGGACGGCTTGCGTCTTCGATCGGCTTGATCGCCACAACCTCGAATCGCGCATTCGGATCCACTCCCGGTGGCGCCGCCAGGAACTGTTGTGCGGCCGCGACGACTGGGAGCGCTGCGATCACGAAGACTGCTGCACGCTGTTTACGCATATCCAGATGCCTCGCGCTCTTCACGGACTCCTATCGGGTGACGGCAGGAGACCACACACACCTATCGCGTGTCAACAGGAGCAGAAGAACGCAGGATTCGGCGGCCTTGATCAGCGGCACTCATCGACCGAGCTCAGGATCGCGACGTAGCTCAACCAGTTGGAAACTCTTGGTCTCCGTTGCGCGACGTGCCGGAATCCGCGTGCAGGTCAGTTGGCAGATCGAAATCGTGCGGCAAGTGCGACACCCGCCCAATCACGCCGTCATAAAACGAAAAGTGGCTGCCCTGCGGACAGCCACTCACGTCTTATCTGACCTGCGCGTATCCTACACGCGCGACGCCGGCTCCGGCTGCGTCAGTGTTTCCTGCTCGCTTCCCACGCTTTCAGGAGCTGTGGCCGGTTCCCGCGCAGATCCTTACCGCTGCGAGTGGTCGGGTACGGAATGTCCCCCATCGTTCCTTCCCACAGCACGCGATTGAAGGCCTCGGCATCGATCCGGTCGGCATCGTGGAAGTCGAAAGGCTTCAGCGCTTCAGCCCACCAGGCCGCGTCGTGAAGCTCGGTAGGCGCCGGAGTGAGCCTTGCGTTGAGGGAATTGCATTCGGGAACGAGAGCCGGATCAACGGGCGCCGAGCACAGGCCGCCGGGAATGATGGCGCTGTAGGGCGTGAAATCCGCCGTCCGGGTAAACGCGTCGGCCATGGGCGCGGCATTGGCATCACTCAGATTCAAGTGGTCGATGCCAAGCAGATCCTCCATCGTGCGCAGCATGTTCACGGTGTTGTAGTTGGTCGTGATGTTGACACCGCGGCGGCTGTACGGCGAAATGACATACCCGAGTGACCGGTGCGCATCGACGTGATCGCCCCCGCTCTGTGCATCGTCTTCAAGAATGAAGATCGCGGTGTTCTTCCAATACTGCGAGTGGCTGATCGTTTCAACGACCTTCCCGATGGCGTAGTCGTTGTCGGACATCTGGAGGGAGTTGGTCCTGAGTCCCGCGACAGCGGTACTCGTGCTGCCGAAGTGATCATGTGGCAGGCGAAGCAGCGTGAGATTAGGCAGGCCGTTCGCCGTCATGTCCCGCAGCCACTCGTTGTAGAGGTACGTGTCCGCGTTGTTCATGTCAAAGCCGCGGTAGTAGATATCCGTATTGTCCCTGAGCCCCAGAGAGAGCGGCACTCCCTGTGGAATATTCGCCGCAAAGGGTGTGGGGGAGATAGGAAGATAGAACTTCAACACCGGATCCGGTTTGGTCGGATCGCTTTGAGATGTCACGTAGTAGGCGCCGTCAACAAAGAACCCGTAATTGCGAACCGTCTTGCCCGCGCGCAGCGCCGAATCCCACAGGTGGCCTCCCACGGCGTCATCATCGAGGTCGTCGCTGCCCGATGGATTGCTGACATTCTTCGGACCCGGCATGATGGCGGAGCTGCCGGTCGGGTCGAGTACCGTGGTGAGCCGAACGGTAAAGGGGTTGGGGTTACCGTCGGTGTCGGGCAGGCGGGTGCCGATCAGACGGCTCGTGCCCTCGGTGTCGTAAGTGACGCCATTGCCGCCGTTGCCGTAGTTCACCGCAATCGTCTTCTCGTTGTAGTCCGTGGTCATGGCGTAAGTTGACCAACCCCACCCGTCGCCGCTGACTTGGCCCGAGTCGTAAAAGTTGTCCAACACCCCGAACGTCGTCGCCAGGCTGTGGTGGTTGGGAGATACGGCCTGCGGATACATCGTGAGGCTGGGGTCGCCGTTGCCAATCGGCAGATCGCCGAGAACCTGATCGTAAGTCTTGTTCTCTTTCACGATATAGATGACGTGCTCAATTTTGGTTCGCAGGAAGTTCATCAGCGCATCGGGACGCCGGTTGCCGAAGCCGTTGTTGTCGTCCACCTGCCGCGACAGAGCGTTGAGGGTCGGAGTATTCGGCACGGGAATGATGTTCAATTGCGCCTTCGCCAGCGGCCACGGCCGTGCCTGTTTGCCAGTGGGATTTGGAGCTGGCCCGTTGGTGGGATTCGGGCCGGTATTGCTCTTGAACGTGCAGACGTAGATCCGCGATCCATCGGGGCTCACCGAAACGGAAGTCGGGTACCAGCCGGTGGGAATACGACCCCTGACATGACCGGCCTTGATATCCACGACGGCCACTGCATTTTCATACCCAAGAGTCACGTAGAGCGTCTTCTCATCCGGACTGAGAGCCACTGAGTTTGGATTGGCGCCCTTGTACTTGTCCTGCGGGCGTGAAAGCGAAATCGTCTTCGTCACTTCGTTCGTCGTCGTGTCGATCACGGAGACTGAGTCGCTGTTGCCGTTTACCACGTAAAGCGTCCCCTGATCTTTCGACAGCGTCATCCGATTAGGTTGCTCGCCAACCGCGATCGACAAGAAGGTTCCGCTTGCGACGTCGACCACCATCACCTCGTCGTCGCGCTGGCTCGTGACGAAGGCGGTCTTGGCTGATCCGTCGGCGTTGTTCAGAACCGCCACGTCGTAAGGAAACTCGCCCTGAGCCACCGTTCCGCCCGGTGTGAAGAACTTCACCTCGCGAATCACAGCACGGGTCTCCGCATCGACAATCGAGATCGAATCGTTCTCGAAATTGGCGGCGATCAGCGTCTTGCCGTCGGCGCTCAGCGCAAGTCCGGACACGACGGCGCCTCCAACGATCAGCGAGCTTCCATTGAAAGTCGTTGCCTGGGCCGCCTTCGTTCCTTTGAGAATCGAGCCGTCATATTTCGGGAATGGAGCGTCGGCGTTCGAGTTGTGGCCGAGGAGCACGAACGGAACGTCGGGAACAAAGCGTGTGCCGTCGTTCTTGTAGACGTAAACCCGATCGTCCTGACCGCCGGAGACATAGAAACGCGTTCCATCGGGAGACCAGCGCAGGCCACTGTAAGTGCTGGGGATGTTGACCTGCTGAGTCTTCGTCACAGTCCCATCCGTATTCAACGCGTAAACGAAGACCCATTCGGAAAGAGTCGTGGTGCCGGATTGCGCGCCCGTGGTGGGATTAAGCGCCGGGAACGAAATGGAAGTGTTGTCTTCGCGGCGATTGCTTTTGTTCCAGCCGCTGGTGAGCACCAGCAGCGTTTTTCCGTCAGGGCTCAGCTGCGTGTTCACGGCTTGCGCCGCATCGGCGTTGCCATCGCTGCGCAGACCCGTGGAGAGCGCCTGAAGCGTCGAGCCTGGTGCAGCGATTGGCGTGATGACCTGGCCTGTGGGAAGGATCGACCGGTCGCCAAAGTTGCCAACAGGCAGTGATGTATTACCACTGCCCGATTGAGCTGCCGCAAGACCTGGCAGCAGCGCGAACAGTGTCAGGAAAAAATGCTTCGACAAGATCGTCTCCTTTGGATTTCGTGTGCCGAACAGGCCAGCCGGGCCACTCGGTGTTCTGGAAGCCCCCACCCCGAGTAACAGGCGAAAAATGTGTCGATGCGTGTTGTGCGCGCGAGGAGGATCCCCGCCACACGAACCGATCATGCTCGCTGAAGGTTGGGCTCGGGTGACAGCTCAGTAAACGATTCGCTGCTTCGGCGTGACGCCGGCGCGAACGAGTCACCGATCCAGACGTGCGCAGCACGAACCATCACTTCCTTCTGAAGAACCAGCAGGCGTTCAAGCATGGCGACACGATCGAGCCTTCGATCACAGAGAGCGAGCAATGGATTGCGGACGACGTGGAGATGTCCGAGCCTGTTCGTAAATCATCGCGAACGATTGAAGCCAGATCCCGAGTACCGAAACTCTTCAAACGCGATCGTGCTCGACGTGTGGCGTACGTAGCAGGCGCGCGCGAACGAAACCGATAGGCTTAGAGGCGAGGCGCGGCAAAACTTCGAGAGAGGCTGGATCGGCTGGAGGAGGCATTCATCTTTCAACGCTCGATCGATCACGCGACGTACGAAAACAGCGAGACCGAGTTGGCGCTGGTTGGATCTGGAATTCCTGGAATCGCGGATCGAGGGTGCCGACGCGAGGGGTGGTCCGCAGTGTACCCCGCAGCGAGGACGGTCCGGCTGAAGCCGGACACTACGACTGCTTTCACCTCTTTGCGGTCTTTGAACTTTTGAATACCGGTACGGGGATTCGAACCCCGGTTTGATGGCTGAGAACCACCCGTCCTAACCCCTAGACGATACCGGCATGTCTCGACAGGAACTTCTAATATTACCGATCACAACCGCTGCCGAGCAAGGACCGGCCGAACGAAGCCCGGCCGGTCCTCCCCATTACCGACGTCTTCGCGCGCCGTCGCGATAGCCGTCCTCGTATCCCTGACGGAACCCCGAACGGTAGTTGTTCTTGTAGGCGTCCTTCGAGCCATAGGAGCGCTCGTAGCCCTGGTCGGCGCTGCGATAGTCGCCGTGTCGCACAGGATCGTACCGATCGCGGTCACGCCCGTCGTCGATGCCCTGCTTCCGGCCGTCGCTGTAGCCTCGCGCGAACGCCGGCTCCTGATAGCCGCGCGGCCCGCGATCCCATCGATCGTTGCGGTACTGCACGTTGACGCGAACGCGATTGAACCCCTCGCGATACCCGGAGTTGAACCCTCGACGGAATTCGGTGCGATACCAGTCGCGACTGCCGTCGCGGCGCTCGTACCCGCGATCGCCATCGCGATACACGCGGTTGCTGTCGATCGTGAACCCATGGCCGTCACGCGCATCCTGTGCGCCCTGGTCCACACCCTCGCGATAGCCGCGATCGTACGCGCGGTTGCCAGTGCTCTGAGCCCCCGCCGGCGCCGTCATCGCGACGCTGGCGGTCAACGCAATGAGCAATAACTTCCAGTGTCGTGCACCCATGATCGTTCTCTCCCGGAGCTGGCACGACCATGGAGTGCAAACGACAAGCCACGTGAAAACGGCTGATTTTGCGCGGGTTCAGGCGCCGCCGGGCGAAGCTGATCTGTCCTCTAGTCCGACCACACCAGCAGATGCCCCCCGTCGGGCATGTCGCCGTCGACGAGGAGCGCCGGGCCGAAGCGCTCGATGTCCGACACGTGCACCGTGCTCGGTGTCCGTACCCGCAGCCCGCCGGCGTCGGGATCGCTCTGATAGATCACGTCGATGGGACTGTCTCGCATGCGAACCAGCCAGAACGGGACCTCGATTCTGGAGAGCCGGCTCTCGTGCACGCTCCAATGGAGCACGTGCAACGTTTTGAGCTTGCCCGGCGGCGGCGTATCGGGAGGCCGTCGAGAGAGCGTCACGCCGCCCGGCTGCAACTCCAGCACCGGCATCGCGTGTGCGAACTTCGCTCGTACATCGTCCATGGTCTTCGTTGCCGTTGCCTGATCCGTCGCGATGTTGTCGAACATCGACCTGACCGCAAACACACCAACGGCGGCGACGGCGACGATCAGCATCACGACGACGCCGATGACGACAAAGAGAACCGTTTTCTGATTCTTGGTCATACATGCACCAGCGAGCGACGAAGCAGATTATGCGTTACGGTACCAAAACCGGCACGGAACTCTGAACGCCCGAAACCATGATTCGAGTCATCAAGACCATCGACGCTCACGTGGGCGGACAGCCTCTCCGGCTCATCGTCGACGGTGTTCCGGTCCCGACGGGAAAGACCCCCGCACAGCAACGCGACTGGTGGAAACGCCACGCCGACGCCTATCGCCGTGCGCTGATATTGGAGCCGCGCGGGCACCAGGATATGACTGCCGCGCTGCTGACGCACCCGTCGTCACCAGAAGCGCATGCCGGTCTGCTCTTCATGGACGCCGCCGGCTACCCGTCGATGAGCGGCCACAGTGTGATCGCGATCGCCACAATCGCGCTCGAACGCGGGCTGATCGTCACCGGGACGGCTGAAGGCGACTGTGGTGTCGTATTCGACACGCCTGCCGGAACCGTCCATGTGCTCGCACGCATCGAGAAGCGGGGCGACCGCCACGCGGTCGATTCTGTCGCGGTGACCAACGTGCCGTCGTTCGTCTATGCCCCATCGGTCGCGGTGAAGGCCGGCGTTCGTGACGTTCGCGTGGACGTCGCGTATGGCGGCGGGTTCTACGCCATCGTCGACACCGAGTCGGTCGGCATTCCGCTCACCCCTGCACGCGTGCCCGAGTTGAGACGACTCGGGTCGCAGATCTGCGAGTCGGCCGGCGACACGCTGCGCCCGGTGCATCCCTTCGACCCTTCCGTGAGCGGGATGGCAGGTGTGGTGTTCACCGGACCCGCGAACGATCCGGAGGCGCATCTGCGCAGCGTGACAGTCAAGAGCGGAGGTTCGATCGATCGCTCTCCGGGGGGGACGCCGACATCTGCGGTGATGGCCGTGCTCGACGCGATGGGCCTCCTGCCCCACGGCCAAAACTTCGTGCACGAAGGGATAACCGGTGCTTTGATGCGCGGACGCGCCCTGCAGCGGACGATCGTGGGTGATCTCTCTGCGCTCGTGACCCAGATCGAGGGCGCCGCATGGATTACAGGCGAGCATACGTTTCTGCTCGATGAGGACGATCCGTTGGCGGAGGGGATCAGTTTGTGAGGATTTGACCGGATCGGAGGGTTCTACTGGAACGCTCTGAACCTCTTGATTCGTAAGGGTTCAGTCACCTTGGACCGCTAGTTCAGATGGTGCACATAAAACCAAGGGCCTAAGGTATGACCCCGATTGCATCAGCTCCGAACCGATGAGATTCTCCCGCGGAACCTACTGACCAGTTCGGTCCGTGTGGTTCGATCGTTACTCAACGAGAAAGCCGCAATGCCGCACGCTCCCGACTGGCACATTCTCGATAGCGACTTCGCTCCCGCCGACACTGGGTTGCGTCCACCCTCACGTCAGGTGACCAGCGGACGCCGGCGTCTCGTCATCGCCAACCTCGATCGCAGCGATCCGCCCGGCTATGCGCCGGGCAGTGTGCCGCGTCTGGTCGACTTCAACGCGAATCAGTTTCGTCTGACCTCTCAGCCGCGGATGCCGTCGATTCGTGTGTCGTGTGCGGTCGAGGGTTTCGATCCGGTGCTGCATCCGATTCAATGGCGGTTGGTCTGCCGTCATGTCCTCTGCCGCCACATGAACGTCGGGGGGTATCGCTACCGCGGCACGAGCGAGACGTTCGAACGCGAGTGGCGAGGGGAGAGTCGATCGGCCGATTTCACGCTGTTCGGTCCGGGCTGCACGTACACCTACAACGACGATCGGCGTGTGCTCGGCGGCCACGCGCTGCTGATCGTCGCCGTCGCAGGCGACGGCATCGCTCTCTGCGACCACGTGCACCTGCGCATCTCGGGGACCAACCCGTCGCAGGCCGACGTCTTCAGCTATCTCGATGCGCGGCTGGCCGGGTACGACGAGAACGTTTCGCACATGGTGCGCGCGATTTTCCAGCACGAGTCGGCTTTCACGCAGTTCGCAGGCCAGCCACAGCGCGCGGCGGCGATGACCTTCTCGCGCCGTCATCATCTCGATGCGGCCCAGCCCGACTGCCGCGTGCGCTTCGACTGGCCCGACGATCCGCCCGGCTTTCCGCTCGCCAGCTTCGATTTCGGCGTCGGCATCTCGCAGTTCACCCGCGTCGGCGATCAGCACGTCAGCGCCGAACTCGCCTGGGACTGGCGGGAGAACATCCGGCTCGGCACCAACCTTTTCTTGAGAAAGCTCGCGAGAAAACTCGCACCCGACATGACGTGGCAGCACCTGGCGCTCGCGGCGTGGGCCTCCTACAACGGGTCGGGCGAATCCGCGGATCGCTATGCGCGGGCGCTGCTCCTCAGCGACGAAGGGTCGCGCGTCTCGCTTGCTCGCATCCCTGCCGCTCCGTTGATCGCGACGATCGATCCGCTTCCGGCACTGCCGGCGCCTGGCCCCTGGCTGGAATTGTCCCCCGTCATCACGGTGTGACGCGCGCCGCGGGCGCGATCGGCTAGGATAGGCACGGCTGAGTCGGGTCCAGGGGACCAGGCCGGACGATCACGACGTCATGAGAGACGCACCCGATCGCATCGGTCGATACGAGATCATCGAGCCCCTGCCGGGCGGCGGAATGGGGCAGGTCTACAAGGCTCGCGATCCCGAACTGCGTCGCGAGGTCGCGCTCAAGATCCTGCGTGAGGACGGTACCGTCGATCCGAGTCGGCAGCGTCGCCTGCTCGAGGAAGCGCAGGCTGCCAGCGGCCTCAATCATCCCAACATCATCGCGGTCTACGACGTCGGCGTCGATGACGGTCGCGTATTCATCGTGTCGGAGTTCATTCGCGGACACGATCTCAGCGTCGAGATCGAACGCGGTGTGCTTCCCCTGAAACGCCTGCTCGCTCTCGCCGTGCAGACGGCCGCGGGCCTTCGCGCCGCGCACGATGCCGGCATCGCGCATCGAGACCTCAAACCGAAGAACGTGATGGTCACGCACGATGGTCGCATCAAGATCATCGACTTCGGTCTCGCGAAAGTCATGGAGGGGGTCACCGAAGTGGCCGGTCACGATGCGGTGACGGTGACGCTGCCGGGTACCGTGGCGGGAACGCCGCAGTACATGAGTCCCGAACAGGCGCGCGGCGGCAACATCGATTTCCGCACCGATCAGTTCTCGTTCGGCTTGATGCTCTACGAAATGGCGACCGGCACGCACCCATTCCGCCGCGAGTCCCATCCGCAGACGATGACGGCGATCATCTCAGACGAGGCGCGGCCAATCGGCGAGCTGAACTCGAAGATCCCGACGATGCTGCGCTGGATCATCGAGCGCTGTCTCGCCAAAGACCCTGGGGACCGATACGCGTCGACGGCCGATCTTCACAAGGATCTCGCGACTCTGCACGGTCGATATGGCGAGATCACCAGCGATGACAACCGTGTCGTTGTCGCGCCGCCGAGCGCGCGTCGCTGGCTCACGATCGCGCTCGGTGCGCTGGCTGCCGTCGCGACCGTTGTGGTGACGACGCTGGCGCTCGCACCGGCCCCGTCAACGTTCTCTGGTCACTTCAGTCCGATCGTTACCGATGGAGGGTTCCAGGGGTCGCCGGCCTGGTCGATGGATGGCAAAGCACTGGCGTATGTATCCAGCGTCGATGGTGTCCTGCAGATCTTCACGCGTAGCATCTCGTCGACGCAGCCCCTTCAGATCACGCACGCGGGCTTCAACAGCTCGAATCCGTTCTGGGCGCCCGACAACTCCCGCATCTACTACCACTCCCAGGCGGAGGCTCACGAGGGGCTGTGGTCGATCAGCGCCGCGGGAGGCAGTCCGCAGCTCGTCGTGCCCAACGCGAGCAATGCGACCATCTCGCCCGACGGCGGGACCTTTGCGTTCTTTCGCGAGGGCTCTGACGTCAAGTCCGAGTTTGATTTGCGGCGCGGCATCTGGATGGTGTCGGCCAACGGCGGCGAGCCGCGCAAGTACATCGAGGCACCGTTCCATGACAGTTCGTTCGTCGACGGCATGATGCGGTTTTCCCCCGACGGCACCAAGATTCTCGTCTGGGCCTGGGGCTGGTACTCAGCAACGAATCACATCCCCGCGTCGCGGTTCTGGGTGATCCCGTGGCCGACCGGCAAGCCCTATCAGGTGCTTCAGTCGCTGACGAACGAAGCGCCGGCCGCGGTCACATTCGATTGGCTGCCCGATTCGCGGCACATCATCGTGTCGTTGTGGGATCCCAAGACGACGGGCCAACACTTGTGGAAGGCAGACCTCGACACCGATACGAGCATCCCGGTGACGTCGACTGTGGGGAGCGAGAACTGGCCGAGCCTGACGCCCGACGGCCGGCGCATGGCGTTTGCGTCGGAGGCGATCGACTTCGACCTCGTCGACATCCCCTTGGACGGGTCGGCTCCGAAGAAGATGCTGGCGACGTCGCGCAACGAGCTCGAGCCCTCGTTCAATCGGGACGGGAATCACTTCGTCTACGTGTCCGACAAGAACGGCGTGCTGCGAGTGTGGTCGCGAATCCGGAGCGATGCGACGCTCGACACCGTCGTCGTCAGCCCTGATCAATTTCCGCAAGGCGACAGCACATTGGCGCTCGGGGCACTCTCGATCTCGCCAGATGGCGAGCGGGTTGCGTATCAGCGGTATTCGGAGGCGGGTTACCAGATCTGGATCTCCACCGTGAGGGCGGCCGGTCCTCCGGTGCTGCTGACGTCGGGGCTCTTCTACCAGGATGGTCCGACCTGGTCCCCCGACGGCGGGTCGATCGCCTTCATCATGCGGAACCAGCAGTACTTCTCCGGCATGGGCACCGTTCGCGTCGGGTCGGGAGCGGCACCCACGGTGCTGTTGGCGAACGTCGCCGCGCTCGGATTACGGCCGCAATGGTCGCCGGATGGCCGCTGGATCGTCTGCGACACCGACGAAGGTGCGGTGATCGTTTCGCCAGACGGAAAGCAGAAGCGCGTGATCAGCGAGGAATTCTGGCTGGCCTCGGCCTGGGCCGCCGACAGCAAGCATGTCTACGTCCTCCGCGAGGCAGATAAGCTCCGTCACTACGCGCTCACGTCGATCGATATCGATACGCTCGCCGAGCGGGTGATCAATCCGGATCTCGGGCCCATTCCGCACGCATCCCAACCAATCCGGGGGCTGACGCTCTCAGGTCCGGGTACGCTGACCACGTCAATCGCGACCGCACGCTCGGACATCTGGGTCATGGACAATTCCGCCCCTCCGCGCGGCATCCTCGACCGGCTGCTTCCCTGGAAATAGCAGTGCGGACGGGCGGGAGAAACCAGATCGAGGCAAGGGATTTCCAAGGATCTGCCCGCTGCCTTGTCGATATACTCAGCCATCAAATTCTCACGGGGGCGGTTATGCGGAAGATTGTCGCGATCGCGGTGCTTCTGGGTGCATGTTCGACGTGGCAGGTGGGTCTCGGTGCCTGCGGCGACAAGTTCTTCCTGGTCAGCCGCGGCGATCGCTTCGCGCGTGCGTATGCGTCGATCCATCCCGGAGCCATCGTGATCTACACCGGCGGGACCAGCGACGCGAGCAAGGCGCTCGCTGATGGTCGCCTGCAGAAATACTTCACACGTGCTGGCCATCGCGTCACGGTTGCAAAGGACGAGGCTGCGCTTACTCAGGCGTTGCAGGCGGCGCCGGTCGACATCGTCCTCGCCGGCCTGAGTGAGGCCATCGTGCTCGTGCCTGGGGTCAACGCGGCCGCATCGAAACCGGTGCTGATACCGGTCGAGGGCCAGAAAGATCGCACGCCGGCCACTCACCAGTTCATGGCCACGCTGAAAGCGTCGGACAAGATCAACGGCTTCCTCGCGAAGGTGGAAGACGTCATGAAGAATCGCACCGCGTCGTCGCCCAAGCGCAGCACCTAACCCGTTCTCACAGGCCGGAGCACATCATGACTGGATTGACGACCGTCTCGGCGGTCCGCGCCGCTCTTTCTCTGCTCGTTCTGGCGATGACGTCGACCGCCGCGCACGCGCAGGCGTGGTTGCCGGCGAAGGGCGAAGGCACCGTGTCGATGGTGTTCACCAACTCGCTCTCGACCAGGCATTACCTGCCGGATGTTGCGTACGACCGCGGGCATATCGACGCGAACACCACGCTGCTCGACGTGACCTACGGATTGACCGACCGGATCGCGGTGACCGTCGGCCTGCCGATGGTCACATCGCGATATCGCGGAAGCTTCCCGCATCAACCGATCACGCTCGACGACGGCAACTGGCATACGTCCGCGCAAGACTGGCGTATGAATGTGCGGTACAACGTCGCGCGCGGACCTATTCAGATCACGCCCTTCGCCGGCACTGAATTGCCTGCGAACGACTATCAGTACTACGCACATGCGGCGCCGGGCCGTCAGTTGAAGGAAGGGCTCGCCGGTGTGTCTGTCGGCAGACTCTTTGCCGAGCTCGGGCTGGTCGTTCAAGGTCAGTACGCGATCAACCTGTCGCAGGGCGCCTTGGAATACGCGCGCCGCTACAGCACCGCCTCGGTCGAGTCGGCCTACTTCCTCACGCCGTCGTGGCGCTTCATCGTCACGGCAGCCAGTCGAATCGGTCACACCGGGATCGATCTGCCGTTGAATGCAGCGCTCCTCACTCCGGACCAGCGGCTGCACCACGACCAGATCAGCAGGGAGAGCTACTTCAACCTGGGCGGAGCGACCGCGATCTCGCTGAGCGAAACGACCGACCTCTTCGTGGGATACACGAGAACGATGACGGGCCGCAACACACACGCGATCGATCGTGGTCTCTCGCTGGGTCTCTCGTGGAGCTTCGGCCACCGACGGGGTGCGGGCGGCGCAGCGCTGGCCTCGCGTGATTCGCGCGAAGGCTCTCTGGTGCGTTGCGTCTGCGAGAAGAAAGCAGGCGTGTAGTCGAGGCGTCGATGCGACTACGCGACCGGGTAGTTGCCGGACGAGGTCGACTGCGTCTGGGTCGCATCGGCCGAGCGCGCCAGCCTGAACGTCATCAGCAGCGATCCGAATCGCACGCGATCGCCGTCTGCCAGACGCACCCGTCCGGTCACCTGGCGCTCGCCGATGAACGTGCCGTTCTTGCTCCCGAGGTCCTCGAGCCACACGTCTTCGTCGACATTGATGCGCGCGTGCCGGCGGGACACGGTCGTCGACGGCAGTTCGATGACGTCCGCGTCGCCGCGACCGAACAGGTTCTCGCCGTCGAAGACCTGAAGACGCTCGGTATCCCGAATCAACCAGCCGCGCACGCGTCGCCGTCCTCCGCTGGGCCCTTCGTTCCGCTCGGCGCCGGAGGCGATGAACGCATAACCGAATCCATGGACCGTGCGAATGAACTGCGGCTCACTCGAATCGTCGCCGATGCCTCGGCGGATTTCCGAGACGAGGCTGTGCAGCGTGATCTCCGCGACGAACGTGTCGGGCCACAGCCGCGCGTGAATGTCGTCCTTGGACACGGCGTTGGGCCGGCGCTCAATCAGCAGCGCGAGCAGATCGAAGGCCTTGCGCGTGAGCTTGATGTCCCGGCCGCCGCGCGTCACCTGTCGGCCGGGCGCATCGAAGGAGAGGTCGCGGAAGTAGAGGGACACCGCGGCAAGTATCGGCGATGGAGAAAGGCGACGCAAATCCGCCTGCCGATCCGTCTCGTCGTCGTGATGCTCTTGATCGCGATCAACATCGTCAGTGGTTCAGGCCGCGCCGTCGCAGCGGATCGCTGGATGGCGCCATCGGTGGAACTGCGCGGACCAAAAGGTACGCCCGCACGGTTGTCGGACTTCAAAGGCAAGATCGTGCTGGTGAAGTTCTGGGCCAGTTGGTGTCCACAGTGCGCGGAGGTGTTTGCCTCCCTCGACGGCTTGGATCGCGACTACCGGGCGCGGGGCGTCGAGGTCATCGCGGTGAACGTCGACGAGCACCGCAGCAACGCGGATGCGTTTCTGAAAGCGCACCCCTCCCGCGTTCGCGTGCTGTTCGATGCGCGTGCCCGGGCATTCGCGGCGTTCGGCGCCTCCGGCGTGCCGGCGTCGTTTCTCATCGATCGCCGGGGTGTCATCCGTCACTCACACGAGGGCGACACAGACGTGAGCCCCCGCGAGTACCGCGAGGAGATCGACGCGCTGCTCGCCGAGTCCCCCCGCTGAACGCCGAGGCGGCGTGCGCCACGGCGCCGGAGTACAATTCGCCAGTCCATGCCTGTCCGGCTCCTTGTGGCGGCGATAGCTGTGCTCGTGTCGGCGTCGCCGGCGATGGCCCACCCGGCGCCCTTCAGCTACCTCGACATCGTGTTTCGCGGCGGCAACATCGAGGGCTCGCTCGTCGTCCACATCATCGACGTAGCCCACGAGCTCGGGGTGAGTCCGCCGGAAAGACTGCTGGACGACTCGCTCGTTGCCAGCGAACGCCAACGGATCGGCCAGATCCTCGCGCCGCGCATCGTGCTGCGCAGCGATCGCCGGCTCGCGATTCAGTGGACCAGCATCGAGCTGATGCGCGACGAGCTCGCGCTGCGGTTGAAATACCGGATTCCGAACGAACATCCCGGTTCGCTGACGATCGACACGAATCTGTTCCCATACGATCCGCTCCACCAGACCTTCATCAACGTCTACGAGGATCGCGATCTACGACAGCAGGTCATCTTCAACGCGAGCACTGAGGAGCACACCTACTACCTCGGGACGACTCAGGGCGCGATCGCGGTGATGAAGACGTTCATTCCATCGGGGACGCATCACATCCTCATTGGTCCTGACCACATCCTCTTTCTCATCGGACTCCTGCTCCTCGGCGGCAGCTGGATGGCGCTCGTTCGCATCGTCACCGCGTTCACGATCGGTCACAGCATCACGCTGTCGCTGGCCGCGCTCAATCTCGTGACGCCGCCGCCAAGCATCATCGAGCCGGCGATTGCACTCAGCATCGTGTTCGTCGGCGCCGACAACCTGGTCAGGGGAGACGGCCGCGACCTCCGCGCGTGGGCGGCGCTCACCTTCGGCCTCGTGCACGGCTTCGGGTTCGCGAACGTGCTGCGCGAGTTCGGGCTGCCACGCGAAGCACTGGGGTGGTCGCTCTTTTCGTTCAACTTCGGCGTGGAAATCGGTCAGCTCGTCGTCGTGCTGCTGGTGGCCAGCCTCCTCGAAGCGATTCGGCGCCGGAGCGACATCATCGGCGCGCGCGTCGCAGTCGCGGGATCAGTCGTCGTGATCTGTGCGGGAACCTACTGGTTCGTGCAGCGCGTGTTCTTCGTCTGAAGGGTCACCGCCAGCGTCGCCACCAAACCGCGGACACCGCCACCTGGTGATCGAACGTCGTGCGGCCAAAGATGCGTCTGGCTCGATGGTCGCCGCGCAACGTCAGGTCGGGCGTAATTCTGAAGCCGATCGTTTCTTCGACCCCGTTCAGTTCCTGATCGACATAGGTGTCGAACGTCGTGAAGGCGGGTGCCGTCATCCGTTCGAGGCGCACGGCGGCGAACCATCTCGGTGTGATGGTCTGCTGCGCCTGCACGAACCAGCCAGACGCCACCGCGGTGCCGTTGTTGGTTTCCACCAGGTCGCGCACCCACTCACCTTGCACCTTGGTGAATCGATAGGCGAGCTCGGATTCGATCGTCACGATCGTTGCATCGCGGTTCTGCGTGATCGTCGGGCTCTCCCCGGCGCGCTCCCATCCGCCGTGCGTGACCGAACCTCCGACGCGCAGACCGACAAACGGGGTGAGACCGGCGCCGATGACGACGTTGTTGAAGCGCGGCGGGTTGGTCGAGCCGAAGATGCGACGCGTCCGCAGCGGTGAGGTGTCGATGAATGCGGCTCGCGCGTCCCAGTGGCGGCCCGAGAGGCCGGCGTTGGCGCCGAAGGCGTAGACGGCTCCGAGCAGCGTCGTTCGCGGCGCGCCGAATTCAACCGGCGGCAGCGCCTGAAAGAGCGACGCCGGCAGCGACACCGTCGGATTGAGCTGCGGGCGCAGCATCAGATTCGCGAGTCCGATGGGCGACGGAATCAGTCCGGCGTCGACGCGAAAACCGATCGCGCCGGGCCGCTCGTAACGCATCGTCGCGACCCAGATCTGCCGGTTCCATTCGCCGGTGGGTGCGCGCTGGACCCACGGACGCACGATGCCTTCGAAGCCGCCGGGCAGCCCCATCGACATCACTGCATCCATCGTGACACCGGACGAGTAGGTGCCGTCGATCGTTTGTGTGCGATCGATCGCGATCGATGAATCGACAGCGACTACGGCTGGACGCGCCAGCTGGCCGGCGCTGGCCGGTACGACGCCGGCGAGAAGTAGGCAAACGGAAACGTGGAAGAAGTGGACGTTGGAAAGTTTAGAAGTCGTGGAGTAGGTCGGTTCTTCTTCCACTTTTCTACTTTTCGAGTCACGCCGACGCTTCTCGTCCCAACAGCGCCTGCAGCTGTCGCTCCGGTGCGGACGGGGATGCGGCCAGTGCCATGCGGAGCGCGTCGACGGTCCCAGGATCGAATTGGGTTCCAGAGTATCGCTGCAATTCGACGAGCGCAACCGATGCAGCCCGGGCAGGCCGATACGCGCGTGCGCTCGTCATGGCGTCGAACGCGTCGGCTACGTGTACGATGCGAGCCTCGACCGGGATGTTGTCGCCCAGCAGACCGAACGGATATCCCTTGCCATCGGGGCGCTCGTGATGCAGCTCGACGATCGCGAGGTGCGGTTCGAGGAAGGGGACCTTGCGCAGGATGCGAGCGCCCAGACCGGGGTGTCGCCGAATCTGCTCGAACTCGTCCGCGGAGAGCGGTCCGGGTTTTCGCAGCACATGATCTGACACGCCAATCTTGCCGATGTCGTGGAGCAGCGCGCCGAGGCGGATGACGTCCACTTCGGTCTCACTCAACTCCAATTGCCGCGCGATGAGCACTGACAGCGCGCTGACGCGCTCCGAGTGGCCGGCGGTGTAGGGATCTCGCGCGTCGAGCGCGGCGGCGAGCGCGCGGATTGCGCCCACATACGCCGACTGGGTCTCGGACTCCGCCGCTGTGAGGCCTCGCATCAGCCTGTTGAATGCGTCCGCGAGCGAATCGAGCTCCCGACTCGTGCCCGTGGCTTCGAGCGTACGGCCGAAGTCGCGCGCGGCGGTCATCGTCGTGATGTCCCTGACCACTCGTTTGATCGGATCGGTGAGCGCGCGCGCAAGCCAGAGGCTGCCCAACGCAGCGAGCACCACACCGCCGAACGCCACCGTGCCGAGCGCGACCAGCGCCTCGCGTGTGGCCTTGTTCGCCGCAGCATCGATCGAGGTCAACGAGTAGATGCGCACGGGGCCGGACGTGAACAGCGTCCGGATGGCGTACTCGTCTCGACCGAGTCGGCGCGTCGGACCCGGATTGCCGTCGGCGCCGAGCAGATCGCGCGTCACCTGCTCGGGTACTGTTTGCCCGACCACGGCGCCGTTGACGGTGATGACGATGCCGGCTTGTGCGAGCTTGGCCAGATCGCGCGCATACGCTTCGTCGAGCGTCGTCGCAAGGAGAAGGGTGCCGACATCGCGTTCGTCGACGCGAAGCGCCGCGCCCGACACGCGGAATGCACCGGACGACAGGACGGCCACGCTCTGAAACGAGCCCTGACTGCGCGCCGAGAGCTGCACGCGCTCGCCGACCGGCCAGCGCTGCCGCGCGGTGCCTGCGCTGGCGAACACACGAGCGTTGGAGTCGAGCACCGCCAGCGCCTGGAAACCGGTGACGCCAGCCAGTCGCTCGAGCTCGCGGGAGACCGTGCGGCGCAGCGCTGTCTCCTGCTCACGCGACGGCGCGTGTCGCGCTTCGGTGAAGTACGTATCGAGGGCAGCCTTGAACGCCGGCGTTTCCGCAAGTGTCGCGATCGTCGCGTTCTGATCCTGCTCGTGGCGCGTTTCGAACTCGGTGAAGATGCTTGCGCTCACGTCCAACTTCGCAGTCTCGGCCCCCCGCACCCGATCGCGGGCGTCGACGACGAGCACGATGAAGACGATGAGAAGGATGACCGCCACCGTCGCAAAGATGACGCCCATCGTCCGCGCGACAAGCCGTGGGGGCTGCTTCACTGCGCCGGGACGGGAAGGACGAAGTTCGCTTCGGTGACGCCGCCTGCGTCGACGCGCACGGGAACGGGCGAGTCGCCGAGACGCTCGTGCCATGCAATGATCTTGCGCTCACCAGGCGGGACGCCAGTGAGTTCGAATCGTCCGTCCTCTCCGACAACCGCGAACCAGGGGTGGTTGAACACCATGATCGTCGCGGTCATGTGCGAGTGGATGTCGCAGAAGACTTTGATGATGCCGGGCTTGCTGACGTGAACGCTGCGTGAGTCGCCGCGAGGGTAGCGACCGAGGTTGAACGTCTTGGTGCGCGAGAGCGAGAAGACGTTGTGGTAGATCGGATCGTCGTTCGGGAAGTCGACATCCGATCCGACCGGAACCGCCACCACGCGTGGAATGAAGTTCTCATCGCGCTGTCTGATCTCGACCTTCATCGGCTCCGTCGCGCGTGCCGGGGCATCCTTGACGAAGACGACCACGTGCCGAAGCTCTGAGGATGGAGCGAGCACCGGCTGCGCCACCGTGCGCGACGAATAGACCGCCGACGGCCGGCGGACGGTCACGGGTATGCCGATCTCGACATGTCCGCGCACAATTCCGGTTTGCTGGGCGGTCGTGCGGCTTCCCTCGGCCACACAAACCGTCAGAGACACCGCCAGCAAGACACCGACCCCGCGGACGTGCATCGGGTGCATTCTAACCGGAGGTGCGTCCCGTCGTTCTCCTCGTTGTCCCTGATATCGTTCTTTCCATGTTGAGCTTTATGGCGCTGGCCCTGACTGCCCTGTCGGGGGAATCCCAGCCGGCGACGCCGGGGTCACCCGGTCCGGGCGTATCGGCAGTGCTCGCCCAGGAACGGGCGGAGGTCGTCCGCGACCTGCGATACGAGCTGACCTTTACCATTCCGGCCGACCGGCGACAGCCGGTGGAAGGCCGTGTGGTCGCCGAAGTCGGGTTGAAAGCCCGTCATCGGCTGGTGTTCGACTATGTCCAGCCGCCGGAGCGCCTGCGGCGGGTGCGGATTGGGGGACGCGACGTGAACGTCGTCGTGGGCGATGGGCACATCGTCATTCCAGAGGAGCTGACCGCGGCGGGGGTCAACCGCGTCGAGTTCGAGTTCACGGCCGGCGACGAGGCGCTCAACCGGAACGACGATTTTCTTTACACGCTGTTTGTACCCGCTCGTGCCCGCCTGGCATTTCCCTGTTTCGACCAGCCCGATCTGAAAGCGCGCTACACCCTGTCGCTGCGTGTCCCGGCCGGCTGGCAGGCGGTGTCGAACGGCAGCGAGCATGCGCGGCGAGCGGAGCCCGACGCGTCGGTCATCGAGTTCGTCGAGACGCCGCCGCTCTCGACCTATCTGTTCGCGTTTGCCGCCGGACGATTCTCCGTCGAGACTGCCGTGCGCGGGGGACGTCAGTTCCGGATGTTTCATCGCGAGACCGACGCGATGAAAGTGGCGCGCAACCGCGACGCCATCTTCGACCTGCACGCCAGGGCGCTCGCCTGGCTCGAGGATTACACGAAGATTCGGTATCCGTGGGGCAAGTTCGACTTCGTGCTCATCCCGTCGTTCCAGTTCGGCGGCATGGAGCACGCCGGCGCGATCTTCTACAACGCATCGGGTCTGCTGCTGGACGAGTCGGCCACGCAGAATCAGCTGCTCGATCGCGCCAGCGTCATCGCGCACGAGACCTCGCACATGTGGTTTGGCGATCTCGTGACGATGCGGTGGTTCAACGACGTGTGGATGAAAGAGGTCTTCGCCAACTTCATGGCGGCGAAGATCGTGAATCCCTCGTTCCCGCAGGTGAATCACGAGCTGCGGTTTCTGCTCGCCTATTACCCGCAGGCCTATCAGGTGGATCGAACAGCCGGGACGAACCCGATTCGTCAGGAGCTGGCCAACCTCGATGAGGCCGGCCAGTTGTACGGGCCGATCATCTATCAGAAGGCGCCGATCGTGATGCGCCAGCTCGAGCTGATGCTCGGTGCCGATCGCTTTCGCGACGGGCTGCGCGCGTATCTCGCGAAGTACTCCTACCGCAACGCCACGTGGCTCGATCTCGTGCGCATGCTCGATGAGCGGACACCCATCGACGTGACGGCGTGGAGTCGCGCGTGGGTCGAGGAGCGGGGCCGGCCGGCGTTCACGACAGATGTGAAGCTCGATGCGCACGATCGTCTCGTCTCGATCGGTCTGACCCAGCGCGATCCGCTCGGCCGGCACCTGGTCTGGCCGCAGCAGATGCGGGTCGCGCTCGGCTATCCGGGGACGGTGCGCGAATTGCCTGTCTCCGTCGCGAGTGACATGACCACCGTGCCGAAGACGCGAGGCCTCGAGCGTCCGTTGTACGTGCTCCCCGCCGGCGCCGGCCTCGGCTACGGTCTGTTCGTGCTGGATCCTGACAGCCGCGACTACCTGCTCGCGCACATCGAGGACGTGCCGACGGCGTTGACGCGAGGTGCGGCGTGGGTGACGTTATGGGACAACGTCCTCGAATCGCGGATCACGTCCGCTGCCTTTGCCGATGCGGCCGCACGCGCCTTGTCACAGGAGACCGACGAGCAGAACGCACAGCGCGTGCTCTCGTATGTCTCGCGCCTGTTCTGGCGATTCATGACGCCGGCCGAGCGCGCGACGAGAGGCCCTGGCCTCGAAGCGATGCTGCGCGCCGGTCTCGCGCGGGCGAAGACGCAGAGCGAGAAGGCGGCGTGGTTCAACATCTATCGCGACGTCGTGCTGTCGCGCGAAGGGGTGGTGTGGCTCGATCGGGTGTGGCGGCGCGAAGAGAAGGTGCCGGGCCTGACGCTCGCCGAGCCCGACGAGATCACCCTGGCGCTCGAGCTCGCCGTCCGCGAGGCGCCCGGATGGGAAGAGATCCTTCGGGTGCAGCTCGAACGCACGCTGAATCCCGATCGCAAGGCGCGCTTCGCGTTCGTCGTGCCCGCGCTCTCGGCCGATCCTGCCGTGCGCGAGCGCGCGTTCGCGCGCTTCCGCTCGGTGGAAAACCGGCGCCGCGAACCGTGGGTGCTCGAGTCGCTGCAGTATCTCAATCATCCGCTGCGTGAAGCGCACGCGCGCCAGTTCGTGCGGCCTGCGCTGGATCTGCTGCGCGACGTCCAGCAGACGGGGGACATTTTCTTCCCGACGCGGTGGATGGAATCAACGTTGGCGGGCCATCGCTCGCCTGAAGTGGCGAAGACGGTGCGCGATTTTCTGGCGAGTCAGCCGCAGTATCCGCAGCGTCTGCAGTGGACGATCCTCACCGCAGCCGATGAACTGTTCAGGGTGGCGACTCCAGGGATCGCGGGGGCTGAAGCCCCCGCTCTACCGAACACTCCGTAGAGCGCACGCTTCAGCGTGCGCGATCAAAGCGGGATCAGCTCTGTACCCAGAGCCTTGGCTTGCCTGTCCCGTCGTCGGTGCCTTTGATGTACCAGTTCTTGCCGAGCGGGTCGTGATCCATCGTGGTCACGAAGTCGAAGGGTGCTTGAAACTCGATGTAGTCGAAACCGGTGTCGGATGCGATCAGCTGATGCCATTCGCCCGAGGGAATCAGCACGAGGCTGCCCGGGCCAACAAGGAGGCTGCCAGTATCGTGTTTCACTTCGCCGTGGCCGTTCTCGATCAGATAGAAGTGCTCTGGCGTGATCGTGCTGGTCTTCGACGGGTGGTGCACGTGCCGCGGGGAATGCGCATGCGGGGCGTACTTCATGCGGCCGATCTGCAGATCCCACGCGCCTGAGAGGCCCGTCTCTTTGTTGACCCAGAACGTGCGTTCGCGGATCCGTCGTTCGTCGACGAGTGATCGCAGGGCCGACTCCTCGAAGAAGTAGCCTGCAGCCGTTTCCTTGCCGGTCGATCGACCCGTGTGCTTGGGCACCGTGACGAGCAGGAGCACCAGCGGTATGCCCGACGCCGCCACTGTCGCTTCGTCACCAGGTTCCAGATAGACGCCGGCGCGTTTCTGCGTTTTGTACTCGGAGGCTGTGCCGCCCATCGTGTGCGTCAGCGTGGCGTCCGCACCGTCGAGGATGTAGGCGACCTGCGTCCTGTCGCTGGGAGCGATGGGAAAGGTCCTGCCGGGATCGACCTCCCGGACGGCGACTGCAACCCGCGTCCCGTCCTGCGATGGGCTGAGGACCTGGCGGAGGTGCCCGTCTGCGGTCTGGGCGTTCGTCCTGCTCGGGATATCGATCACTGTAATCATGCGCGTTCCCGTTACGCGAGCGCCTTGGGGCGATAGGCGACGCGCGCCACTTCTGAGATCGGCACGGGCGCGACCGTGGCTCGGATCTCGACCTGCGCATGTCGCTCGACGGTCGGCTTCGACGACCCTCGACCTTCTTCACCCCACACGAGCGTCACCTCGGTCCCAGGCTCGCTGTATTGGTTGTTGACGACGGCCAGTGACACCATCGCCCGTTCGTTGTAGATGTAGCCCGTGTACGTCGAGACGCCGATCCGCGTCCCGCCCTTGAGCACCTTGTCGAAGGGGAGCGTCGAGTAGTTCGCCAGCGGCAGGTCGATGTACTTCGCAATATCACCGGCATGAAACAGCGAGCCCATCGCCCGCTGCACATCGTCGCCGTTCCAGACGAGCGTCACTTTCTTGCGGGGCTGCGCCATGCGTTCGAGCGCGGCGCGTCCGATGAACTCATGATCGAATTTGACGAACGGTCCGTAGCCGAGATCGTAGGGCGTGAGGTAGTAGTCGGCGATGTCGTTCGAGTAGAAGCTGCCGCCCAGCGACGCGTTCGCCTCGTAGCTCTTCGCGGTCAACCACTGCCGATAGGCCTTCATCGCCTCGCCGCTGTAGATCGCCGGCAGCGGCGACGGAATCCATCCTGACTCCAGGCAGCTGGTCGGATAGGTTCTTGCGCCCACCTGCCGCAATCCGAACTCGCGGCCGGCCTCGACGATCGCCTGACGAACATCTTCAGCGTGTTCCCAGGGGCCGAACAGTTCCCACCCAGGCTGACCCACCATCCCGTGACGCAGCGCGCGAACGTCGTGGCCGCCGATGCTGAAGACGCCCATGTTGAAGAAGCGGATGTCGGGTGTGGCTTTTCCGGTGATCCGTTCCATCAGCTTCTGCGCGTGGGGACCTTGAACCTGATATCTGAAGTACCGGCGTCGTCCCTGATTCACCACCGACCGTTCGTCGCGCTCGGCCCTCACGTTGTACCCGCCGGTCTCGACGTGATATTGCACCCAGTTACCAGCCGGAGGACGCCCGACGAGGCTGAACTGGTTGTCTGCGAGATGGAAGAGGATCGCATCGCCGATCACGAAACCGTCGTGATTGCAGGCGACGAACTGCTTGGCCTGATCGACTCTGAACGTCTTGAAGCTGTTGACGCCGAGATCCGAGAGCACCCTGAGCGCATCCGGCCCCTCCAGATAGAGGTCGGTCATGTGGTGCGACTGGTCGAACAGCGCGCACGTGTCACGCCACGCTCGCTGCTCGTCTCTCCAGTTCGTGAACTCGTGACGCACCACCGGAAAGGCGTACGGTCCGATCTGCGAGTTGCGCAGCAGATCAACCGGACTGGCGACCGTCCGAAGCACGTCTTCCAGGCTCTGGTAACTCATAACGACGGGCACACTCCTCGGATGTTCGAAGGAGCCGAATTATACCGCGCGTGCCTCCGGTCACTGGTTGGTGCGAGGTGGCCGGTCCTTCGGACCGGCTGTCGGTGCGAGGAGGCTTACGCTGTCGGTGCGATCCAGCTGACGCATGTCGGTGCTACCGCATATCGGTGCGACGCTGAGATCGCACCGACCGTCGCAGACGGGATCGCACCGACGATCGTAAGACGGGATCGCACCGATCATCGCAAGACGGGCTCGCACCGACTGCAATCAAAGTGCAATGCTGCTATCCTGCCGGAGATCACGAGGAAAGTGTATGAAGCGCGTGTGTTCCGTTGCTCTGGCGATCACCGTCCTGTCGATTCATCCACGCGCAGCACTTGGACAGGTCAGCCGTCCGGGCGGCCACGTGCACTACCGCGAGCCGAGCGCACCGCAGGCGTCGCCAACGGGCGCACTCGCTCCTCGACTTCAGAATCTCGGGAGTCACACCTTTCCGGTGTCGACGCGGAATCGTCAGGCGCAGGTCTTCATGAACCAGGGCCTCAACCTGGCGTACGCGTTCAATCACGCTGAGGCGCGCCGCGCGTTTCGCGAGGCCGCCCGACTCGACCCGAATCTGGCGATGGCGTACTGGGGTCAGGCGCTCGTGCTCGGTCCGAACATCAACGCGCTCATGGAGCCGAACGAAGAACCGCAGGCCTACGACCTGGTGCAGCAAGCAGTGTCGCTGAAAAGCCGCGCGACGCCACGCGAGCAGGCGTACATCGATGCGCTCGCCCGGCGCTACTCGGGCACCGCGGAGGATCGTCAGCCGCGCGATGCTGCATACGCCGACGCGATGCGCACCGTACACGAACGGTTCCCCAACGATCTCGACGCGGCGATGTTGTACGTCGAGTCGGTGATGGATCTGCGCCCGTGGGGATACTGGCAGCGCGACGGCGCCCCGCACGCGCGCACCGACGACATCGTCGAACTGACCGAGCAGGTGATGGCTCGCAATCCGAAACATCCAGGCGCGGTGCACATGTACATCCATCTGATGGAAGGCACCGCGACGCCGGAGAAGGCCGAGAAGGCCGCCGACACACTGCAGACGCTGATGCCAGCCGCCGGGCACATGGTGCACATGCCGGCGCACATCTATCAACGCATCGGGCGGTACGCCGACGCGATCAAGAGCAATCAGCTCGCCGTCGCGGCAGACGAGGATTACATCAGCCAGTGTCGCGCGCAGGGTCTGTATCCGATGGCGTACTACCCGCACAACATTCATTTCCTCTGGTTCGCCGCCACCGAGGATGGACAGAGCCGTCTTGCGATCGATGCGGCGCGTCAGCTTGCGTCGAAGATCGACGACGAGACGCTCAAGACGCTGCCGCTGACCGCGGGGTTCCGCATGGTGCCGTTCTACGCGCTCACGCGCTTCGGTCGGTGGGAGGAGATGCTGAAGGAACCCGAGCCGCCGTCATTCAGTCCGGTGCTGCGCGCCGTGTGGCACTACGCGCGCGGATTGTCGTTTGTCGCGACTGATCGGCTTGCCGATGCCGAGCAGGAGCTCCAGAAGCTGAACGTCCTGACCGCTGATCCGTCGATGAGCCAACCGATGTTTTCGCCGAATCAATCCGGTGCCATCCTGGCTCCGGCACCCGAAGTGTTGACCGCGGAGATCGCCGCAGCGCGTGGCAACTACGAGGTCGCCATCACGCACCTCGATCGTGCCGTGCGCCTCGAGGACAGTCTCGTCTACACAGAGCCCTCTGAATTCCACTTTCCTCCACGGCTCGCGCTCGGCGCGATCCTCCTCCGCGCGGGGCGCGCTGCAGAAGCCGAGACTGTGTACTGGGAGCATCTGCGCCGCCATCGTGAAAACGGATGGGGATTGTTCGGGCTGATGCAGGCATTGCGTGCGCAGGACAAAACTGCCGATGCGTCGCTGACGGAGGCACGCTTCAAGGTGGCGTGGGCGAGGGCGGACGTGACGCTACCGGCGTCACGATTCGGGCGCTGACTCACTGACGACAGTCGGTGCGATCCTGACTGAAATCGGTCGGTGCGATCCGACTTGACGCTGTCGGTGCGATCCGACTGACGCTGTCGGTGCGGCGCGAGTTCGCGGCGATCAAACTGTCATTTCGACCGCGCTGGCTCCGCTTCCAAGCTGCGAGGTGCACCGGGGGCAGCGTTTGGCCTTGAGCGAAATCGACTCGAAGCAGAAGGGGCATTCCTTCGTCATCGGCGCTGCAGCCGTGGCCGGTTGTTCGAACGACGTCTTCAATCGATTCACCTGCTTCACCAGGATGAATACCGCGAGCGCCACGATCAGAAAGCTGACGATGTCGTTCAGGAACTGACCGTAGGCGATGACAGGGATGCCGTTGTCCTTCGCGTCGCGAAGCGACATCGGCACGCCCTTGGTGCTGTCCAGCACGAGGAACAGACTCGAGAAGTCGATGCGCCCGAGGACCAGACCGATCGGAGGCATGATCACGCCCTCGACGAGTGTGGTCACGATTCGTCCAAACGCCGCGCCGATGATCACGCCGACAGCCAGATCGACGACGTTGCCGCGCGAGATGAACTCTCGAAATTCCTTCAGCATGGGCCGCTCCTTGGAGGAGCCCAGAGTGTAGCCGGATTCCGGACCAGCGACACCGACCATCGTCAGCCCCCTCGCACCGACAGCTCTTTACATCTCCACCTGCACCCCGAGCTCCACCACCCGCTCGGGCGGGAGTCGGAAAAACGCCGTCGCGCGGACGGCGTTGCGGGCCATGAGGACGAAGAGCCGCTCACGCCAGACCGCCATGCCCTCGCGACGGGTGACGATGATCGTCTCGCGTCCGAGGAAATAGATCACATCGTCGAGATCGACCTCGACGCCTGCAGTGCGCACCTTGAGCAGAACGTCGGGCACGTTCGGGTCCTGCATGAATCCGTACTGGGCACGAACGTTGAACACACCCTGCCCGAACGACTGCACCGTGATCTGATCTTCCGGCAGCACGTAGGGCGTGGGGGCGGTCGTAACCGTCAGCACGATCACGTGCTCGTGCAGGATCTTGTTGTAGCGCAGGTTGTGCGCGAGCGCCGGCGGTGTCCCTCGGGGCTGTGCGGTCATGAAGACGGCCGTTCCCGATACTCGCGCCGGCGGCGTGGCCGCTAC
>DATFRP010000184.1:0-48622 GCA_035263125.1 Vicinamibacterales bacterium
GAAATGGAGCCGACGGCGCAAGAACGCGCCGCGGTTCATTTCCCGGTCGTCAGGCCCTCACACGTACTGAAGATTCGGTATGCATCCCACAACCCCACTGCCGGACACGATCGTCGAACTCGTCGACGAACTGATGGCGACATCGGGTGCGCTGGCCGTCGTACTGGGCGGCTCGCGAGCGCTCGGGGCGGTCGACGATGAAAGTGACTGGGACCTCGGTGTCTACTACCGTGGCGCGATCGATCTGAAGAGACTCGCGGCCCGCGGTGATGTGTACCCCCCGGGCTCATGGGGACGTCTGATGAACGGGGGCGCATGGCTTCGCTGCGACGGATTGAAAATCGATGTGCTATTACGTGACCTTGACGCCGTCGAGCACTGGACTCGCCGCGCCGAGCAAGGGGAGTTCGAGATCGACGCCTTGCTCGGGTACGTGGCCGGGGTGCCGACCTATCTGCTCAGCGCGGAGCTTGCCTCGTGTCTAGTCCTCGGCGGTGAGCTCGCGTCAGCGCCGTTTCCGACCAGGCTGATCGCAACCGCGCCATCGAAGTGGCGATTCTGCCGGTCGTTCAGCCTCGAGTACGCCCGGATGCATGCGCGGCGTGGCAATGTTGCAGGGATGGTGGGGCAAGCGGCGAAAGCGGTCATGGAAGAAGCCCATGCCGTCATGTGTGAACGAGGTCGTTGGGTGTGTAACGAAAAGCACCTGATCGAATCCGCGGATCTCGACGCCGTGCAGGCAGTCTTCAGGGACGTCCCCGTCGAGCGTGCACGTCTTCTTCAGTGGGTCGATCGACTCGCGGATCAGTTGGGAGTACGGGAAGACGAGACTGCGCCTTGGAACCATGCGGCCAGAGGGGCCTAACAGCGGTTGCACATGACGGCACCGGGCCCGCTCGCGCGTGCCCCTGCTCGGTGATGTCGTGACTCGCGCCGCCGCAGGTGAGCAGCAACGTTAGCCAGTGCCGAACCTGCCTCGGACGATGCTACGCTTCGTGACCAGTTGCACCGGACTCACGCCGCCGACGCACGTTCATCGGTGCACGTAATCGTCGTCAAGCAACGCTCACTCGCTGGAGTACCGACTGCAACGACACTCACGTGTGTTGGCGGGCGGGAGCGTGCGCCAGGCCGACTCAGCGCGAAGCAGGAACGCGGGCGGAGCGATTCATCGCGTCGACTTTCCTGCATCGCGTTCGAGTTGCTCGAATCGGCTCGAACGTTTTGAGCCGCGGAACAGATCGGCATCGAATCACCTGCTAGTCGACGCGACAGCGTAAGTGTAGGAGCAGAGGCCGCGTTCCCGGCCGCCGCGCAAGCGGACGCCCGCCAACACACGTGAGTGTCGTCTCAGAGCGCTCCCGTACCTGGAAAAGAGATCGAATCAAGGGTCGCTTCAGTTCGCGATCGAATGGAACCGAGTGGCCCAGTTGAAGACGAGTGCGGCGACGATTGCTGTGACCACGAGCACCAGGGCGTATCTGCTGAATCTGTCCTTTGGAAGATTGAATCCCTCAAATGCCCAGTGATACAGCCAGAGTGGGACGCCAACGACAACCAGCCCGATCAGTATGTCAGGTATGCCGATATTGAACATAGACGCACGCTACGACGTCTGTTCACGCACGTCGCGGGAGGCGCCTCTTGAGGCGCCCTCACGCGGTTCCAGCCCATTCGCATACTTCTCGAACAGAAAACCGATGATGCCCACGACGATCAGCCCCGCGATCACTACACTCCCTACGGTTAACGCCAGTTGCATGAGTCGCTCCGAATCAGAATGCGTTGCCGAGGAACGGGAGCATACGGCCGAAGTACATCACGCCGATCCAGAGCGCGATCGCCGAGACCGCGAACGCCTTTCCGAGCGCCGGCGCTTCCTCGCCTGACTTCACGTTCCAGGGCCCGTCGAACGTCGTCAGGTACAGCAGGTCGGCCCCCGCGAGCATCAGCGCCCCCATCTTCAAGCCGAACGAGATGTTCGTCATGTACTGCTCTGGCGTCGCGATCACCCAGAACATGCCGGTCACGAGGTTGATCCCCAGCCCCAGCACGCCCCATGGCAGCAGTCGGTGATACGCGGAGAATGGCGCGCCGTTCATCACGCCGAGCAGCCGCAGGTTCACCAGGACCACGACACCGAAGAGCAACCACAAGCCGATGAAGTGCAGCGTCTCGCACGAGGGCCAGACCCACGTATTGTCGAGCACGAATCGCTGCACCATCGCTGCGCTGAGCCAGGCGGGCGGTGCCGTCGGCGCGATTTCACCCGGTGCCAGGATCTCGGGATGGCGAACCTCGCCTCCGAGCGTCGCCGTCGTCATCATGCCGCCCATCGTGAGCAGGGCGAGCACGAGGACGACAACGATGTTCGTCGTGGAGAGATTCCCGACGCGACGGAAGCGCCAGACGCCCAGCCACGCCGCGCCTGCGGTGACCAGCATGAAGAGGAACGCCTGCAGCGCCTGGTCGTGATGGCGCGCGATCACCGCCTTCGAGACGTCGGGCAGCTTCTCGAGCTCCATGCCGGTCGCGACGCCGGTGAGGTACGCCGGCAGCGTGATGAGGGCGACGACGCAGATGACTTCGAAGCCGACACGAGTCAGTTGCTGATTGCGTCGCACGAGCGAGAGCAAAAGCAGTCCGATCGCGACGGCGGTGCCGATGGTCGGCACGTGATTCAGAATGAGATGAAGATGCGGCAGATTCATGACAGCCTCGCGCCTACCCGATCGGCCCCTTCTCGAGGTACGCCATGAGCCGTCCCGCGGTCGTGACCGCCACCCACAACAGCAGTGACGTGGCCGCGAGGACCTTGGCTCGGCTGGCGATCGGGTGAGTATCGATCCTCGGATCGGCGAATACGCGGGTCCGAAGAAGGCGGAGGTTCACCAGAGCGAGCGCCAGGAAGGTCATCTTGATCCAGAAAACCGGGCTCGCCAGCTTGGCTTCGGCTTCCGCGACCAGGAGCACCAGACCCGACGCGGCGGTGACGGCGAAGGCAATCCAGATGACGGCGAAGAACCGCGTCAGCGGGGCCAGCGGGATCCGGGGAGCGACGCCGAGCAGTCGGAGGTCGATGGCCCCGCTGAGGCCGGCCACCGTGCCGAGTCCGAGGGTATGGAGAAACAGGACGGCGGGATACCCCCACAACGATCCGCTTTCGCGGAACCAGTCCATCGCAGCCGTGTGCTGCAAGCTGTAGATGAATTCCATGTCCGGTATCGAGTCCTCATGGTCAAGCCCGTAATGGGTCGGGAGTCATTTGGGGTTGGGAGTCATTTTGCACCAGTCTCAACAAATGACTCCCGACCCCAAATGACTCCCGACCCCGTTTGAATGTCGTGAGAGTCTTTCACAGTCGATGCGCGGCGCCAAGTGGCCTATCCGCGGGTGGACTTCCCCAGGAACGCACATTAAGATTCCACCGCTCGTTCAGTCAAAGTATCCACGCCCGATGGCGTCGGAGAATGGGTTCTCGGCGGCGTCGGGGGCAACGTCGGACAAGCGAGGGTGTCATGCGCATGATCGTCGTGAGGCTGGGGGTCGCGGCGGTGCTGGTGGCGTGCGGCGTGCGTCCCGCCACAGCGCAGGTCGATCTCTCGGGGATGTGGGCGCCGATCTTCCACGAGGATCAGGTCGAACGGGTGCCTGGACCCGAGGTCGGCGACTACAGCGGTCTGCCGATCAACGATGCGATGCGACTGCGTGCCGACTCGTGGCAGGCGTCGCTGCTGACGCTGCCCGAGCATCAGTGCAAACCGCATCCCTCGACCTACGGTTTCCGCGGCGTCGGCAATCTCCGCATCACGCCCGAGATCGACACGAAGACGCAGTCGACGATCAGCCTGCACACGCACATTCAGTGGCAGGAACAGAAACGCGAAATCTACATGGACGGCCGGCCGCATCCACCCGAGTACGCGGCTCACACGTGGCAGGGATTCTCCACTGGCCGCTGGGAAGGCAACGCCCTCGTCGTCGAGACCACGCATCTGAAGGCGGGCTGGATCAGACGGAACGGTCTCGCACTCAGCGATCGCGCGACGATGACCGAGCGGTTCATCCGTCACGGAAACTATCTGACGCACATCTACGAGATTCAGGATCCGGTGTATCTCACGGAGCCGCTCATCAAGACCAACGGGTTCCAGCTGACACCCAACCCTGTGATGCAGCCGTATCCGTGCTATCCGACCGTCGAAGTGCCGCGTGAGAAGGGGGATGTGCCGCACTATCTGATCGGCGCCAATCCGTTCACCGGCGACTACGCGAAGAAGTACAAATTGCCGCCGCTCGACGTGCGAGGCGGTGCTGACACTGCGCTTCCCGAGTCGGTCAAAGCGGGATTCACGCCGAAGAGCGGGAGCGCGCCGAGTCCTCCGAATCCGGCAACGACTCCCGACAACGAAGTCCATTCGCTGTTCGTGCAGGGCAACGTGTGGATGCTCGTCGGCGGCGGCGTGAATGCGGCCGTGCAAATCGGAGACGAAGGCGTGCTGGTCGTCGACACGATGACGACGGCGCTCGGCGACAAGCTGCTGGCCGAGGTCCGCAAGCTCGCCGGTGACAAGCCGATTCGCTGGATCATCAACACACACGCGCATCCGGATCACACCGGCGGCAATCAGAAGATCGCCGAAGCCGGCCGTTCGATCATTGCCGGCAACTTCGCAGGCCAGGCCAGTCCGGGCGCCGCCAACCGCGCGTCGATCATCGCGCACGAGAACGTCGACGCGAAGATGCAGCAGGCGCAGCCGCCGCTCCCGTTCTCGGCGATGCCGACCGAGACGTTCTTCACGAACGAATTCGAGATCTTCTTCAACGGCGAAGCGGTGCAGATGCTGCACGTCCCCAACGCGCATACCGATGGCGACGTGATGGTCTTCTTCCGCAAGTCCGACGTGCTCGTGGCCGGCGACATCTACCGGACGACAACGTTCCCGGTGCTCGATTCGACAGGCGGCCTCAACGCGTTGATCGGCGGGCTGAATCAGATCATCGACATCACCATCCCCAAGGACAAACAGGAAGGCGGCACCTACGTGATCCCGGGACACGGCCGTCTCACCGACGAAGCCGACGTCGTCGAGTATCGCGACATGATGACGATCATCCGCGACCGCATCGACGATGCGATTCACAAGGGCATGACGCTGGAACAGGTGAAAGCGGCGCGACTGGTTCGCGACTACGAAGGGCGCTACGGCGCGACGCAGGGTCCGTGGACGACGGACCAGTTCATCGAGGCGGCATACAAGAGCCTCAAGCAGCAGGCCCCGACAACGAGCCGGAGGGAACAGTGAGGAGCCAGGTAACCGGGGCGGGAATCGCCCTGATCATTGCGATTGCGCTCGCGGCTGGTGCGTTGGTGTCGGCGCAGGGGGCACCGCAAGGAGCGCCTGCTGCCGGGCGGGGACAGGGGGCACCTCAGGGTGCGCCGGGCGGCGGGCGCGGCGCTGCGGCCGCTGCGCAAGCAGCGGCGCCCATCGATCTCACCGGCTACTGGGTGTCGATCGTCAACGAGGATTGGCGCTGGCGCATGGTGACGCCGGCCAAGGGCGACACGGCGAGCGTGCCGCTCAATCCTGAAGGAACCAAAGTGGCCAACTCGTGGGACCCCGCGACGGACGGGTCATGTCTTGCGTACGGCGCCGCGGGATTGATGCGCATTCCGACCCGTCTGCACATCACGTGGGAAAACGATCAGACGCTGAAGATCGAGACCGATGCCGGGCAGCAGACACGTCGCCTGCTCTTCGACAAGAGTCAGTCGGCACCCGCGCAGCGATCGCTGCAGGGTTTCTCTGTTGCTGAGTGGGAGGTTGCTGGCGGTGGACGTGGCGGCGGGCGAGGCGGTGGAGGAGGCGGCGGTGGTGGAGGAGGCGGTGGCGGCGGAGCCGCTGCGCCGGCAGGGCCGCGCTACGGGAATCTGAAGGTCAATACGTCGATGCTCAGCGCCGCATGGCTTCGTAAGAACGGCGTGCCCTACAGCGAGAACACGGCGCTGCTCGAGTACTTCGATCGCTTCCCGGCCCCCAACGGCGACGAATGGCTCGTCGTTACCACCATCGTGTCGGACCCGAAGTATCTGACGCAGGACTTCGTGACCAGCACGCACTACAAGAAGGAGCCGAACGCTTCCAAGTGGAGTCCTTCACCGTGTAAGTCGTAATCCAAAATTCAAAATGCAAAATGCAAAATGCAAAAGGGCTGAGTCGAATCGCCAGTTCCTTTTTGCATTTTGAATTTTGCATTTTGCATTGAATTTGCATTTCAGCGCGGCACCGGCGGTGCAGGTGGTGCCGGCGGAGCCGGCGGTGCTGGTGGCGCCGGTGGTGCTGGCGGGGCGGGCGGCGCCGGTGGTGCTGGTGGCGCTGGCGGTGCCGGCAGACCGAACCCACTACGCGGCGGGCGCGGTGGCTTTGGCGGGCGCGGTCCTCGGGAGGACGCCGGCAGCTGCAGGTTGACATCAGGTCCCGGCCCCGACTGAATCCCGATGTTCCCGTTTTGTCCGGCGAGCTGCATCGTGCAGCCGCCCTTTCCGCCAATCGTGCCGGTCAGCGACGCGCCCCCGATCGTTCCAGTGGTCTGAATCGGAATCGCGCTGCGGATGCTCCCGAACGTGGTGCGCGCATTCACCGCGTACGCGCCTCCACTCGCGAGGTAGACGTCGATCGCGCCGAACGTGGTCGACAGCGAGACGTCTCTGCACGCGCCGGGTTTTCCGGACGCCCCGACAGCGATCGCCCCATTCTGATTCCGCACGTCGATCCTTCCAGACACGTCTCTGAGCGCAACCACCCCGAATGTGCTCGTCACCGTCACGTCGCCGGTCAACGCCGCGCCGCGCACATCACCATTCGCGCCCTGCACCGTGAGCGCCCCGCGCACGCGATCGACGATGATGGAGCCGAACGTCGATTTGAGGAAGGTGGTGCCGTCGATGTCGCTCGCGCGGATCGATCCGTTTGCGCTCGTCACCTGAAGACCGGCTCTGACCGCTTGTGCCTGCACCATGCCGAACTGCGTGCTGAGCCGCGCACTGCCGCGGACGTTCTCGACGACGATCGATCCGTTCGCGTTGTCGACGACGAGATCTTTCTGGAGGGCTTTGAGATTGATGTCACCAAACCGGTTGGTGGCCGAGACGGCGCCGCTGATCGTCTCGCCCGCGATCGAGCCGTTGGCGCTGACGAGCGTGACGTCGCCGTCGAGCCTGAAGGCGTCGATGTCACCGAACCGGTTCTCCAGCCGATAGCGTCCCTTGCCGTCGGTGGCGGTCAGGAGCCCGTGGCCGTTGTCGATGGTGGCACCCGCCATGAGGCCGGTCACCGACGTGTCCCCGAATCGATTCCTCGCTTCGAGGGGCAGGTTTGCCGGCATCAACACGTCGAAATCGATCACGAAGCTGACATTTCGGAGCCGGCGAGTCGAGTCGGGATAGATCGAGCGCACGCTGATCCGCGACGCGGATTCGACGATATCGAGCTGCATGCCCGCGATGAACTCATTGGCCACGTCGCGGGATGCGGCGGACACGCGGAACGTCGCGTCGATGAGCACTTCGGGCTTCGAATGGGTTTTAATGCGAAGCGTGCCGATCTGATGATCGATCGCCAGGACCGGCGAGCCCTTGACGGAAATCGTACGAGTCGCCGTGCGCACGACCTCGTCGCGCGCGAATTCCGCGGCCGCCGCGTCGTGGCCAATCGGCAAGAGGATCGCGAGCGCGGTTGCCGCCGCACACATCGTCTTACAACGCATGTCCATCCGACTCCTGCACCTGTTGGAGGGTGCGGCGTTTCTCCTGATAAATCCACAACAGCTGCTGTCTCAGGAGCGCATTGAAACGGTTCCTGTCGATTTCCTTCCGGCATTCGGCGATCGCGGCGTCGATGGCCGTGAGGCGATCGCGCAGGCTCACGATCAGCGGCGAGTCGGGCATGTCGAGCTTCGGCTTGGTCAGCCGTGTCAGCTCGTCGATCGCTTTGACGTACTGCTCTTCGGATCGATCGATCGCAGCCACGGCCTCGTCGGTCAGCAGACGCTCATCCGACGCCTGGACTTCGCGGGTGGATCGGGTGGGCGCCCCGCTGCGCAAGAGCACCCAGGTCGTGGACGACACGGCGAGCAGGAGCACGGCCGCCGCAGCCAGCCGCCACGTCATGCTCGCGGGCATCCCCCACCGGCGCGACGACGCGAGATCTTCCTGACGAAGACGGGTCGCGATCGCCGGCCACAACGCCGGGGTCTCCCATTCTTCGTGCAGGGATCGCGCGGCCGCTGACAACGCTTCGTCGTCGGTGCGATCGAAATTCTGTGGTGTCATATGTGCACGTTCTCTGTGGCTGTTGTGCCTTGCAGTCGCGCCTTCAGCCGCTGGCGCGCCTCGAACAGGCGTCCCTTGGACGTCCCTTCGGGAATCTCCAGAATCTCCGCGACCTCGCGATGCGTGTGCCCTTCGACCTCGCACAGCACGAACACCTCGCGGTAGATCGGCGCGAGCTCGGTCAGCGCGCGCTTCAACGCCAGACGCAACGGATGATCGACGCTCCGCGTCGTCGGCTCGGCGAAGGTTTCTGGCTCGAGCGGCGACTCTCCATGGGTATTCCGGCGGCGTCCCATGTCACGGCACGTGTTGAGCAGAATCCGGTACATCCATGTCCAGAGCGAGGCGTCGTGTCTGAACGAGTGACGGCTGCGATACGCGCGCAGAAACGCCTCCTGGACCGCGTCCTCCGCGTCCGAGCGGTTCCCCAGCATGTTGAGCGCGAGGCTCTTCATCCGGGGGCCATGCGAGGCAAACAGCGCCTCGAACGCGGCGAAATCAGCGCGATGTTCGGTCAACTACCACTTCGACGTGGCGCACCTGGAAACCGTTCGGTGCAGCCGCGTGAACCTGAACCCCTTGAACCCATTGAACCTGCGCAACTTCTGCGCTGCCCGATTGACACGGGGCAGGCTTTGACTGATGCTTGGCCGTCCGTCTTCCTCATCCTCCCCATGTGTTGGAGCGGCATATGAGTTCTTCAGATACGACCAGCGTTGATGCTCCGCTGACATCCCTCTACGAACGGTACGCGGCAGGCGAGCTCGGTCGTCGCGAGTTCATGCGCACGGCGGCACGTCTCGGCGTGGCGGGTGCAGCCGCTGCCGCTCTCGGCCCTCTCTCGGCCGGCGCTGCCGACGCCTCTGCGCTGGCTCAGCAAAGTGCTGTTGTCTCCACCAAGATTTCGCTCGACGTTGCCGAGTGGAGCTACATGTGGGTCAACGTCAAGCGTGCCGAGACCGCGCGCAGCGCGTTTGTCGGCGGGCAGCAGATGTACGTCGAGTACATGATCCCGTCACAAGTCCGCCATCCGTTTCCCATCGTGCTCGTGCACGGCGGGGGCGGACAAGGCACCGACTGGATGGGCACGCCTGATGGCCGTCCAGGATGGTTTCAGTATCTCGTCGCGGAAGGCTTCAAGGTGTACGTCGTCGATCGACCGGGACACGGACGCTCGCCGCTGCACCCCGAACTTCACGGCGGCTTCCCGCCCACGGCCGCAGTGCTCGAGAACATCGCCGGACGTTTTACGCCGCCGAGCGCGAACCCTGCGGCGATGCCCAACGAGTATCAGAAGCACGCGTCGCAGTGGCCTGGCCCTGGAAACGTCGGCTCACCTGATCTCGATCAACTCGTGGCCGGACAAGGCGGCAGCTACGTCGTGCAGACGCAGGCAGCGGGCGCAGGGCGACAGGGTGGTCCGCCGCCTGCGGCACCTGCTGGCGCCGGGCGCGGCAATGTGCCGACCGCAGCGAACACACTCCCTGCGAGCCCGCCGAACCTGCAGCACATGGTGTGGCGACAGGCGGGCGCGGATCTGCTCGACAAGATCGGTCCTGCGATCATCGTCACGCATTCAGCGGGCGGTCCATTCGGACTGCTCGTCGCTGAAGCGCGACCCGCGCTGGTCAAGGCGACCGTCATCATCGAAGGGGCCGGCTCCGGATTTGCCGGTGGCAATCGTTGGGGCATGTCGAGCATTCCCGTCACCTACGATCCGCCCGTTCACGATCCCTCGGAGATCAAGACGCAATGGGTCGCAAGCCCCGAGGCCGGCATCAGCGGGTACTTCCTCCAGATGGAACCGGCGCACAAGCTTCCAAACCTGAGGAACACCCGAGTCGTGTTCGTGACGGCCGACTCATCATTCGCCTCGCCCGGCAATCCCGGTGGGGCCGCGTTCTTGAAGCAGGCCGGCGTGCAGGCCGGGGAGCTTCGTCTTGGTTCGCTCGGCATCAAGGGCAACGGCCACATGATGATGGTCGAGAAGAACAACCGGGAGGTGCTGCAGCCGATCATCGACTGGATGGCGAAGAACGTGGTCGGCAGCAACAGTCAGTCGCCGGTACCGCGTCGCGTGGCTGGCGACACGCTCGCATTGAAGCTTGCCGACATGGGGATGTTCTGGGTCGGCACCGGCGACAGGAAGAAGATGCCCTACGGCACGATTCACGTCGGCCAGATGTTCGTGCAATATTTCGAGCCCGCTGAACTCCGGCATCCCGTGCCCGTCCTCCTCGTGCACGGCGGCGGCGGACAGATGGTGCATTACATGGGGCTCGGCGGCGCGTCGGGATGGGCGCATCACTTCATGCAGGCCGGCTACAAGGTGTACATGGTCGATCGACCGGGACACGGACGATCGCCGTACCATCCGGATGCGCTCGGAGAGATCGGGCCTCTCGTCACGTACGACCTGCTCACGCGTGACACAGTGACATCTGCGCGCGCACCCAACAAGCAGTGGCCAGGCACCACCGGCGACGTCGGCGACCCGCTCGTCGATCAGCTGATGGCGGCTGCCAATTCCGCGCCTCGCGACAGCCAGCTCGCGCAGATGCTCTGGCGTACGCATGGCGCCGAGCTGATCGATCGCATCGGTCCCACGATCCTCGTGACGCACTCGGCCGGCGGCCCGTTTGGCTGGCTCGTCGCCAACGAGCGGCCGAGCCTCGTGAAGGCGGTGGTCTCGTTTGAAGGAGCGACCGCGCCGCTCGTCGGCCAGGGCGGGGAAGCGGGCACGCCGCTTCCGAATCTCAAAGGCATGCCGATCATGTATCTGCTGTCGGAGCGCGGCGGGCGCAACGGCGGACCGATCCTCGATGCTCTGACGCATGCAGGCGCGCGCGCCGAAGTGATCAACTTGAAAGATCGCGGCATCCTCGGCAACAGCCACTTCGCGATGTTCGAGAACAATCGACGGCAGGTGTTCGAGGTCATCAAAGGCTGGATCGAGCAGCGCGTGCCTGCAGAGACGTCGACTGCACGCCTGGAGTAAACGCAGGAAACGGAGGGATACGGAGGAAACGGATTAACAGGAGAAACGAAGCAACGGAGAAATCAATTTCAAGGAAATCACTCTTGAAGTATTTTTCTCCGTTTCTCCGTTGCTCCTGTTAATCCGTTTCCTCCGTCCCCTCCGTTCTCTACAGGCCGGGAACCGGCCCAACGTAAGCGATCAAGCGCCCGGCGACGATCGCGCAGAACCAGGCGCCGAGCGAGACCCACGCCAGCATTTTCGCGCGCGATGATATGGGCTTGCGATCGAGCTCGGGATCGCCGAACACCTGTTTGCGAATCACTGCCATCAGCCACAGGCCGATCACCACGAAAATGAGCTTGATGTAGAGATCGAGGTTGTGTCCGTAGGCGTTGGCGTCCTTCATGAAGATCGAGACGCCGGTGAAGAGGTTGATCCAGAACCCGAACCACAGGACAGGGAACAGGCGCTCGAGCGGACGCAGCGGCGATTTGGGCCACATGCCGAGGATCGCAAACGAGATGACGGCGGAACCGCCTGCGACGAGGGCCATGCCGAGCGTGTGCACGAACAGAAACAGCGGAAAGGCCAGCAGGCTTGGCGATTCACGTACCCAGGTGCTGTAGGACAGCTGCTCAACCCAAAGGAGAAACCCGGTCATCGCTGTCGGCCCTCACCACGCCCGCGACCGAAGGCGCTCCGGTCGATGAGAAACCCGATGAGCGCTATGACCAGAGTCACCCCGATCACGACTGCGGAGACTTGTGCCGCCAGCTCCATCCAACACCTCGAGAAGGTTACCCATGCTTAGAACGCCTGTCCGATGAACGGGAGCATGCTGCCCCAGTACATGACGCCGACCCACAGAAACATCGCGCAGACCGCAGCGAACTTCGACAGCCCTGGCGCATCGCGCCCGGGCTCCTGCGCCCAGGTCCGGTCGAAGGTGAAATAGAGCACGTTGACACCTCCGAGTACGACGAAGACCAGCTTCCAGTAGAACGCCGGGTTGCCGACGTACGAGTTCGAGGACGCCGCGAAGAAGAGCATCCCGGTCATCGTGTTGACCGCGAAGCCGAGCATCGCCCACGGCAGCAGCCGATCGAGCGCTTCGAACGGAATCTGCTTCATGAACCCGAGCATGCGCATGTTGATCAGCAGGAGGACGCCGACGAGGAGCGACAGCCCGATGAAGTGAATCGTTTCCGACGAACTCCATGCCCAGGGCGTGTCGCGCACGAAATTGCCGACGACGCGGCCCATGTGGCCGGCAAAGGTCGTGACCTCCTCGGCCCCGCGTATCTCCGGATGACTGATGTGGCCGCCGACGTTGGCGGCGAGCGCGGTGAACGCCAGCGTTGCGAGGCAGAGTACGAGCAGTCCACCGGCCATGCCGTTGCCGAGGATTGACGTGCGGCGGAATTGCCAGAGCGCGAGCCACGCGAACGCGCCGGTCACCTCCATGAAGACGAGCGCCAGGAACGCGATGCCTTCGTGCGTCTGCACGAGCGACGCCGTCACGCGTGTCCCCTCACCGGTGCCAATCGCGCCTTGATCCTGCAGATGGATCTGTGCGGCATTGCCGGTGACGTAGGTCGGGATCGTCACCAGGGCCACCACGACGAACACGACCAGGCTGGCCTGTTTGAGATCGTTGCTCCGCGCTACGAGCGACGCGATGAACAGCGCGATGCCGATGCCGAAGCCGACAGTCGGCACGTGATTGAGCAGCAGATGAAGATGTGTCGGATCCATGAATTTCTCTAGGGCTGCCGCCGGGTACGCGCTCGGCGATGTGGGGAAGGGGTCCGGGGCACTGTCTGGTACAAAGCGCCGCCAAGTCTGTCACACTCGGCGCTCTTCGGCCACCCCTCCGCGGCGAGATTAAGGGCGTCTTAAGAAGTCCTGAAGGAGTTGTCAGCGAACTTCGATCTCCACGATGCGCGCATCGGCCGTGCCGAGACGAACCAGGTGATGCGTGTCGCCGGCGGGAATCAGCAACCACTGACCGGGCTGATCGAGCTGCTTGAGACCGACCGCGGCGGGCGCGTTTGCCTTCGCCTGCTTGTCGGGTCCGTCCGACATCACCTTGCCGTTCACGAGCACCGCAATCGTCGGCACGAGGTGCGTGTGCGACGTCTGCGGCGAGGCGAGCGGGAGGCGCACATCGTAGACGCGGAAGGCGCGTCCATCCTTGCTCATCGTCGTCGACTGACCAGTAGCGGGCGCGCCATTGGACCACCCGCTGGTTTTGAGGTTCTCGACCGCGAAGAGTTGGAACGGATTGCGTCCGGTGTTCTCGATGCGATGGTTGAGTGGCTTGCCGCTGTACTCGGTGACGTTGGCCTCGCCCAGCGTCCGCTTGCGAGGTGCGCCCCAGGGCTGGCCCGTCACCTGAATGCGCGAGTCGGAGTCGCTCATCGACACCGTCGCGATGTCGAGCTCGTGCCGATGCTCGAGCGACGTCTGACCGGCAGCGATGTTGACGTCGAAGATGCGGAACTGCGCGTTCTCGAAGGTCACCTTGTGACTGGGATCCTTCGTCAGCGGAACCTGCGCGGCGACGACGACAGACGTGAATGCGAGAAGGCAGACGCCAACAAAGCGGTGAAATCGCATGGTGGACATTCTAATGGCTCTGGGCCTCGGGCTCTAGGCTCTGGGCCCAAAGCCCAAAGCCGAAAGGGCCGCCTGAAGGCGGCCCCTACGTTGGCCCGAAGGGCCGCCTACCAGCCTCCGCGAAAGCTACGGCTGGTCCGCCGTAGCGCCGCGAAGGCGGAAGGCCACCCCTACATCAGAACGCCATTCTCACGCCGATCTGAACGGTGGTTGGTACTGCGCCGGAGCGGAGCGCGACCAGATTCAGGAAGTCGGTCGAGCGCCGATCGCCGCTCGGGTTTGCGAAGTTGGCGCGGTTGGTGACGTTGATGATGTCGGTAAACAGATCGAGGGTGCGCCCCGATCCTGGACGAACGCGGTAGCCGAGTCGCAAATCGATTTGAAACAGACCAGGCCCGATTGCCCCATTGCGCTGGCCGTCGAAACCGACGTTCCACGGGTTCTTGGCGGTGGTGCTCGCGTAGTCGGCTGCAGTCAGCGGCTCCTGGAACTGTCCGTTCCGATCCGGATCGGTCGTCGAATCGATCACCGTGAAGCCCGATCCGCTCAACGCACGTGCGATCCAGGCCACCGTCAGTCCGCTCGTTCGTGGCACGAGCGCCTGCCCGCTGATCACCAGGTTGTGGCGGCGATCGACGTCGACGGGCCCGTTCGCCAGATCCAGGTTCAGGTTGTTGAGCACCTGGAAGGTGTCCAGCGGCGCGCCGTTGCCGCTCGTGTTTCCACGTGAATAGCCCAATGTGTACGACACGCGGAACGAATAGTCGGACGCGAACCGCTTCACGAGCGCCATTTCGAGCGCGTCGTAGTCGATCTGGCCCTCGTTGATCGGCTGACGTACTTCGCCGGAAAAGGCAGGATTGACCCGAACGAGTGGCGAGGTCCGAGCGGTGGTGGTGCGAAGCCCGGGGTTGAGGTCCTGCACGAGCAACTGATCGCGCCCGCGTGCGTGCACGTAGTCCGCGCTCACCGACAGCGTCGTGAACAACTGTCGTTCATAGCCGGCGGTGAACTGGTCGGTATACGGGATGACGCGATCGGGGTTGTCCATGAATACCGTACCGGTGTTCTTCACGCGGCTGCCCGGTGGATACAGCGTCTCGAGCAGCGCGCGGTTGACGGTCGGGCCGCCAACGAGCATGGGATCGGTCGGCAGCGTGCCAGTCGATGGGCCCGGATCGGCGTTGTTGGTCGGGAACAGCACGACGAACGAGTCTGAGAACGGTCCGGCAGTCAGGATCGCCGAGATCAGCTCGAAATGTGTCTTGTCGTAGAAACGCCCGTAGCCTCCTCGCACGATGCTCTTGCCATCCGCGCCGAGGTCGTAGGTCAGCCCGATGCGGGGCCCGATGTTGTTACGGTCGACCGGGTACTTCGACGGGTCTGAGAACTGCGGGTTGTCGACTTCCTCGATCGGCTGAACCTCCAGGTCGTATCGCAATCCGAGGCTGAACGTCGCACGGTTCGAGAAACGCCACTTGTCCTGGACAAAACCCGCAACGTAGTGCGCGTACTGGTAGCGATTCAAGCCGCCCGGCACTCGAATCTGCAGGCGTTCAGGATAGGTTATGGGATCGACGGTGTTGAAGGGCAGGTCGGTGCGGAAGTAGAACGTGCCGTTCGCGTTGTCCTGCGCCGTCGATCGCGCGCCGACGTATTCGTACTGACCGCCGAATTTCAGATCGTGGGTTCCGCCGTGTCCGGTGATGAACCACGACATCGTATCGTCGATCTGATACGCGTTGTTCACGCGCGCCTGCGCGACGTTGCTCTGCTGGTCGACGAACGTGAGGTAGTTGAGCGTCGGCTTGAGCGCGGCCTGATCCTGCCCGTTCGTGTTGAATCCCGGATTTGCGAACGACACGTTCTCCTGCGTGAAGTTCACGCGCACGGTGTTCAGTCGGTTGCCGCCGAGGACGGAGTTGAGCGTGCCCACGATCGTCTGGTCGACATCGTGCTCCTCGCGCGACGCGTTTTCCGTCACCGGGAACGTGCCGGCCACGGGAGTCGTAAGGACGACGGGAACAATCTGATTGAGCTGTGGCGACGACTCGCGCAGCCACCGTACCGCCCACGTGTTGTTCACATTCAGCTGGTGGTCGAAGCGCCCGAGCGTGTTCCAGACCCGATCTTGTGTGATCGGCGAGCCGTTGAACTCCGGATGCGACGGGATGGTGATCGTGTTCGCGCGATCGACCATCACGCGCTCGACGTTGAAGAAGAAATGGGCCTTGTCGCGCACGACCGGGCCGCCCAGGTTCGCGCGATAGGTTTGGAGCTGCGTCTCCGGCTTCTTGATGTCGTTGAGAGGGTTCGAATCGGCAAGCGACTGCTTCACGAAGAAGTCCTTCTGCGTGAGGCTCGCGTCCTGCCACAGCCCGGCGGCGACGCCGTGAAACGCGTTGGTGCCCTGCTTGCTGATCGCGTTGATGACCGCGCCGGTCGTGCGGCCGAACTCCGCGTCGTACTGATTGGTGATGACCTGGACTTCGGCGACCGCCTCGAGCGGCGTGCGCGCCTGCGATCCCGCACGCTGTCCGATCACGTCGTCGTTGTTGTTGGCGCCGTCGAGCATGAAGTTGTTGTTGCGCGAATCCAGACCGTTGGCGCTCACCGCATCGGAGCCGAACGATTCGGTGCTGATGTTGGAGATGACGCCGGGCAGGAGGGCCACCATGCCGACGAAGTTGCCGTTCACCGACGGCAGCATCGCCATCTCACGATTGGTGACGTTGCCGCCGATCTCCTTCGACGTCACGTCGACGAGCGGCGTCTCCGCGGTGATGGTCACGGTTTCGGCGAGGCCGCCGACACTGAGCTGCACGTCGAGGGTCGTGGTTCGACCCAGGTCGAGTCGCACATCCTTGCGGTTGTATTTCGAGAAGCCCGAGAGCTCCGCCTGCAGCGAATACATCCCCGGCGAGACCGCGGTGATGAAGTAGGTGCCGTCGGCGTTGCTGACCGTCTGACGAACGACGCCGGTGTTCTGATTGGTGATGGTGATGGTGGCGCCGGGGACCGCCGCGTTCTGAGCGTCCGCGACGCGTCCGCGAAGCTCGGCGGTGCTTTCCTGACCGAAGACCTGGGTTCCGAGAATGCCCCAGCAAGCGATGGCGAACAGCCCAAGGAGTCGTGGCATCGAAACCTCCTCCCCCGCGTGTCAATCGCCGTGTGTAGCTGCGCTCGAAAGCCGCATTCTAATATGTCAGTTCGCTTTTGTCGTTGCAGCTCGTCCCACGGTTTGCACAGTCATAGTGTCCGGCATTAGCCGGACCGTATTTGCATGACATCGCGATAAAGTCACAGCATGCTGCTGAGACACGACGGATTCCGCCGGCTGTGCCTTGCACGCGATCTGCTGCTCGAGGGGCGCGAGCGACCACTCTCCATCACGGACGTGTCACACGAGGTGGGGATCTCACCCTTTCACTTCATCCGCCAGTTCGAAGCGCTCTTTGGCGTCACGCCGCATCAGTTCCGCATCGACTCGCGGATCGAGCTGGCCAAGCATCTCCTCGCGAGCGGGCAGCATTCGGTCACCGACGTCTGCATGGAGGTCGGGTGTTCGAGTCTAGGTAGTTTCAGCGCTCTTTTCACGTCCCGTGTGGGTGAGTCGCCATCGACGTACCGGAAGCGGGTTCGGACGATGATCCAGGTGCCCCATGGGTACGCACGCGAGCTGACGCCGGGATGTCTCAGCCTGATGGGACGTCTGCCGGCCTCCGCGTTCCGCCGGTCGCAGTTTTCGAGAAGCATCACACCACTCTGATCCGCGACACTAGGGTCCCGCGACCGGGACACTACCTTCGGAGGCGTTGATGCGCATCAGGCTGACGAGCATCATGGTGGACGATCAAGAGCGGGCGTTGCGGTTCTACACCGAGACGCTCGGGTTCAAGAAGAAGCACGACATTCCGGTGGGCGAGTACCGGTGGATCACCGTCACGTCTCCCGACGGCCCCAATGATCTCGAGCTGGCGCTGGAGCCGAATGCGAACCCGGCCGGGAAGGCGTTCCAGAGTGCGATGTTCGCCCAAGGCATTCCGCTCGCGGCGTTCGAGGTCACCGATATCGCCGCGGAGTTCTCTCGATTGAGCGCGGCGGGTGTGGCGTTCACGAAAGCGCCGACGGCCGCAGGCCCGGTGACGCTGGCCGTGTTCGCCGACACATGCGGCAATCTGATTCAGTTGTATCAGCCGAAGGCGTAGACTTGGCAGACGTAGTGTCCGGCTTTCTTGGCCACCGTAGCGCAACGCGCGAAAGTGGCATCCGGATCTGTAGTGTCCGTCGGACTCTCAGCGCGCTTCTTCCGCGCGTGCTCCCGACAGGATGCCTCGCATGCCGTAATTGCCCTCGTGGCACGCGACCTCGTAGAGCATCACGGCTTCACGTCGCAGGCCGTTCTCGAGTGTCCATGGTTGTGAGAAGGTGGCGGGATCGGTGATGGTGAGTCGGTACTCGATTGTGTCTGCGTCAAGGCGTGTGAAGCGTTCCACCGCGCGCATCTGTTCGGTTGCGCCGCGAAAGAGTTTCTGGGCGTTGAAGTTGGTCGTCTCGACGACCAGCGTCTGCCCCTCCCAGTGGCCGCGCGAGTCGCCGAGCCACATGCGCACACCGGGGCCGGCATGCGGACGTCCATCGAGCGGGATCACGCGCGCCTCGTGCATCATCTCTGTGACGATGACGATGTAGCCGGGCGCCTGCACGATCTGGTGATAGTTGTTGTAGAAGGGATTCGGCGCGAACAGGCCGTCGGTCGTGGTGCAGCGCTCCGATGGTGCACGATCCTCGGGTCGATTCGCGAGCATCGGCGGACCTTGGAGTCTTGGCGTGGCATTCCACCGCGCGCGACCCTCCGCGGTGTAGGGCACCTTGCCGTCGGGTGGATCGATGACCAGCGCTGTGCTGCGCCCGGGTGCGATCCGGCCTTTCGCAGTCTCGAGCCAGATGTCGTTCAGCTCCCCGCTGAGAGGCACGTCGTTCTTCAAGCCTGCAAGCAGCCGCTCGAGCGATCGCTTCTCGACCTCCGCTGCCTCTTCCTTCGTGAGCGTCGCCTTGCCCTTGAGTGCGTCAGGCCGTTCGAACGGCGTCGGGTTCTGGTTGCTCCAGACACCTTGCAGATCGGGGTCACCCCAGGGCGTCTTGCTCTGAGCCGCCAGAAGAGCCGGTGAGCTGAGGAGCATCACCAGCGCGAGCGAACTGATTCTGCGCATTCTCTGATCCCGGACTATATCCATGTCTTACAACGACGCAGCAGCCTCTGTCGAACGGAGTCAGCGGTACGCCCTGAGCAGACAGGCAACCTCGTCGTGACCCTTGTAGGCTGCGAGCGCGATCGGCGTGGCCCAGTCCAGGTCGTCCGGTAAGACGGGGCGGGCACCGCGCGTCAGCAGGAACTCGACCATCTGCAGCCGTCCGGCGAACGCTGCGTAGCCGAGTGGCGTGGTGCAGAACTCTTCGTCACGCGCATGCAGATCTGCCCCGTGGTCGAGAAACACCGCGGCCTTGCCGATCTCGCCCTGTCGTGCGAAGCGATGCAGCGGCGTCACCCCCAGCCACCCCGCCAGGTTCGGGTTCATGCCGCTCCGGAAGAGGAACTCCGTGAGCTCGCGTGTGCGTGCGGCCACCGCAACGCGGTGGACGACCTGCGGTCGATGCTGGAGCATGAGACGAACGATCGCGTCGTGCCCATGTTCCGCCGCCGCCGCGAGCGCTTCGGGATCGTCGGCGAGGGCGGGATTGGCGGAGAGCATGACCGTGGCCGCTTCGAGATCGCCGTAAGTGGCGTTCACGGTCAACGATCTCATGATGCCCGTTGCCGCGACCTGCCGATACGTGAGCCTCGATCGCCAGCCCATCGCTAGGAGTCCGCGAGTTGCACCGGAATCGTCCAGATCGCCCCGTACGACGCGAGCAGCTCGATCATCCTCGAATCCGAATTCATGATCGCAATGCTCGGAGCGTCCGCGGAGCTCTCGACTTCCTGATTCGGGTTTGCGCCGTGTTCGAGCAGCAGCTTCGCGACCTCGAAGTGCTTGTTGTAGACCGCGGAGTAGAGCGCACGACCATGCGGCGCGTTGCGTTCCTCGGGTTCGTTCGGGTCGGCACCCTGTACCAGCAGCGATCGCACGGCGTCGAGGTCGCCCCGATTGGCCGCTGCGACGAGCGGCGGATCGGTTCGCCTGTTGCGACGCGGAAATCGCGCGCGCTGGCCTTCGATCAGCGCTTCCATCTCGCGATGACCACGAATTCTGGCGATCTCGACGAGATCGTCACCGTTCCAGAACGGCTCTGCGCCGCGCTCGATCAGCAGCGTGGCGACGGCCATCCGGTTGTCACGAACGGCGAAGTAGAGCGGCGTGCGGTATTCGTAGTGGGCTCTGACCAGCGATGGATTCCCGTCGAGCAGATCGCGCACGCGGTCGAGCTCTCCAGCGGCACACGCGCAGAACAGATTCCACACCTCTGATCCGGTCCCCGCGGACCAGAGGAGTGGTTCGTTCCACTTCAGATCGTCGGGTTGGACCATCGTCCGATCCTAGCCGTCTTTACCGCCTGGATTGCTGACAAACGCGTCAACCGACAGGACTCCCAGGTAACGGAGCTTTTCGGAGGAGCGGTTAACAGGAGAAACGGAGGAACGGAGACTCAACGGAGGCCGTCTGTGTCACACAGCTCTGAGGCAAGTGGGGCCACGCGCGATGCGCGCGGATGGGAGCGTCAGCAGGCAGCTCCGTTCGTGCTCCGTGTCTCCGTTTCTCCTGTTAATCCGTGTCTCCCTAATCTCAGTTTCGTCTCAGGCGGAGCCTCGCTAGTTTTCCGATGGCTTGTCGATGCGATCGATGACGATGACTTCCACCGGCGCCTTCGACGACTCGAGCTTCAGACCCAACTGCTCCTGAAACGCCGTGAACAGTCCCGGAGCCGCGGCGTCCGGAGACGGCGGCGGCACTCGCACGCCCATCGAGGCGAACTGCGTTTCATCCGGCGTCCACGTCAGCATGAAGTCGTAGCGGCCCTGCAGTCCGGTCTTGTCGACGACCGGCCGATCGAGCACCGCGCCCTGCATCACGCCGGCAAGATCGGCCATCGTCGCATTCGTGCCTGGCAGCACGCCGAGGCCTCGAAAGAGTAGACCCGGCAGACCGTTCGGATTGGTGTCGTTCTTCGTCATCTTCGGTCCGCCGTTGGCGACCGTGATGACGTAGACGGGTAGCTCCTTTTTCTCGCGATGAAATGTCAGCTTGAAACGATCGGTCAGGAGCTGCTGGATCATCTCGCGCATCTGGGCCAGCGAGGGGAGACCCTGTCCGGCCGGCTGGCCGGTCACGTCGTACTTCTCGGACTCGATCCAGTTCGGGCCCCCGGTGATCTGCCGCGCGTGCAGCCCGTACGCGAAGGTGATCAGATCGTTGACCGTGGTGTTGATCGTGAGCACCTGCCGGCCCTTGACGGTGAACAGCCTGCCGGGGCGATCGGGGGGGCTTGGTTTGATGGTCGCGACCTCGAAGACCGCCGGTACGTTGGTGGCCATCGGCTTCGGAGGTTCGGGGATCGCCCACGCCGTCTCAGGCGTCGCCCGTACCAGTGTGAGCGGCACAACAGGGCCGCCGCCCTGCGACCAGTTGCCGGCAACGGTGTTTCGATCGGCGCTCAGCGTTCCTTCGAAGTTGCCGTTGAGCCCGGCCATCGACATCTTGAGCGTCGAGCCCTGCAGCGTGACGGCTGTCACCGGCAGGCCCTGGGACCCTTGATCGATGCTGTACATCGTCGCTTTGAGGTTGCCACCGTCGCCCGCGATCACGAAGACGATCCGCAGCTCCCGACCCGCGTTCAACGTGCCCTGCCAATTGCCCGTGAGGTTCTGCGCGTACGCCGCGCTTCCCGACAGCATCACGAGGACGAGGGCCCACCGCAGCATCGCATTCATGAGTGATCTCCTGCGTCGTAATTACCGGTTTCGTGGCGTCCGGGTTCCACTGATGACGACGCCGTCTGCCAGCGGAATGGTGAGCGCGATGCGATCCTCGGGTCCGAAATTCCTCGTGATGTGACCTTTGCCGGTCGTGTCTTCGATCAGGTTGATGTGCCCGGGCCCTGCCATCACATGAACGCCACCGGAGACCTCGACTTCCGAGCTTCCTGACAGCGTGATCACGAACTGCCGCGCCGGTCCAGTATGCCATTCCGGCGCGTTCGGACTCGAGGCGCCGGTGTTTCCACGAGTCGCGCCCGGAGTGGGCTGCCGGACGCTGAACTCGGCTCCCGTGGCTTTGAACATTTCTGATATGCCACGTGCGTTGAGTGCGAGTTCGATGTCTTCCGCATGGGCGAGACCGTCAGGCCCGGTGTAGATGCGCGTGACGACGACACCCTTGCGACCTTGCGCGCCAGCGACATCGCGGTCGGTTGTTTCCTGCCAGACTGCCACGACACACACGACGACGGTGACCAGCGCGAGGGAGTTCGCCTTGAGCCTCATGGGCATCCTCTCTTCTTCTTCGTGATCGCTAATTAATCGTGTTGTGCACGACCTTGCCGTCGACGACCGTCATCACTGACTTCAGTTTTCGAATCGCGTCGTCGGGAACGACCTTCGGATCGAAGTAGTCGTCGCTCAGCACGACGAGATCGGCGAGCCTGCCGGCTTCGATGGTGCCGATCGTGTTCTCTTCCTTCAGGAACCAGCCGTTCTCCGCGGTGTACAGGCGCAGGGCTTCCATACGTGTGAGCTGCTGCCCGGCGTTGATGAGCGAGCCGTCCAGCGCCTTGCCGGTCACCATGTACGAGATCACGAGCCACGGATTGAGCGTCGAGATCTGTGCCGAGTCCGAGCCCGCGCCGAGCTTGATGCCGCTGTCGACGAGCGTCCGCAGGGGCGGCCCGCCGCGACCGCCGGCCAGGAACTGAAATGGGTGCACAGCGATCGCCGCGCCCATCGCTTTCAGTCGCGCGATCGTCTTGTCGTCGACCGTGCCGACGTGTGCGAGCGACCAGCGCAGGTTTGCAATCGGCGTGGTCTTGTTCACCGCTTCGAAGGTGCTCACGGTCAGCTCGTTCTCGGCCGGCGACAGGCTGTGCTGCTGAAACGCCCAGCCTTCCTTGGCGATGCGGGAAAGTGCGGCCTGGTAGTTGTCGGGCGGCTTCTGCCCGAAGAGCGGCCAGCTCGAGGCGAACTCGCCGATGCCGGAGATGCGCAGCATGTCGTCACCGAAGTCTTTGAAATCGTTCCGCAGACGCTCGGAGAGCATCGGCACCTCGGGCCGCGTGTCCATCGTGAGGAAGAAGACGCGCAGGCGCGTCAGCATCTTGCCTTCACGGTGAAGCGCGACGACCGGGTCGTACATCGTGAAGGGACTTGCGCTGGCGAGCGTGTCGGCTTCGAACGATCCCTGCAGGTCGGGCGTGCCCGGCAGATTGAACGCGCCCATGTCGGCGCTCGTGGTGACGCCGACGCTCGCCGAGTACGCCATCGCGTCCTGGGTGCCGCGCTTCTTGTCGTCGAAGGTCTGCACGGCGCGCAGCGCGTTGAGCGCGGCGAGCGACGGCGCGTTGGCGCCGATCTGGCCGGTGTCGCTCACCATCACGCCCTTGCTCGTGAAGAACGCTTTCCCTTTCGTGTTGGTGGCCGCCGGTCCAGTAAAGGCCAGGAACATGAACACCGGATGATCGGCATCGGCGGCGTCGAGCTCGGCCAGCGTGGGCAGACGCTTTTCCGCGAACTGCGCCGGATTCCAGCCGCCCATCGAGGTGATGAATGCCCCCGCCGGGACACCCTTCGCACGTGCCTTGATGACCGCTTGCACGTCGGCGATCGACGCCGTGCCTTCGAGCGGCGTGTGATACCCGGGCCTGATGCCGAGCAGGACGATGTGATTGTGATTGTCGATGAGGCCAGGCACCACCGTGCGGCCGCGCAGGTTGATCTCGCGCGTGCACGGGCTGGAACGCTGATTACCCCGAGGTCCGACCGCGGTGAAGCGGCCGTTCTGGATCGTGATCTCGTTCACGGTGGTGTTGCCGCGATCCATCGTGACGATCTTCCCGTTCGTCAGATGGAGATCGCGCGCGCCCGAGCACGGATCGGTCTGCGTTTGTCGCGCCTGACCCGACGCGACCGCGACGAACATTACACACGCAGCGATTACGGACAGTGTAGGCCGGGCCTGCCATCCAAGGCCCGGCGTCAAAAAGCGACGAGTCAGCATGGCTGTTGATTCTAAAGAAAAAAGCCGGGCCTGAAGAACAGGCCCGGCCTACAAATATCCATGATCACGCCGGGCCTGAAAAACAGGCCCGGCCTACACTGTCACTACGCGGTTGCCGGTGCCGGATTGGCGGCCGCCAGGATCTTCGACTTGTTCGCCGTGACGAACTGATCGAAGGTCTGCAGCGCCGGGTTCAGCTTGCGCGCTTCGTCGAGATTCCGATTCGCCATCATCTGCTTCTCGAAATCGCGATCGGCCTGGAACATGTTGCCCATCTCGTCGGCGCCGGGGAAGCCCCAGCTCCGATAGACGTCGGGCTCCACCGCGTTGTACTTGACCGAGCCGAGCCCGAGGTTCTTGGCGAGCGTCTGTCCCATCTGGTCGATGGTGAGGAACTCACCAGCGATGCCAACGGTCTTGCCGATGTACTGCTGGCCGCCCTTGAACACGCCGTAGGCGCACTTGCCGATGTCCTCGGCCGAAATGCCGGCGAGCTTCGCGTTGCCCATCGGGAACGCCCACGCGTACTGCCCGTCGTCGCCCTTCTTCGGCGCGAGTCCGAACATGTACAGGTTGTCCCAATAGAACGAGGTCACCAGCATCGTCGCGGGCAGCCCCGAGAAGAACGCATTGGCTTCCGCCTTCGCGTCGAAGTGCGGCACGCGGTACTTCTCCTGAAGGAACGGCATCCGCTTGTCATCGGGCGTCATGAACTGGCGCGTGTCTTCGAGCGTCGACCAGATCACGTGCTTGACCCCCGCAGCCTTGGCGGCATCGGCGATGTTCTTGGCCTGTGCCTTCTCCTTCTCGGCCGAGAAGTGCTCCCAGAAGTTGGTGATGCCGTATACGCCATGCGCACCGGCGAACGCCTTCTGCAGGCTCTCGGCGCTGTCGAGATCGGCGCTGACCACTTCCGCTCCCGCGGCCTTGAGGGCTTTGGCTTTGTCCTTGTTCGGATCGCGTGAGATCGCGCGAACGGCGAAGCCGCCATTTGGGTCAGCCAGAATCGCGCGCGCGAGCCCGCCACCCTGAGCACCGGTCGAACCAACAATCGCAATGATCTTCTTGTCTGCCATCGTCACATCCTCTGATTCAGTCGTAGTGCCCGGCCAGCCGTCGCTCGAGCGGAGGCTGGCACTGGACCAATTTTCTAGACCCCTGCGACTTCCTTGCGGACGATCGCTGCGCCTTCTGCCAGCGCATGGAGCTTCAGCTTCGCGACCATGCGCGCCAGCGGCTTCATCCCGCAGTCGGTGCTGAGCGTCACTTTATCGGCCGGCACCGCCTTGACGACCTTCTTGATGCGCTCGGCGATCATCTGCGGCGACTCGACGGCGTTGGTGCGGATGTCGAGCACGCCCACCTGCGCGCCCTGATTCGCCGGCAGGTTCTTCAGGAACTCGATGCCCGCCATGTGGCGATTGGCGTAGTCGAGCACGAACTCGTCGACGCCCGCCGTCCCGAAGAAGTAGGGGAGGACGGTCTGATAGCCCTCGGGGAAGGCGGCGCTGAGGATGTCGTTGCCCCACGCGTTTCCGAAGCAGAAGTGCCAGCCGATCTTCGCTTTGACCCCGTCGCAGCACTGCTCGACGACCTCGCGGATCCACTTGTAGTCGTCCTTTTCGCCGGTGAAGAGAGGCAGCCACGGGCCCAGGTCCTCGAGCTGCAGATAGGTGGCGCCGGCAGCGACCAGGTCCTTCATCTCCTGATTGAAGATCGGCGCCAACGCGTAGCTCAGTTCCTTCGCGTCCTTGTAGTGCTTGAAGTGCACGTGCCAGGCGAGGTTGATCGGGCCGGCACCCACCGAAACCTTGATCGGTTTGGTGGCGTGCTGCTTCGCGACCCTGTAGAGGTCGGCGAAGCGCAGGCGGCTGTTCTTCACCGGCCCGTTGTTCACCACGCCGCCCCAGTCGTGAAGCATCTCCTGCGGCATGTTTCGTTCGGTAAGACCGACGGTCGAGGGATGCTCTTCCTTGGCCTGCTCGAACCCGTCGATGCGCTCGTACAGATACCAGCAGAACGAGCCGATCACGCCGACGTAGTCGTCGTACCACATGTTGCCGTCGGTGACGATGTCGAGGCCGGCGCCCTCCTGATCACGAATGACCGTGGCGACCGCGTCGTGATACGCCTCTTCGTGCTGAACTTCCTTGAACGCAACGCGAATATCGCGGCCGAGCAGCTGATGCTTGTACCAGTGCGGCCGTGGATACGATCCGACCATCGTGGTCGGGAGAAGCTTGTCTACAATCTTCGTTGCCATGTAGCCCCTCTACTGTTAGGCGAATATATCGGTGGGCGTCACGGCCCCCCGGTTCCCCGTCTTCCGGGGCCAGATCTTGATGCTTGCGTGCCCGGAACTGCAAGCGCGCGCAAGAATCAAGATCTGACCCCGCTCACTGTGCCAAGCCGACGATTATTGCACTAAGTGCCCCCTGGTTGGCAGTCCCTGGAACATGCCGCCAATACAATTGATCTGTGTCGTGCGTATATCGCCCTTTTAGAATCGAAGACAACACTTGAGTTTCCGAGGAGATCTGATGTCGCGACGTGTTGACCTGTGTGTCGTGTGTACGCTGCTGCTGGTCGCCGCAGCCTGCGGCGGCGGATCGTCGACTCCGAAGGAAGGCGGTCAGCCGGCCGCATCGACGCCGGCGGCCCCTCCGGAAGCCCCGATCCCTCTGCCAGGCGAGAGCACGATCACCGGTCGCATCAAGTTCGAGGGCACCGCTCCGACCCCGCGTGTGGTTCGAATGGATTCCGATACGCTCTGTATGCCGGAAGGGCCGAACACCTCGGAAGTGCTCGTGGTCGGTCCGGACAACGGTCTGCGGAACGTCTTCGTGTACGTGAAGGACGGTCTTGGCGATCGCACGATTCCAGCGCCCAAGACGCCCGTCGTGCTGGATCAGAGGGGCTGCAAGTACTCGCCACACGTCTTCGGTGCGCAGGTGGGACAGCCGGTCACAATCCTCAACAGCGATCCCACGCTTCACAACGTACACGCGATCGCGAAGGCGAATGCGGAGTTCAACGTCGGACAGTCGAAGAAGGGGATGACGACGACGAAGACGTTCGACAAGCCGGAGATCATGGTGCCGTTCCGTTGCGACGTCCATGGCTGGATGAACGCCTACGCCGGAATCGTTCCGCACCCCTTCTTCGCGGTCACCAAAGCTGACGGCAGCTTCGAGATCAAGGGATTGCCCGCAGGCACCTACACGCTCGAAGCGTGGCACGAGAAACTCGGCACGCAGACGACCAAGGTCACCGTCGACGGCAAGACCGGGGCGTTGACAGCGTTCTCGTTCAAGAGCTAGATGAGAACGCGTGTATGCGGAATGCAGAGTCCTGTCCTGAAACCAGTGATGGTGAAGATCCTCGCTGAAGCCGGCGGCTTCATGGTGATTGGGCTCGTGCTCGGGGCTCCGTACGGGAACCCAGCACTCGGCATGGTGCTAGGCCTCGTGTTCGGCCTGCTGTTTCAGGGCGCTCTTGCTTGGGTCCGATCTCGCTACTACGGGTCCAGGTGATTCGTGTCTCAACAAATACCTACCCCGTTCTGCATTTCATGGATTCGTCAGATCGGATCAGCAGAACAAGAGAATCCCACCAGCAGAAAGAACATGCTGGTGAAGCCGTATTGAAGGCCGATGACCTTGTGATCGGTCGAGAAGATGTACCGGCGAAACAATCCCGAGCATCTTATCTACCGCCTGATCGCAAGGGCAATGGTGTATATTTCCCGCCGCTCCAACTGATCGGTACAGTTGAAATGGCGTGGGGAGTCATGTCTCCAGATGTGCTCTGTTGAGAAATGACTCCCGACCCCCCTGAGGAGGAGTTGAGCCCCATGCGTTCTGTTCAGTCTCGTGTCGCCCTGCTGTTGTTCTCGGTGCCGATGACCGTCGCGATCGCTGCATGCAACAGCGGGCGGCCGCTCGAGGCGCCAGGCACAGGCGGAACGGCGCCCGCAGCAACCGCGCCCGCCAAGCCGGCACTCTCGCAGGTTGAGCGTGGACACATGCTGATCATCGGCGGCGGATGTCACGACTGCCACACGCCGAAGAAAATGGGACCCAACGGTCCAGAGGCCGACATGAGCAGGATGCTGTCGGGCCATCCCGAGAGCGCGGGCGTGCCGAAGCCGAACAAGCCGCAGCCGGGCTCGCCGTGGGTGATCCACATCAACGAGCATCTCACCGCATGGAACGGTGCATGGGGCGTCTCGTTTGCCGCCAACCTCACGCCGGACATGAACACCGGTCTGGGCATCTGGACCGAAGACATGTTCGTGAATGCTTTGAAGCAGGGTAAGCACATGGGCAAGAGCCGGCCGATCCTGCCGCCGATGCCGTGGAATTGGTACGGACAGCTGCCCGATGACGATCTGAAGGCGATGTTCGCGTACTTGAAATCGATTCCGGCGATCGCCAATCGCGTGCCGATACCGCTGACGCCCGACGGGAAGCCGATTGAGCAGCCCTAGCTGCCTATGCACTACTTCGGCAGGTTCGATGAGGGTGCGCTGACTGAGCACCCGATCTTCGAGGGGCGCAGCGAGGGATACACGCACGCGCCGCTCGTGGATCATGCGACGGGATCGGTGCACACCGGCCTGAGCATGAACCAGCTGGCTCCCGGCGGGTGCGTCTACCCGCACGTCCATTCGTTCGAAGAAGGCTTCTATCTCTTGAGTGGCGAAGCCGTCTTCACCGTCAACGGTTCGAGCTATCGACTCGGCCCGGGTGACTACGCGGCGGTCAAAGTCGGCACGCCGCACGCGTGGTTTGGTTCGAGCACCGTTCCCGTCCGATGGCTTCAAATGGCCGCGCCTCAACCCCGCCCCGCTGGCGCCGAACGCGACACGTTCTTCCTGAAGGATCGAACCGTGCCGTCCCATGCGGAGCGGCTCGACCTGAACAACCTGGGCGGCAACCTGCTCGGGCACTTCGATGTCGATCAGATTCCGCCACCGTCCGAGCGCAAGGGTGGCCTTCAGGGGCTCGAAGGCGTCTTCCTGAAGTGGATGATCGACGAGAACTTCGGCGCCATGCACCACCGGTTTCTCTTCATCGAGTATCAGCCTGGGGTGAGCATCGCCCCCCACGATCACACCTTCGAAGAGGCGTACTTCATCCTCAGCGGTGAGGTCGAAGGTACCCTGGACGGGCAGTGGTACCGTGCACAGGCCGGCGACGTGTTGTGGACCGGCGTCGGATGCGTGCACACGTTCGTCAACACGAGCAAGAAGCCGGTGCGGTGGCTCGAGACGTTTTCGCCGCAGCCGCCGAAGGAGAACGTCTTTCGTTTCTCGGCCGACTGGCAGAAGAAAGCAAGGGAATTGGAGGGGGCATCATGACGACGCGCACGCGTCCTTACACCGGCGCCGAATATCTTGAGAGCCTTCGCGACGGGCGCGAGATCTGGATCTACGGCGAACGCGTCAAGGACGTCACGACCCATCCGGCGTTCCGCAACACCGTGCGGATGATCGCGCGCCTCTACGACGCGCTCCACGATGCTTCGAAGAAGGAGGTGCTCACGACGCCCACTGAAACCGGCAACGGCGGGGTGACGCATCGCTTCTACAAACCAAGCCGGAATGCAGAGGAGCTGGTCGCCGCGCGCGATGCGATCGCGGAATGGGCGCGCCTCACCTACGGGTGGGTGGGCCGCAGCCCCGACTACAAGGCCGCCTTTCTCGCGACGCTCGGCGCCAACTCCGGGTTCTACGCTCCCTACGAGGAGAACGCCAAGCGCTGGTACAAACAGGTTACCGAAGAGGTCTCCTTCGTCAATCACGCCATCGTCAATCCGCCGGTCGATCGTGACAAGCCGCTCGACGATGTGAAGGACGTGTACATGCACGTCGAGGAAGAGACCGACAAGGGACTGGTCGTCAGCGGGGCCAAGGTCGTCGCGACGACGTCGAGCCTCACGCACCTCAATTTCATCGCCAACAACGGCGCGCTGCCGATCAAGACCAAGCCGTTTGCGTTCGTTTGCATCGTCCCGACCGGTGCGCCCGGCGTGAAGCTCCTGTGCCGTCCGTCCTACGAAATGACGGCGGCCGCGATGGGCACGCCGTTCGACTATCCGCTCTCGAGCCGGATGGACGAGAACGATTCGATCCTGATCTTCGACCGGGTGCTCGTCCCGTGGGAGAACGTGTTTGCCTACGGCGATATCGAGAAGGTCAACAACTTCTTCCCGCGATCGGGCTTCCTGCCGCGATTCATGTTCCAGGGGTGCACGCGGCTCGCGGTGAAGATGGACTTCCTCGCAGGTCTGCTGCTCAAAGCCGTTGAAGCGACCGGAGCCAAGGACTTCCGAGGCGTGCAGGCGCAGGTCGGTGAAGTGCTCGCGTGGCGCAACCTGTTCTGGGGTCTCACCGACGCGATGGCGCGCACGACGATGCCGTGGACGCCCGGCTACGTGCTGCCGAACCTCGACTACGGGCTGGCCTACCGCGTGATGGCCAGCATCGCGTATCCGAAGATCAAGGAGATCATCGAGAACTCGCTTGCGAGCGCGTTGATTTACCTGCCGTCGAGCGCTCTCGACTTCAAGGCTCCCGAGCTGCGGCCGTATCTCGACCAGTTCGTGCGTGGCTCCAACGGCTACACCGCAGAGGACCGCGTCAAGCTGATGAAGCTGATGTGGGATGCGATCGGCAGCGAGTTCGGCGGCCGCCATGAGCTGTACGAGCGCAACTACTTCGGCAATCACGAGAGCATCCGCTTCGAGACGCTGCTCGTGGCCGATGTCACCGGCGCGACCAAACGGTACAAGGGCTTCGCCGAGCAGTGCATGGCCGAGTACAACCTCGATGGCTGGACCGCGGGCGATCTCGTGCGCTCGGACGATGTCAGCGTCATCATGAAGAAGATGACCACGACGTAAGGACGTGTGGACTCCATCTCCATCGACTCGTGGACTCTTCGTCAGACCGTCGGCCGGTTCGTCACCGGCGTGACCGTCGTCTCCCTCGAGAGCGAGGGAGAGGTTCGCGCGATGACGGCGAATTCCTTCACGTCGCTGTCGCTCGATCCACCGCTGGTGCTCTTTTGTCTCGGGAAGGACACAAAAGCCGGGCAGCATATACGAAAGGTGTCCGGATTCGCGGTCAGCATCCTCAGCCACGAACAGCAGGATCTGTCGTCGTACTTTGCCGGCTCGTGGAGAGGTGATGATCCCCCGCCGTTCACGTTCACGGCGTGGGACGGTGGTCCGAGACTCGACGGCTGCATCGCTGCACTCGGATGTCGGATCAGCGCCATCCACGAAGGCGGCGATCACTGGATCGTCGTGGGCGAGGTGGTGGCGACTTATCGCGTCGAGCAAGGATTGCCGCTCGTGTTCTTCGGTGGACGATACATGACGCTCGGCGATGTGACGTGAACGGCGTCGCCGCCAACGGGAGCCGCTTATGCTAGAGGGCGTAGATCGTCTGATTGACCGTGCGGGCCTGCGCACGTCGGGATTGACCGGAGCCACGGCCGCTCAACTCGGTGACGCCGTCCAACGCTGCGATATGTCAGTGCTTGCCTGCAGCGATGGACATTTTGCGGCGACGTCGCGTGATGGGAAGACCGTCCGGCTGGCGCGGACGGTCGGCATTCCGCTGCGCTATTTCGTAGCGAAGATGTATCACGGTCCGTTCCTGGTCGTCGCGACGCGGATGGATGAGATCTTTCTCTGGTGCCGCGAGCAGCGGATCGCCTGGCAGTTCGATCCGGCGTACACGAGGATGGTGCCCGCGCACTATCTCGTCGAGCTCGATCAGGTCGGCTGTCCCGATCCCGCGCCGCGCCATCACCGGTTCTTCAATCCGCCGATTGCACAAGGATCTGCCGACATCGAGGAGGCGGGGGCTGCGTACATCCGCGCGGCCTACGACGCGGTCGAGCGATGGCTGGCGGCAGTGCCGGCCGATCAGACGATCGCGGTGGCGTTCTCGGGCGGCATCGACAGCACCGCCACGCTGCTCCTGGCCAGGCATGCCGCCAGAACCCTTGGACGGGATCCGCTGCAGATTCGCGCGTTCACGCTCGATCTTGGCGGAGGCGCCGATGCCGTGCAGGCCGAACGCGCCGTGCGCGAGCTGGGCATCGAGGGGGCGTGGGAGCGGGTCTTCGTCTCGCCCGGTGAGTACGATCTCGAAGGGGCGATTCGCCTCATCGAGGACTACCATCCGCTCGACGTCGAGTGTGCCGCGACGGCAGTGTGTCTGCTGCGCGGCATACGCGAGCGATATCCGGCACTCGCGTATCTGCTCGACGGCGATGGCGGCGACGAAAACCTCAAGTCCTATCCGCTCGAGGACTCCGACCTGACGCTCTCGAGCGTGCTGCGCAATCCGCTGCTCTATCAGGAGGGATGGGGAATCGACGCCATCAAGCACAGCCTCGCGTACTCGGGCGGGCTGTCCCGCAGCTACGTCAGGACGTATGCGCCGGCGGCTGCACTGGGCTTTGAGGCCTTCTCGCCATTCACCGTTCGATCTGTGATCGCGTCCGCGCTTGCGATCCCCTTCGAGCAGATCGTCGACGGCCGCGAGGAGCGGCTGAGCGCGCTCAAGCAGGATGTCGTTCGCGCCGGCATCAGGTCGCTCCTCGGGATCGAGATGCCGGTGAACCAGAAGCGCCGGTTCCAGGACGGCGCCGCCGGCACGTTCCGCGCTCGCGTCACCAAGGCGTGGTGCCGCCGTGCGTTCAATCGTCTCTGGCAGGAGCGGCAGAGAGAGGCGGAGACGATCGAGCGGAGATCGGGAAACGAAAGCGTCTCCGCCGTGTAATGCAAAATGCAAAATGCAAAATGCGAAAAGAACGAGGACTATGACGTGCTGAGGGATGCGAGCCGGCTCCAAACCGCTTTTGCATTTTGAATTTTGCATTTTGAATTACGGGACCGCTTCGTTCTCGACCACCGTCCCTCCAAGAACCGTGTCGATCCACAGCGCCCGTATGCTGCGCTCTGGGAAGAAGAACCCGACTCGAATGGTGCGCTGATCCCGACTGCGGTCGTCTTCCTCACCAACCGCGAGTGCCCCTTCCACTGCGTGATGTGCGACCTGTGGAAGAACACGCTCGATGAGACCGTCGAGCCCGGACTGATCCCGCAGCAGATCGACGCGGCGCTTGCGTCGCTGCCGCCGGCACGGCAGATCAAGTTGTACAACGCGGGCAGCTTCTTCGACCCTCAGGCGATCCCTCCGTCCGATGATGACGCGATCGCGCGGACGGTCGACGGCTTCGACCGTGTGATCGTCGAGTCGCATCCGGCGTTTCTCGCGGGCGTGCATGGCGAGCGGTGTCTTCACTTCCGCGATCGCATTCGCGGCCGGCTCGAAGTTGCGATCGGGCTCGAGACGGCGCATGAAGGCGTGCTCGGGCGTCTCAACAAGCGCATGACGCTCGAGTCGTTCCGGCGGGCGTCCGACTTTCTGCGTCGTCACGACATCGCGCTGCGCGTGTTCATCCTCCTCAGCCCGCCGTTCATGCGCGCAGAGGAGGATGTCGAGTGGGCGTGTCGATCGATCGACGAGGCGGTGGCGTGTGGAACGTCGGTGTGCTCGATCATTCCGACGCGTGGGGGAAACGGAGCGATCGAAGCGCTCGGCGACGAGTACCATCCGCCGAATCTCGCTGCGCTCGAAGCGGTCGTCGAGTACGGGTTGTCCGTCTCCGCCTCCGGCTACGGCAAGACTCGCCGCGTCCTGCAAGGTGAGCCGCGGCTCGGGCTACGCGTCTTCGCCGACCTCTGGGACATCGAGCGCTTCTACTCCTGCAGTTGCTCACCGCTGCGAGCCGCGCGGCTGAGAACGATGAACCGCGACCAGCGTGTGCCGGAGCGAGTGACCTGCGCATGTGACGCGTGTACGTAATCGGGGGTACGTAGGGGCCCGCCCTTCAGGCGGCCCTGCCCCGTATAATCGCGGGCGATGAGCAGCGTTGGCGTGCCGGTTGAATCGGCGTCGGCGACACCGAGCGGGTCGACAGAAGGGCAGTGGCGCGCGTCGACGCTCGCCGCGTTCCGGCTGTGCGTCGTCTACATCGGCCTCTACGTGCTCAACACGCAGATGATCTCCACGCTGGTCCGCCTGCCGATTCCGCCGCTCGGCATGATCACCCCCGTGAGCGCGTTCTTCCAATGGGTGGGGACAACGGTTCTCGGCATCGCCGAACCGATCCGCACCGCGCCCACCGGCAGCGGCGATCGGATGTTCGACTGGGTGCAGGCATTCTCGCTGGTGCTCATTTCCATTGTCGCCGTGGTCGTCTGGTCGCTGGTCGATCGCCGGCGCCTCAACTACGCCCGCCTGCATACGTGGTTCAGGGTCTTCGTCCGCTTCGCCCTGGGGACGACGATGGTCGGGTACGGGGCGAGCAAGCTCATACCGGTACAGATGCCGGTCGTGTTTCTCACGCGGCTGGTCGAGCCGTTCGGGAACTTCTCTCCGATGGGCGTGTTGTGGACGTCGATCGGCGCGGCACCCGCATACGAAACGTTTGTCGGCTCCGCGGAGCTGCTCGGGGGCTTCCTGCTCTTCGTGCCGCGCACGGCGCTGCTCGGCGCGCTGATCTGCCTGATGAACTCGATCGCGGTCTTCACGTTGAACATGACCTACGACGTGCCTGTGAAGCTCTTCTCGTTCCACCTGATCCTGCTGTCGCTCTTCCTTCTCGCGCCGAACGTGCGTCCCCTCGTCGATCTGGTGCTCCTGCACCGGAGCGCTCGCGCGTCCGCCGAGATCGCGCCGGGGAAGACGCCCCAATCGCAGCGGCGATGGCGCATCGCCCAAGTGGTCTTCGGTGTGTTCGTGGTGCTGCAGGCGATCGCCGGCGGTGTGGTGAACTGGACGCGATTCGGCGGCGGCGCGCCGAAGTCCCCGCTCTTCGGGATCTGGGACGTCGCGCAGATGTCGATAGACGGCGAGGTGCGGCCGCCGCTTCTGACCGACCGCGATCGGTGGCGGCGGGTTATCTTCCAGGCTCCGACGGCGGTGACGTTTCAGCGGATGGACGACTCGTTCGAGCGCTACGGCGTCACCATCGATACCAGCGCGAGGACACTGGCTGTAACGTCGATTGGGCCGAAGGCGGTGTCGACGCTGGCGTTCGAGCGGCCGTCGCCTGAACGGCTGATCGTCAAGGGGCCCCTCAACGGACGCACGGTGCACCTGGAATTGACGCTGCGCGATCTCAACTCGTTCCTCCTCGAGAGCCGCGGCTTCCACTTGGTGCAGGAGGTTCCGTTCAATCGGTGACCGCAATGAGCCTGGATACCGATCTCGCCATCGTTGGCTCGGGGTTTGGCGGGTCGATCCTCGCGATGATCGCACGTCGGCTCGGATATCGCGTGATGCTGCTCGAGCGCGGCCGGCATCCGCGATTTGCGATCGGCGAGTCGGCGTCGCCGCTCGCCGGCGTGCTCATCGAGCAGCTGGCCGATCGATACGATCTGCCCAGGCTACGGCCGCTGTCCGCGTTCGGCACCTGGCAGCGTTCGTACCCCGAGGTGGTGTGTGGCCTGAAGCGCGGCTTCACCTACTTCAAGCACGAGCGCGGCGAGCGGTATCGAGTCGCGCCGGATCGCGCGAACCGGCTGCTCGTCGCGGCCAGTCCAAACGACGAGGTGTCCGACACGCACTGGCTGCGCGCGGATGTCGATTATTTTCTGCTGCGCGAGGCGATCGATCTCGGAGCGGAGTATCTCGACGAGGTCGGGCTCACCGGCGTCGAGGGGCTTGGCGGTGAGACGGCGCGTCTCGCCGGTACGAGACACGGCTCGGCACTGAACATCTGCGCGCGGTACGTCATCGACGCGAGCGGACCGCGAGGGTTTCTCAGCCGCGCGCTGTCGATCGGCGAGCGCGGATTCGACGGTTACCCGGCGACGCAGGCGCTGTACTCCCACTTCGTCGACGTGCCCCGCTGCGTCGAGATGCCAGCGTACGACGTGGCAGGCGAGGTGCCTCCGTATCCCATCGACGACGCGGCGCTGCACCACGTGTTCGATGGCGGCTGGATGTGGGTGCTGCGCTTTGGCAATGGCGTGACGAGCGCGGGGATTGCGGTCGATCCGTCGCTGGCAGGGGAGCTGCGGCTTTCGGAGGGAGAGCCGGCGTGGCGGCGGTTCCTCGACCTGTATCCATCGATCGCGGATCAATTCGCCGGCGCGCGCGCGATTCGCGAGTTCACCTGGATGCCGCGCGTGTCGTACAGGGCCGAGATCGCCGCGGGCGACGGATGGACGATGCTGCCGTCGGCCGCCGCGTTCGTCGATCCGTTGTTCTCGACCGGGATCCCGATGACGTTGCTCGGGATTGAGCGGCTCGCGGAGATCCTGAAGGCCTCAGGGCCTGGCCCAGCCCTGGGCCCTGAGCCCTGGGCCCTGGGGCCTTACACCGGCCTCACCCTTGCGGAGGCCGACCAGACCGCGCGGTTCATCGCGGGCTGCTATGCCGCGTTTCCGCGGTTCGACGTGTTCACCGCGTACTCGATGTTCTACTTCGTGTCCGCGAGCTTCAGCGAGATGTCGCGACGGCTGACGCCGGATCGATCGTCGCGCGGGTTTCTATGCGTGAACGATCCGCACCTGGGACCGGCGATCGCGCAACTGTCACCGGCTGTACACACGTCGCGCGACGCTGCTGGCTTCGAACGCGCGGTCGCGGCGACGTGCGAACCTCTGAACATCGCGGGGCTCTGCGATCCGGCCAAGCGCAATACATACCGCGTCGATGTCGAAGACACCGTGCGCAGCGCGTTCAAGCTTGGGCTCTCGGGGACGCAGGTGCGGGATTCACTCAACATAATGATGGGCGTAGGAGGACGATGATGGCTCTCAAACGCCGACTGTTTCTCGCGACGACCGGTATCGGCATGTTCGCCTCGGCCGTGCCGGCGGTCGCGGCTGAATGGACGGACGCCGAGCGGGCGAACGTGCAACTCGTGCGCGACTTCTGCGCGTCATGGTCGACGCGAGACCTGAGGCAGATCCTGCCGCGTCTCTCCAACGACTGCCTCTATCGCATGTCGGAGACCACGCCTGCGGTCAGCGGCCATGCCGGCGTGACCGAGCGCCTGGGATCGTGGATGCCGAGCTCCGATCTCGGCATCGAGTTCAAGATCCTCGACACGTTCGCATCCGGCCCGATGGTGATGAACCGGCGCATCGACAGCTTCAAGTCGACGACGCGTCCGCTCACATGGGAAGGCGTCGGCGTGTTCTTCATCAAAGACGGGAAGATCAAGGAGTGGTCCGACTATACGATTCGCGTCGTTCGGTAATGTCGGTAATGGGGTCGGGAGTCATTTCCTTCGCCTGCCAGGGAAATGACTCCCGACCCCATTACGACTTCGTCTTCGCCATCTGATCTCGAATCAACGACACCATGCCTGACGCCGCGGGCGTCAGATACCGGCCGCGCGCCGTGATCAGTCCGACCGATACCGTGAGCGACGGCTCCGTCAATTGCGCGGCATGGAATCCTTCTCCCCACTGTCGATCGGGCAGGCACCCTGACGGCAGGATGGCGATGCCGACGCCGGCGCAGACATGATGAAGAATGCTGATCAATCGATCGACGATGACCGTGTAGTGCAGGTTGAAGCCCGCCGACACCGCAGCGGCGTCCGTCAGCCGGCGGAGATAGGTGTCGTTCGGCGCCGACACGAGCGACACGTCACGGAGATCGGCGAGTCGAATGCGCGGCCGCTTCTTCGCAGCCAGCGGATGCGACAGGGGAATGAGCGCCAGCAGCGGCTCCTTCCGGAGCGGGATCGATTCCATCAGATCGGGCAAGGCGTTGACATAGCCGATCCCGAAATCGGCGGCGCCGTTTCGGACGTCCTCGACGATTTCTGATTGCCGCCCCTCGCGAATGCGGATCTCGATCATCGGCCGCGTCTCGCGATAGCGCCGCACCAGGAACACGAGCGGATTGATCGCGAACGACGAATAGGTCGCGATCGTGATGCGGCCACGCTGCTCGTTGGTCACCTCGCTGAGGTTCCGGACCGTGTGCTTCAGATCATTGAGCATGCGCTCGGCGACCGCCACGAACTCTCGACCGGCGGTCGTGATCTCGACCCGGCGCGTGTTGCGCGCGAAGAGCGTGACGCCGAGCACGCGCTCGACCCGTTTGATCGTGCGCGTGAGGGCGGGTTGAGATGTCTTGAGATACGCGGCGGCTGCGACGAAGCTGCCGTACTCGGCCAGCGCCAGCACGGTCAGCAGCTCGCGCGCTCGAATGTCTGGAATGTCGGACGGATGCATGGTCCCCGCGTTCTGAACTTATTCGCGACCCGAAATTGTAGTCACTATCAGGTCGACCTCGAAATAGACAACTCGGCCGCCTCCGGTTGTTCTCCAGCCCATGAATCCGGTAATGTTCTCTGTTGCGATATGCCGTCGGGGGGCCTTTTATGAGGATATCTGTGAGTTTTTCCGCGTTCGCGCTGGTGACGCTGTTACTGGCCGCGACCGGCGCACCTGCCTACGCGCAAGTGGCGGGCGCCGGCACCGACTTCGTCGGCGTCTGGCAGCCCCGGTATCAGGAAGATCAACCGGAGCGCATCCCGGGACCCGAGCTCCGCGACTACCTCGGTCTGCCGATCAGCGACGCCGCCCGCCAGTTTGCCGATAGCTGGGACCCGTCGCGAATCACGCTGCCCGAGGAGCAGTGTCGCGTTCACGTCTCGCCCTACATTTATCGAGGTCCGACCAATCTCCGCATCTGGGAAGAGAAGCACCCCAAGACGCAGGACTTGATCGCGATCAAGCACTACACCAGCACCTACGAGCAGACCCGCACCATCTGGATGGATGGACGGCCGCATCCCGGCCCGAACGCTCCGCACACCTGGATGGGGTTCTCGACCGGCCGCTACGACGGCGACATGCTGATCGTCGAGACGACGCATTTGAAACAGGGCTGGGTGCGACGCAACGGTCTGCCGATGAGCGACCAGGCGACGATGACCGAGTACTACGTCCGCAACGGCGACATGTTCACGCAGGTCGTCGTGCTCGTCGATCCGGTGTACCTCACCGAGCCGCTGGTGAAGAGCCAGGAGTTCTATCGCAGCGCACGCGAGCTGCCGGCGCAGACGTGGCTGTGGGTCTGCGATCCGGTCGTCGAGATCGCCGATCGTCCCGAGGGTGACGTGCCGGCCTATCTGCCTGGCGAGCACCCCTTCAAAGACGAATTCGGCCGTCGTCATCAGTTGCCCGAGGTCGCGACCAATGGTGGCGCCGCGACGATGTATCCCGAGTTTCAAGAGGTGCTGAAGAAGACGCCACCGCCGCCACCTCTGCCACCTCCATCCAAGGGTGCATCGCGGGTGACCGGGCCGCCGCGGGATCCGCAGAACCAGGGACAGGGCCGCTGACATGACACACAAGTTACAGGGTCGCGCGATCCGGATCGCATGCGTCGCCGCTGCGATGTGCGCCGGGGCCGCGTTCGCAATCGGCGGCCGCGCCGTCGCGCAACAGAATCAGAACTTCGACAACGTGAAGATGGACATCGTCGAAGTGCGGCCGAATGTCCACATGATCGTCGGCGCCGGCGGCAATACGACCGTGTTTTCGGGCGACGAGGGGATCATGGTCGTCGACACGCAGTTCCCTCAGGTCAGCGACAAGCTGCTGGCGGCGATTCGATCGATCAGTACCGCGCCGATCCGCTACGTGGTCAGCACGCACGTCCACGCCGATCACATCGGCGGCAACGAGGCGATCTCCAAAGCCGGGCGCACGCGCGCGGGCGGCAACGTGGTCGGTGATCTCGGCGCGGCGGCGACCGCAACGGCCGGCATCATCGCGCACGAGAACGTGCTCAAGCGGTTGAGCGAGCCGGCGGCGGGCGCCACACCAGTGCCGTTTGCGGCCTGGCCGACCGAGACCTACGCGAACAACAAGCGCGAGTTCCTGTTCAACGGCGAGGCGGTGCAGATCATCCACGAGCCGAACGCCCACACCGACGGCGACAGCCTCGTCTTCTTCCGGCGCAGTGATGTCGTCGCGACTGGCGATCTGTTCACCACCGTGATGTATCCGTTCATCGATGAGGCCAACGGCGGCACGATCAACGGCTACGTCAACGCGCTCAACGCCATCCTCGACATCACCGTGGCCAGCAACGTGAACGAGGGCGGCACGATGGTGATCCCCGGGCACGGCCGCCTCTGCGACGAGCAGGACGTGATCGAGTATCGCGACATGACGACGATCGTGCGCGACCGCATTCGCGAGTACGTGAAGCGGGGCATGACACTCGAACAGGTCAAGGCCAAGAAGCCGACGCTCGACTTCGATCCGCGCTACGGCGCGGACAACGGCTTCTGGACGCCGGCGATGTTCGTCGAGACCATCTACAAGGAAATGGTGAGGGAGAACCCCGTGAAGACGAAGCCGCTGGCCCTGCCGAAGCCGACGTCACCTCGTGGCAATCCCTCGACCAAAGGGAGCGGCCAATGAGCGGGCGGGGAAGAGCAATGCGGATTACGCCGCTCGCGGCAACGGGGCTCGCGGTGGTGGTGTTCGTTGGTTTGTACGTCGTGTCCGGCTTCAGCCGGACTGTGACGACGCCGCTTCTGGCTGCACAGCGCGCGTCGCAAGCATCCACTCCCGAAGGGCAGACGCCTCCGGCAGTGCCTGGCGGCGGCGGTGGTCGAGGACGCGGTCGCGGCGGGCCGGTCGGTCCCCCGCCGCCTGCGCGTCAGGGCGCGCCGGTCGATCTCACTGGCAATTGGGTGTCGGTGGTGACCGAAGACTGGCAGTGGCGGATGCGAACCGCCGCGAAGGGCGATACGACGAGCGTGCCGTTGAACGCAGAAGGCATGCGCGTCGCCAACACATGGGACCCGTCGATGGATGGGCGCTGCGAAGCCTACGGTGTGGGCGGTCTGATGCGGATGCCCGGCCGCTTGAAGATCAGTTGGCAGGACGACAACACGCTCAAGATGGAGAGCGACGCCGGCCAGCAGACGCGTCTGCTGCGGTTTGGTCCCGCGGCATCGATCGCGCAGGGAGGAACACCGCCCGCGCGTACGCTGCAGGGCACGTCGGTGGCCGAATGGGTGCGCGGTGCCGGCGCGTTCGATGCGTTCCTGGAGCGCGGTGCAGGTGCCGGTTCGCCGCGGTGGGGCGAGCTCAAGGTCACGACGACGAACATCCTTCCCGGGTGGCTGCGGCGCAACGGTGTGCCGTACAGTCAGAACGCGTCGATCACCGAATACTTCATCCGCTTCACGAATCCGACCGCGGGCGACTGGTTCGTCGTGACGACGGTCGTCGACGATCCGACCTATCTGGCGCAGCAGTTCGTGACGAGCTCGAACTGGAAGAAAGAGCCGAACGATTCGAAGTGGAATCCGACGCCGTGTAAATCATCGTAATTGGACACGCGCGCACGCTGAAGCGTGCGCTCTACGAACCCCGGCGAAGCGTAGGAAAAAACATGAGACGACGAGACTTCATCGGCTATGGCGCAATCGCGGGCGCCGGGCTTCTCATCGATCGCGACCTCTTGGCGCAAAGCGCTCGTACCCCAGGCGAGACGGTGACGACGAGCGCCGGCCGTATCCGCGGCTCCGTCGACAACTCGGTGCATGTCTTCAAGGGCGTGCCCTACGGCGCGTCGACGGCCGGCGGCGGACGGTTCATGCCGCCGCAGAAGCCGCAGTCATGGACCGGTGTGCGAGACGCGTTCGAGTGGGGTGGCCGTCCACCGCAGATCGTCGGCGGCGAGCCCGAAGAGATGCTGCCGACCGATCCGCGTGAAGCGCAGAGCGAAGATTGCCTCGTCCTCAACATCTGGACGCCGAAGCCTGGCAGTGGACGCCGTCCGGTGATGGTCTGGTTCCATGGCGGCGGGTTCGCGAGCGGGTCGGGCAGTTACTCGATCTACTCGGGGCATGAGCTCGCGCGCAAGCACGACGTCGTCTCGATCTCGGTCAACCACCGCCTCAACATCTTCGGTTATCTGTATCTCGCGCACTTCGGAGGCAAGTGGGCCAATGCGAGCAACGTCGGCATGCTCGACAACGTGCGCGCGCTCGAGTGGATCAAGGAGAACATCGCCGCATTCGGCGGCGACCCGGCCAACGTGACGATCTTCGGGCAGTCGGGCGGCGCAGGGAAGGTCAGCACGATGATGGCGATGCCGGCAGCGAAAGGGCTGTTCCATCGTGCGATCGCGCAGAGCGGCGCGGCGCTCACCGCCACACCGAAGGAGCAGGCGATCAAGACGACCGAACAGGTGCTCGCGCGGCTCAACATCAAGCCCGATCAGCTCGATCAGCTGCAGGCAAAATCGATGCAGGAACTGATCGACGTCCTCCGTCCGCCCGCGGGCGCCCGCGCCGGCGGTCCGGGAGGGGGCGGATTGAACTTCGGCCCGGTGCTCGATGGCACGTCGCTGCCGTCGAATCAATTCGATCCGACCGCGCCGGCGATGTCGGCGAGCGTGCCGTTCCTGACCGGTACGACAGCGACGGAGGTCACGTTCTTCGCGCCCGATGCGCGGCTGCATCAAATCGACGATGCCGAGCTCAAGGCACGGGTGAAGGCGAGCGTGCGTGGCAGCGACGCGGATGCGGATCGGTTGATCGCGCTCTATCGCAAGAACCAGCCGGGGCGCGACAACATCGATCTCTTCCTGCGCCTCGACACCGACAACTCGTTCTTCCGGCAGATGGTCGACACCCAGGCCGAACGCAAGGCGGCGCAGAAAGGCGCCCCGGTCTACATGTATCGCTTCGAGTACTACTCGCCGGTGCGCGACGGCCGATTGAAAGCGATGCACTGCATGGAGATTCCGTTCGTCTTCGACAATCTCGAGGCGGGCAAGGTCTACACCGGCACCTCGCCGGCCGCTCAGAAGATCGCCGATCAGATGAGCGTCGCGTGGGTCGCGTTCGCACGCACCGGCAATCCGAACCACAAAGGCATCCCACAGTGGAAGCCGTTCAACGCCGACGAACGTCCGACGATGGTCTTTGGAGCCGGTACGGAAGCGCGGCTGGTCAACGATCCCGGACACGACGAACGGCTGGCGCTCAAGGCGCTTCGTGAGAATGGGACCAGGAGCTCTGCAGAGTAGATGAATACTTCGACATTACGAGCGTTCGACCTTGCCCATCTCGCGCACCTCGAACTGCTGACGCCGAAACCCGAGGAGAGTCTCAACTTTTTCGTCAACGTCATGGGGATGACCGAAACGACCCGCAAGGGCGATTCGGTCTACCTGCGCGGCTGGGACGACTACGAGCACCACACGCTCAAGCTGACCGCGGCGAACGTCGCCGGCATGGGGCACTTCGCATTCCGCGCGAGCAGCCCCGAAGCGCTGCAGCGCCGCGTCGGCATCATCGAACGTACGGGCCTCGGAAAGGGATGGACCAGGGGCGATCTCGGCCACGGACCTGCGTACGCGTTCACGACACCCGACGGCCACAACATGGAGCTGTACTGGGAGACCGAGTGGTACAAAGCGCCGCCCGAGCTCAAGCCGTCGCTCAAGAACCAGGCGATGCGGTTTCCCGCGCGCGGCGCGAATGTGAGACGCCTCGATCACCTGAACCTGCTCACGTCCGACGTGGTCGTCCTTCAACGGTTCATGGAAGACATCCTCGGCATGCGCACGACCGAGATGATCGTGCTCGACAGCGGCGAGGTCGCCGGCTGCTGGGTGACCTGCAACAACAAGACCTACGACGTCGCCTTCACACACGATCACTACGGCGCGCACGGGCGGTTCCACCACGCGACCTGGGCGGTCGACTCGAAGGACGAGGTGCTGCGCGCCGCCGACATCTGTCTCGAGAACGGCGTGTACATCGAGACCGGGCCGCACAAGCATGCCGTGCAGCAGACGTTCTTCCTCTATGTCTACGAACCCGGCGGCAACCGCATCGAGTTCGACAGCGCGGGGGCTCGACTCATGCTCGCCCCTGACTGGAAGCCGATCGTGTGGACCGAAGCCGAGCGGAAAAAAGGGCAGGCGTGGGGGCTCAAGACGATCGACAGCTTCCATACGCACGGAACGCCGCCAATCGAGCAATACACCGGCCCGCGCGACTGATGGTCTCGAGGTAACGGAGGGTACGGAGAAAACGGATTAACAGGAAAAACGGAGGAACGGAGATCAAACGGCTTTTCCGTTCGTTCTCCGTTCCTCCGTTCCTCCTGTTAATCCGCTTCCTCCGACGACCTCCGTTCCTTCTAGAAGTCGAAGTTCCAGCTCACTTTGAACAACCGGGCGTTGAGGATCTCCACGGGCCGCAGGTACGACGCGTAGGCCTGGTTCTGCACGATCATCGCGTCGGAGTTGAGCGCGTTGTAGATGTCGAGGCTGATCACGCTTCGCGTTCGCTGGTACCTCAACACCTTGCCGATCCGCAAATCGAGCTCGTTACGGCGATCGGTGAACCGGGCGTTCGGCTGTTCGAAGCCGATCACCATGTTCTGCGCGTTGCCTGACAGCGTGCGGCCGAGCGTCGAGCTCGACGCGAGGATCGCATTCGTCGCCGTGTAACCGACGGAGAGCGTCGTTCCCGGCGTGCTGCGGAACGAGCCCGAGACCTGGACGTCGAATTTCGGGATGACGTACATCGCGAGCGCCTTCACGCCGGTCAGCATCGGCTGCTCGCGGTGGCAGAAGTCGGCCGGGCGCCACTGCGCCGGTGCACCGGCGGTGCTGGCGGCGACGGCGTCGGCCGCGCTGAGGTTCAGCATCTCGGGCAGCTTCGCGACGATCTCGCAGTTGTCTTCAACCTGCTTGCCGCTGCTGATACCACCCGAAAGCACGAGTCCGTTCTGCATGCGGGCGGTGAGGCTGACGTCGAGGCCGTTCCAGTGATCGATCTGCTTGCCGTACTTGTCCGAGAGCGCGTGCAGGTTCTGGACCTGCCCGAACTTCGTCGGGATCACGTTGTAGAGGCCCGTGAGCGTCCGACCACTGGTCGAGAGGTTCGGATCGGTGGGGACCGTCAGGCTGAACTGCGTGAAATCCTCGGGCGCGGTCAGCAGGTTGTCGACGACCTCGAAGTTCTTCCAGACACGACGGAAGTAGCCGATGTCGAGCGCGAGGCCGCGCACCAGCTCGTGCTGCACGCCGGTGGAGAATTCCCAGTTCTGCGGACGATGGCCCCAGCCGGTGGTCAGATCCTTGTCATACAAATCGACCGGCTTGACGGTGCCGAACGCGAGATCGGAGATCTGCCCGCACGTGTCCTGTCCGAACCCATTGGCAAGCGGATTCAGCAGGTCGCACTGCGGGATGTAGTCGCGATTCCCGTCGGTCCAGGACCGATTGACCGACTGCGTCATCGCGAGGACGGGGTTCGGGTTGCGGCCGATGCCATTCAGGGTCTGACCGAGTAGATACTTGTTGGCCGCGACCTTGATGGCCGTCTTGCCGTCGCCGAACAGGTCGTAGACGAAGCCGGTGCGATAGCTGACGTCCTTCCAGTTCAGATTGTCGGTTTCGGGGAACGTGATGTTCCGCGACGGCGTCAGCGGTGCCGGACCGACCGTCTGCTCGGGGAAGCTGGTCTGGAACACATCGAAGCGCAGCGCGAGGTTCAGCGTGAGCTTGCTCATGGTCCAGCGATCCTGCGCGAAGATGCCGAGATCGTTGTCCATGTTCGAAATCGCGGTGTACGGCCGGTTCATCATCGTGATCTGATTCGGGACGCCGCCGTTGAACCGGTAGCTCACCGGGTTCATCGCGTACTGATACTCGTTCAGGAATCCGGTCGTGCGATTGAAACCGGTCTTGATCGCGTGCGTGCCGGTCACATACGAGACCGCAGCGCGATACGCCCAGTTCGGCACCAGCGTGTTGTTGTTGATCTCGCGGCCGCGGTAAATGAGGTTGTTGCTCTGCTCGGTCACGGAAATCAGCTGCGGCAGGAGCGCTTCGAGCGCAGGATCCTCGAGCGAGCCCCCGTTGGCGCGCAGGTGCATGTCGCCCCAGCGCTCGAACAGGTGCATGCCGACCGCCTCGAACAGCAGCTTGTTGGTCACCGGCGATGTGACTTCTGCATGCTCCTGGCGCAAACGCGGGAATCGGCGGTCGCGCGCGGCTTCGGGTGCCCGGGTCGCGCTGATCTGGTTCGGACAGTTGCACCACTTGTCGGCCTTGTAGGTGCCCGCCACCTTCAGCTTCGGCGTGACCTGATACGTAATGCGGAGGCTGTTGTTGAACTGCTGTCCCTTGTTCGTCGCCGGCGTCGTCGTCGGCGAGTACAGCCACTGGTCGGGCTTGAACGCGTTGGCGTTGGTGAAGATGCCCGCTTCGCCCTCGACCTGGTTGATACGTGTCGAAAACCAGAACCACACCTTGTCGTGGCTGATCGGACCACCGAAGGATTCGTTGAGATCGATCGTGTGGTCGATCTTGGTCGGCGTGGCGAGGCCCGCGGCCTTCAGCTCGTCGGAGAAGTTATCGCCCTGCAGACCCTGATTCGTGAAGTTGAAGAAGGTGGAGTTGGCGAACCGGTTGCCGCCGTCGCGTGGGATGAAGTTGATGCGGACACCCCCGGTTGGAAGATCCGCCGAGAGGGACGTCGTATCGATGGTCACTTCCGCCGCCGAGCCGACATCGGGTGTCTGGCCGCCGATGTTGCCGCCCGCCTGCAGTGTCATCGTGTTGATGCCGTTTGCGGTCACGCGCTGATCGGTGGCGCGACTGCCGTGAACCGTGAGACTGCCGCCGACATCCTGAATCAGCGATCCGCCGACGTCGTTGGAGCCGTTGCCGGTCGCGTTGGTGCCCGACACCATCCGTCCCAGCGTGACGTAGTTGCGGGCGCTCGGCAGAGCGTCGACGACGTCCGCGCTCAACACCTGCTGTTTGGTGAGGGTGTGAGTGTCGATGATCGGCGATTCACCCGTCACCGTAATCGTTTCTTCAAGAGACCCGACGCGAAGTTCCGCATCGACGGTCGACGCCGCGGCGCCGCTGAGAGTCACGCCGTCCCGTTTGAACGTGTTGAACCCGGCGAGCGTGAAGGTGACCGTGTACGCGCCCGGGCGCAAGTCGACAATCTGGAACCGACCGTTGCTGTCGGTGACGACAGTGCGGACCTTTTCAATCAGTACCGGGCTTGCCGCTTCGACGGTGACCCCGGGCAGGACCGCACCGGACGTGTCTTTGACGGTGCCTGCAATCGACGCCTGGGCAAACGCAGCTGCGGGGAGGAGGACCGTCCACACCAACGCGACGGCACACCTGAACGCGGAACGCATGTGTTCTCGCCTCCTGGGCGCTGCGGCACGGCAGACGCCCGACCATGGGGTGACCGGTTGGGGTACGAGTGATTCGGCCTCGCGCAGACCGGATCACTGATAGATCAGTGGCGTGGAATCTACGCTTCGTCCGACGGGAAGTCAATCGGTTTACCGACCGACCGGCCGGGCGGCGAGAGCAATGGTAATGTGACGATCTTGGATTGGTGATCGTTGGTGATAGGAGACTCTGGTTCTAGTAGTACGTCAGGGTCTCGATACCCGTCCCCGCCTGGAACTTGCTGACGGCTTCGATCTTCACGAGATCGATGACCGAGACACTGCCATCGCCGTGATTGGCGACCAGCAGCGTTTTGCCATCGGCCGAGAACGCCATGCCCATCGGGTCCTTGCCGACGGTCGCCGTCCGCTGCGGGGCATGGAGATCCTTGGCGTCGAAGATGTTGATGAACGTCGAGCCGAGGTTCATCGTCAGGAGGTACTTGCCGTCGGGACTGTAGTAGACCTTGTAGGCTCCGCCCTTCTGATCCTTCAGCGTGATGCGATCGATGATCATGTCCGTCGCCGGGTCGATGACGAGCGCCGTCGAGTTGGCCGACGCCATGACGATCACCTGCTTGCCGTCCGGTGACACGGCGATCCCTTGCGTGCCACCTGGGACATCGATCTTCGAGACCAGTTTGCCGGCCTTGACGTCGATGACGCTGATGAAGGGGCCGTCGTTCTTGTTCGTCGCGTAGATCTTGCTGCCGTTCGGCAGGATGCCGATCCAGTGCGTGGTGCCCTCGGTGTCGATCGCCTTCGTCATCTTCCTGGTCTTTGGATCGATGACGATTAACTTACGATCGAGATCGCTCGTGACGTAGACCGTGCCCTGGTTGTCGATCTGAATGCCGTGCGGTGCGCGATAGGGAGAGACGTCGACCGAGCCGACGACCTTCTGTGCGTCCATGTCGACGATCAGCACCTCGTGGCCCGGGTTCGGGTTGCGTCCGTAGACGCCGTCGCCGTAGAGCGGCACGTACGCCGTCTTGCGATCCGCAGTGAGCGCGAAGTCGTGCGGGTTGGTCGCCACCTTGACGCTCGATCGCTCCTTGAACGTCGTCGGATCGAAGAAGCGAATCGTGCCGCCCAGCTTGTCGATGAGGAGCAGGCCTTTCGTGCCGGTCGGGTGATTCGCATCTGCCGCGAGTAATGCGGAGCAGGCGATAAAAG
>DATFRP010000185.1:0-17063 GCA_035263125.1 Vicinamibacterales bacterium
AATGGCGTGCTCGATCCGAAGCCCGTTCCTGGCGCGCCGACGGTGCGCGTTCAAGGGCGGTCCGGGCTGATGGAGGTCGTGCTGCATCCGCAGTTCGCGACCAATCGATTCATCTACTTCACGTACATCAAACCCGTCGACGAGAAACAGACCGCGTTGACGCTCGCGCGCGGGCGGTTCGATGGATCAGCGATCTCCGAGCTCAAAGACATCTTCAGTTGCGGGCCTGGCGTCAGTGGCCCCTCGCGGCTCGCGTGGGGTCGCGACGGCAAGCTCTATATGACGACGCCGAGCAGCGGCAACGGGAGCAGCTCGCAGGATCCGAACAGCTATGCCGGCAAAGTGCTTCGCCTCAATGACGACGGGACGGTGCCTGCGGACAATCCGTTCACTGGACGCGCCGGGCACAAGCCGGAGATCTTCACGCTCGGTCACCGGAACTCTCTGGGACTTGCCGTGCATCCGGCGACAGGGGAGATGTGGCAGAGCGAGATGGGACCGAACGGCGGCGACAAGATCAACATCCTGAAGCCCGGCGCCAATTACGGATGGCCGATCGTCAGTCTCGGCCGCAGCTACCCGGGGCCCTGGCAATCGCCGACGTTCTCGAAGGAAGCTTTCGAACGGCCGGTCGTGTACTGGATGCCGTCGATCTCGTTGTCGGGCATGACGATCTACACCGGCAGCAAGCTGGCGAAGTGGAAGGGCGATATCTTCGTCGGCGGCCAGCGCACGGGCGAGATCCCTGGAACGGGCCATCTGGAACGGGTTCTCGTCAACGAGAAGCTCGAGGAACTCCGTCGCGAGTCGCTCCTCGTGCCGCTACGGATGCGCGTCCGCGATGTTCGTCAGGGGCCCGATGAGCTGTTGTACGTCATCGTCGATCACGACCAGAACGGAGGTGTTCTCCGGATCGAGCCGTCGGCGACGCGCCAGATGCCGACGACCTACTCGGCGCGGCCGCCCCGTTGAACACATGTGCAGGCCGGAGGAATGCGGACGTACCATAGTCGGGCGATAAAAAGCGAGAGCATGCGCGTCAAGAAGCAACGGGGTGTCGTCGCCGCGGCGTGCCTGATGACGCTGCTGGCCGTGGCTGGAGCCACGGCCGCGACCGATGATCTCGTCGAGGCGGCGAGAAACCAGGACCAGACGCGAGTTCGCGATCTGCTTTCTCGCAGGGCCGACGTGAACGTCCGATCGGAGGACGGATCCACGGCGCTCTTGTGGGCCGCGCACTGGAACGACATCACCACGGCTGATCTGCTGATCCGCGCCCACGCCGACGCCAACCTCGCCAACGAATTCGGCATGACGCCGTTGTCGCGCGCCTGCACCAACGGCAGCGCCGCGCTCGTCGAGCTCCTGCTCGACGCCGGCGCCAAGCCGAACACACCCATCGCGACCGGCGAGCCGCCGATCATGACGTGCGCGAGCACGGGCAACGCCGACGCGGTGCGCTCGTTGATCGCACACGGTGCCGACGTCAGCGCGAGGGAACCGTCGCAGAATCAGGATGCGTTGATGTGGGCCGCCTCGGAGCGGCATCCGGATGTGGTGCGCCTGCTTGTCGAGGCGGGCGCCAATCCTCAGGCGCACACGAAGAACGGATTCACGGCGCTCCACTTTGCCGCGCGTGAAGGCGACATCGACAGCGTGCGGCAGCTGCTGGCGTCGGGCATGAACGTCAACGTCCGATCGCTGCCCGACAAGGCGGAGACCAGGCAGGAGACGACCGCAAGTGCAAGCGGAGGACGCAGCGCTTCGGGCACCGCCGCAGTCGCCGCCGCTCCGCGCGGTCCGGGATACCAGGCCACCATCTCGGAAGGAAGCACGCCACTGCTCGTCGCGACCGTGAGAGGACATGTGCCGCTCGCACTCTTCCTGCTCGAGCAAGGTGCCGATCCCAACGTGCTCGATGCGGGCTTTACTCCGTTGCATTGGGCGTCAGGCACCTGGGAAGGCGGCATCTCGAATCAGGTGTACGGGTTCGCCGAACCGATGAGCGGCATCCCGAACCGTCAGCAGAAGATCGCGCTCGTGAAGTCGCTGCTCGCACACGGCGCGAATCCCAACGCGCGGATGACGCGCCGGCCGCCGGGGTTCTCAGGGCTGGGCGGCGGATACGAGGACGCGCCCGGTGCGACACCATTTCTACTCGCCAGCGCCGCCGACGATCTCGAGATGATGAAGCTCCTCCTGGCCGGAGGCGCCGATCCCAAGTTGATCACCGACTCGAAAGCGACGGCGGTGATGGCGGCCTCGGGTCTCAATCGCGGAATCGGGGAGAGCCCGATTACCGAAGCGCAGGCGCTCGAGGCGGTGAGGTTCCTCTTCGATCTCGGTGCAGATGCGAGAGGGGCGACGACCTACGGCGAGAACGCGCTGTTCGGCGCCGCCTATCGCGGGTGGAACAGGCTGCTGGAGCTGCTCATCGACAAAGGCGCGGACGTCAACGCCATGAGCAAAGCGAGCATCACACCGTGGCTGGCCGCCTCGGGGTACGGTGATCGTCTTGGCGGCGTGCTCTACAACAAAGAGGGTGCGGACATTCTGTTGCGACACGGCGCCGATCCGAAGCTCGGAAAGCCGTGCCAGGCGCAGGTGAAGTGCCGGTGATGCGATCGCGAACGCGCGTGCGAAGAACGCTGACCATGTGCGCATGTCTCGCGTGGATGGGAGCGGTGTGCATCGAGGCGGCGCCGCAAGAACGGGGCCGCCTCAAGGCGGTCCCCACGACGGATAGCGCGCGCGAGAGCCCGGCGCGGGCGCTGGTCACGAAGTACTGCGTGACCTGTCACAACGAGCGATTGAAGACGGCGAACCTGCTGCTCGACAAAGCGGACGCTGACCGGGTCGCGATCTCGTCGGACACGTGGGAACGGGTCGTCGTGCAGCTGCGCGGCCGATCGATGCCGCCGGCGAACATGCCGCGCCCCGACAATGCGACGTATGACACGGTCGCCACCTGGTTGGAGACCGAGCTGGATCGCGCCGCAGCCGCGCGTGTGAATCCAGGTCGGCCCGCTTCTCTCCATCGCCTCAACCGCACCGAATACGCCAACGCCGTGCGCGATCTGCTCGGCGTCGAGATCGACTCCACGTCGATGCTCCCGCCCGATGCGCAGGCCTACGGCTTCGACACCAACGCCGACGCGCTCAGCGTCGAGCCCGCGCTGCTCGATCGCTACCTGACAGCCGCCGCCAAGATCGCGCGTGTAGCCGTCGGCGATCCGACGATCCGCCCGGCGTTCGAGCGCTACACCGCGCTGAAGGGCAACACCAACGAACAGACCTGGCTGTGGCAGACCGATCGTCTCGGTGAATCGTTCTCGTTGGGGTCGCGCGGCGGCATCGCCGCCCGTCACTACTTTCCGGTTGATGGCGCGTACATCCTCAAAGTACGGCTGTTGAGGACGTACGGTGGCGGGATTCGAGGGCTGCACGTGCCGACCACTATCGACCTGCGCGTCGATGGTGCGCGCGTCGGACAGTTCACGATCGGGGGAGGCACTGTCGAGCAGCGAGAAGACGCCGACGACATGCTGCAGGTTCGTGCGACACTGTCCGCCGGCCTCCATCAGGTTGTCGCCACCATCGTCAAGACAGAAGGCATCAAGGCCGAGGGGCTTGGACCGGCGCGGATTCCGATCTGGAACCGCGAAGGTGATGTGTTGAGCGCCGAGCTCGCGATCTCGTCGCTGCTGATCGGCGGACCTTACGACGGGCGCGTGCCCAAGGACTCGCCAAGCCGGCAGCGCATCTTCGTCTGTCATCCAGCCAATGCGAACGAAGACAGCGAATGCGCAACGAAGATTCTCTCGGCTCTGGCGCGTCGCGCCTATCGCAGGCAGGTGACGACCGAAGACGTGCAGACGCTGATGGGGTTTTATCAGCGCGCGCGTGCGGAGCACGATTTCGACAACGGCATCCGCGCGGCGCTCGAACGGCTGCTCACCAGTCCAGATTTTCTATTCCGCATCGAAGCCGATCCCAAGCTGCCTCCAGGAACAGCCTATCGTCTCTCCGACGTCGACCTCGCGTCGCGACTCTCGTTCTTTCTCTGGAGCAGCATTCCGGACGAAGAGCTGCTCGATCTCGCAATTCGCGGCCGGCTGCGCGAACCCGGCGTGCTGGATCGACAGGTGCGACGCATGCTCGCCGAGCCGCGCGCGCGCGGCGCGCTGGTGGACAATTTCTTTGGTCAGTGGCTGCAGACGCGCAACGTCTGGCTGCTGACACCCGATGCGAACACGAAGTTCCCGTGGTTCGACGACAACCTCCGCTCGGCCATGGTGCGCGAGACCGAGTTGTTCCTCGACGATCAGTTGAAATCCGATCGGGGCATCGCGGAACTGCTGACGGCGGACTCGACGTTCCTCAACGAGCAACTGGCACGGCACTACGGCATATCGGGTGTGTACGGAAGCCACTTCCGACGCGTGACCCTGACCGACGAGAACCGCTGGGGACTGCTTGGCAAAGCGAGCGTCCTCGCTGTCACGTCGTATCCGACCCGGACGTCGCCGACGATTCGCGGTAAGTGGCTGCTCGAGAACATTCTCGCCGCGCCGGTGCCGCCGCCTCCACCGAACGCGAACACCAACCTGGACGAGAGCAAGCTCGGAAAGACGACCACCGTCCGGGAGATGCTGGAGCAGCATCGCGCCAATCCGGTCTGCGCCTCGTGCCACGCGCGCATGGATCCGCTCGGTTTCAGCCTCGAGAATTTCGATGCCATCGGTCAATGGCGAACGAGGGACGGCGACGCGGCGATCAACGCGACCGGCGTGCTGCTCGATGGCACGAAGGTCGATGGTCCGGCCGCGCTCCGGCGCGCGCTGGTGGCACGGAAGGAGCAGTTCGTGAGGACGGTCACCGGCAAGCTGCTCACGTACGCAATCGGCCGTGAGATGGAGTACGCCGATGCGCCCGCTATCCGCGCGATCGTGCGCGCCGCAGCAGCCGATGACTACCGCTGGTCGTCGACGATCCTCGCGATCGTCGAGAGCCCGCCGTTCCAGATGAGGAGGTCGCGGCCATGATCGTCACGAAGAAAGCGATCGCGCGGCGCACCGTGCTGCGCGGGATGGGGACGGCCCTGGCGCTGCCGCTGCTCGATGCGATGGTGCCTGCGCTCACCGCGCAGGTGAAGACGCCCGCGAAAGCCATCCGCCGCCTTGGCGTCGTCTACCATCCCAACGGCGTCATCTACGACAACTGGCTGCCGAAGGGTGTGGGGCGCGACTTCATGCTCTCGCGCACGCTGGCGCCGCTCGAGCCCTTCCGAGATCAGCTGATCGTGATCACGAATCTCTCGAGCCATCAGGCGGAAGCGCTCGGCGATGGCGGGGGCGACCACTCGCGCGCGTCCGGTTCGTATCTGACCGGCGTCCACGTCAGGAAGTCGGACAGCATCGTCGAGAACGGCATCTCGATGGACCAGATCGCAGCGAAGGCGTTTGAGAAGGACACACAGCTCTCGTCACTGCAGCTCACGGCGGACGATAACAGCCTGGTTGGCGCGTGCGATGTCGGCTACAGCTGCGCGTACAGCAGCACGCTGTCGTGGCGCACGCCGACCTTGCCCTTGATGGCGGAGAACAACCCGCGCGTTGTCTTCGAGCGGCTGTTCGGCTCGAGCGACAGCACGGATGCTCGAGTGCGCGAGCTGCGCCGGCGCCAGGATCGCAGCATTCTCGACTCGGTCACCGCGCGCGTGAAGCAGCTGCAGCAGACGCTCGGTCCATCGGACAACACGAAATTGAGCGACTACCTCGAGTCGCTCCGGGACACTGAACGCCGGATTCAGAAGGCGGAGGAACAGCAGACGAAACAGGGGCCCGAGGTGCAACAACCGTCGGGAATCCCCGATGGTTTCGAGCCGCACGTGCAGTTGCTCTACGACCTCCAATTGCTCGCATATCAGTCCGACCTGACACGCGTGATCACGTTCATGTACGGGCGCGAACAGACCGGCCGGCCTTATCCACAGATCGGGATTCCCGAGCCGCATCATCCGCTGACGCACCATCAGAACGACCCGGCGAAGATGGAGAAGTGCAGCAAGATTCAGCTCTATCATGTCTCGCTGTTCGCGTCGTATCTGGAGAAGCTTCGTAAGACGCCCGACGGCGATGGGTCACTGCTCGATCACGTGATGCTGCTGTATGGCGGCGGCATCAGCAACAGCGATCGGCACACGCACGGCCCGCTGCCCACGCTGCTCGCAGGCGGGGGCGCGGGCGCGCTCGCGGGCGGCCGTCATCTCGTGTATCCGCAGGACACGCCGCTGACCAACCTGCAACTGACACTCCTCAACCGGCTCGGTGTGCCCGTCGAGACACTCGGCGATAGTACAGGGCAGTTCACAGAGTTATCGGAACTCTGATCGCATGCTTCCGGCTTTCGCGCTGGCGATTGCGCTCAACGTCCTGCAGCCTGCTGACACGCCCCGGTCGAGACCCACACCAGCGGCGGTCGACGAAACAGCTCCGGTGGCTGTCCCGCCTGCGACGCCGACGGCACTTCGTTACTACACGAGCGGCAATCGATTGTGGGTGCTCGACCAGGTCGTGTCGATTGCGCTGCTCGCGGTCATCCTGTTCACCGGCTTCTCCGCGACGCTACGCACGTGGGCACGCAGGATCGGACGCAACTGGTTCTTCACGATCGTTGTGTACTTTGCGCTGTTCACGATCGTCACGTCGGTCGTCACCCTGCCGCTCACCTATTACGAAGAGTTCGTTCGACAGCATGCCTTCGGCCTGTCGAACCAGACGCTGCAGAAATGGTGGACCGACACGCTGACGACGCTGGCGGTGACGTGCATCGCTGGCGGGCTGTTCCTGTGGGTGCCGTATCTGCTGTTGCGCAAGAGCCCGCGGCGATGGTGGCTCTACACGGCCGCAGCCGCCATCCCTTTCATCGTCGTCGCTAATCTCGTCGCGCCGATCTGGATCGCACCGCTCTTCAACAGATTCGAGCCGATGCGCGACAAGGCACTGGAGGCGAAGATCCTCGCGCTGGCGGATCGCGCGGGCATCGAAGGCAGCCGGGTGTTCGAGGTCAACAAGAGCGTCGACACGAAGACACTGAATGCGTACGTCGCAGGCCTGTGGCAGACCAAGCGAATCGTCCTGTGGGACACGATCATCGCGCGCATGAACGATCGCGAGCTGCTCTTCGTGATGGGCCACGAGATGGGGCACTACGTCCTCGGGCACGTCTGGCAGCTGGTGGCGTTTACGTCCCTGCTGATCCTGGTCCTGCTCTACGCCGCCTACAAGACGATGGGCGCGATCGTCGCCCGCTGGTCGCACCGGTTCGGCTTCTCCGACCTCGCCGACGTGGCGTCGTTGCCGTTGCTGCTGCTCGTCACCAGCGTGTTCTCGCTCGCGATCGCCCCAGCACAACTCGCATTCAGCCGTCACATCGAGCACGAAGCGGATCGATTCGGGCTCGAGATCACACAGACGAACCACAGCGCGGGAACCGCGTTCGTGACGTTGCAGGAGGACGCGCTCGCCAATCCCTGGCCGGGACTCCTGTTCAAGCTGTGGCGCGCCAGTCATCCTCCGCTCGGCGAACGGATCGAGTTCAGCAACAACTATCACCCCTGGCGGGAGGGTGCGCCGCTGCGCTACGGAGACCGATTCGCTGGTTCGCGGCCCTAGTACGGTAAACCGACGCGGCGAACGAGCGCCTGAAAGCGAGGGTCGTCGCGAATCTGGTCCCACCGCGGATCGCGTTTCAACCAGACCAGCCAATGCGATCGCTCGCCATATGCCGCCTCCAACGCGGAGAGCGCGCGTTCACGATCGCCAAGGCCAGCGTAGATCGCCCCGATCGCGTAACTGGACGGATAGCGTCCGGCACGTGCGAGCGCATCGAACTCGCCGAGGACGTTTGCGGCTTCTTTGGTCTGACCGCGCTTGCCATAGAGGTAGCCAAGGGCAGCCATCGCCGGCGTCCATGTTCGCAACGCTCCGATGTTCTGGAGGGCGGAGGCGGCTTCTTCGTAGCGGCCTTGCGCCGTGTAAATGCGGCCGAGCCAGAACCAGCCAGGCGGATACTTGGGATTCATCTGGAGCGCCAGCTTCGCTGCGTGCACGGCATCCTCGTTCCGCCGGTAGTAATGAAGGATGTACGCCTGATCGGTGTAGATCGGTACGGAGAGCGGATCGAGTTCCCGGGCTTTTGCGATCTCTCGTTCTGGTTCTGCGGCCGGTCGTTCCTGAGCGGTGAGAAGGTAGGCGTACCATTGATGCGCGATCGCGTAGTTCGGGTTCAGGTCGATCGCACGTCGGAACTCGGCTTCAGAGTTCGAGAACTTCCAGTCGTAATACATCAACGCATAGCCGAGGGACGCATGCGCCTCGGCGAGTGTCGGGTCGAGCTCGATGGCGCGCCTCGCGGCCTCGCGCGCCTGTGGAAAGGACTCGTCCGGTCGCACGTACGACCCGTAACCGAGTTGGCCGTACGAATCAGCCAATCCGGCGTAGGCGGGTGCGTACGTGGGATCGGCATCGATTGACGCTTGGAAGTCGCGAATCGCCTCTCGCAGGTCGGCTTCGCTGCGTTTATCCCAGGCGTGTCGGCCACGGACGTACGCCTCAAATGCCGCCGGCAGAACCGGGCGCGACCCCGCCGTCAGCGTCTTGTTCGCCTCCGGCGTCAAGGCGAGGCCGACTTGACGCGCAATTGCGCGGGCAATGTCATCCTGCAGCGCCAGTACACCCTGCTCCTCGCGTTCGTAGGATTCCGCCCACACGTCTGAACCGGTCCTTGCGTCGACCAGCTGCGCGGAGATTTTCAGCCGTGCGCCTTCGCGTAGCACCGAGCCTTCGATCACCGCGTCGACCCCGAGTTCCCGCGCGATGTCCGGGATTTTCTTGACCGTGCGGCGATATCCCATCACAGACGTTCGCGATGTGATCCGCCAGTTGCCCATCTTCGCCAGACGCGTGGTCAGCTCCTCCGTCATCGCGTCGGCAAAGTACTCCTGGCCTCGATCGGGCGATAAGTCCAACAGCGGGAGCACAGCCAGCGACTGGATGCGGCCAGCGGCCGCCGGCCTTCCGTGGGTACTGAACCAGAAACCGATCGCGAGGATTGCGAGACCAATGGCCACGAGCGCGATCGAAACTCGTCGTGAGACTCGACGAGAGGTGCGACGATCGAGACCCCGTGTTTGGGAGGCTCTGCGACACTGACGGAGCGCGAACCCGAGGTCGCGAGCCGATTGGAATCGCTGCTCAGGACGTTTTTCGAGGCAGCGCTGAACCACTGCGCTGACCTCAGGTGGGACATGCCTGCTGACGTCTGCCAACGATGGCGGCGAGTCTCTGAGGATCGCTGCTAGTACTTCTGGCGGCGTCCCGCCCCCAAACGGCGGACGCCCCGACAACATCTCGTAGAGAACGCACCCCAGAGAGAAAATGTCGCAACGGGCATCCGCAGACTCGCCCCTCACTTGCTCGGGCGACATGTAGCCGACGGAACCGAGGATGGTTCCCGGTTCGGTGTCTCGGGGAACTGCAGGCACCGTCGTCTTGGCATCGACGCCAAGTGGATCGTGTCTGGCAAGGCCGAAGTCCAGAACCTTCACCACGCCGTCGCGCGTCACGAAGATGTTTGCCGGCTTGAGATCCCGGTGCACGACACCCCGATCGTGCGCGAACGCGAGCGCATCGGCGATCGATGCTGCAATCTCGAGCACTTGGGTCCATGAAAAATTCTCTGAGGCGATACGCCGATCGAGAGCCTCGCCATCGAGCAGCTCCATGACGGCGAACGCCACACCACGCTCGGTACCGACGTCATGCAGCGCGACGATGTTGGGGTGAGAGAGAGACGCGACGACGCGCGCTTCGCGTTGGAACCGGGCAAGCGCGCGAGAGTCGTCAGTCAGGTGTTCTGAGACGATCTTGACCGCAACCTCTCGCCCCAACCGGCTGTCGCTGGCGCGGTACACTTCACCCATTCCGCCAGCGCCGAGCGGCGACAGAATCTCGTATGGACCGAGCCGCGTTCCCGGAGTGAGCGTCATCGACGCATCCGCCGCGGCCGACTCACGAATCGAGCCGGTTCCGCATGTCAGCAACTGAGCTTGCCATACGGGATACTCGCGGACAAGTCAGTCGGCAGACTCTCCAGCACTCATGGACCGGGTCGATACCGGGTTGCGCAAGACGCAGAACACGACAGTGACTGGCCCCAGACCTATCACTGATTTGTCATCGATCTTCTCGGCCGCACCGATTCGTCGGCCGTTCAGGAACGTACCGTTTCTGCTCCCGAGGTCGTGCAGGGTAGCTCCACCGGACTCGATCGAAATTCGGGCGTGTGTGCGCGACACCGAGGGGTGATCCACATAGACGTCGGCAGACGGGTCACGTCCGAGGACAGTCTCGCCGGAGTGCAGGATGAACTCCTCCTTGCCGATCTTGAGGGAATAGCGCGGAAACTCCGAGCGTCGGTGGATCGAGGGTGACTCCAGCGGCGCAATGAACCGGTATCCCCTGCCAACCACCGTCTGGATGAACCGGGGCGTCTCCGCATCGTCACCCAACGCCTGGCGAATCTTGCGAATGGCCGTGTTGATGGCCGCATCGTGTTCGACAAATACCTCGGCGCCCCATAACGCTGCCTGAATCTCCGAACGCTGAACCAGAGTGCCTGCCCGTTGCACCAACAGAACCAGCACGTCCATTGGAATCTTTTCGAGCTTGACCGATTTGCCACGATCCCTCAGGGCGTAGGCGGCGAGATCGAGCTCGAACTGGCGAAAGTGGAACGTGCCGCTCATCGCTGTGGCGATCATAGCGGTCCCCACATAAGAACTTCATGAACTCTTCAGACAGTCTCGATGGCATTCGGGTACCCGACTCGAGAGGATCTTGAACGCGACTTCATCGATTCGATGAAGGGGTCCTTTGGAGGTTCGTATGATTCGTTTCACTCTGCTCGGATGCATCGCTGCTTCAACCACGTTCGTGGCGTGTGGCAATCAACCCTTCAGTCCAAGTGCATCAAGCTCACAGGCGTCGTCGCCTGCGATTCAGTCTCCGCAAGGTGCCTTCGGTTCAGCGTCGGCGACACATGCACAACAGCTGACCGCAGTGCGCGGCGTCGGTTCCGGGATCGTCAATGTCACGCCGACGGCTGCCGTCGACGGCTCCTTCTCCGCGCAGATCAACGTGAACGTTCACGGTGCGCGGCCGAGCACCACCTTCTACGTTCAGCGCGCTCCTGAGATCGGACGGTCAAACGGCGCTGACGGGATCTGCCAACGGGCAGCCGGTGACGCTCCGTGGGGACCGCCGACGCCAAACTTCGTGACCTTCCCGATGCCGGCGGCCGGACCACTCGTCGTGCTACAGACCTCCGAAGAGGGAGCAGGCTCGACCCATATCGACTTTGGTGCGCCGACGATCGCCGATGAGACGGCATTCGATGTCATGTTTCGGCTGGTCGACGATCTCACCAATCCGACGAACGAGTTGCGGACCGAGTGCTTCACTGTGGTCGTGAAGTGACAGGATGCCGCCGAGGGGCGGCTCCGCCCCGATCCATTCAGTCGAGGAAACGACTACCATAGCGGCGCCACACAGTGCTTCTGCAAGGAGACCAGTATGGATTCGACCAGACGCACCCTTCTCACGTTCTTCCTCGGCTCGACGCTGATCGCAGCCACGGCAGCCGCGCAACCGGCTCCGTTCAACGAGATCGGCGTGACCATGGGTCACTGGCATCTCATCTCGAAGGACGTGGAGTGGAACAAGAGGATCTTCCTCGCCATGGGCGGAAAGTTGTTCATGCCCGGAGGAAACCCACTGGTGATGTTCCCGGGTCTCTACATCAATTTGAACCTCCAGACCGAGAAAGGCGACGGCGGCACCGAAGGTTCGGTCGTCAACCACGTCGGCTTCATCGTCGACGACGTTCAGAAACGAGTCGCCCAGTGGAGAGCAGCGGGTGTCAACGTGCTACCGGGCCTCAACAACCGCCTCGATCAGGCGTTCGTCGTGACGCCGGACGGCGTCCGCATGGAGATCCTCGAGGACAAGAAGCAGGCAGTGCCGATTCGGGGTGAACACGTCCATTTCTCTGTCACGGAAGCCGACATCCCGAAGGCGGTGGAGTGGTACACGAAGACGTTCGGCGGAAAAGTGGGCTCACGAAACAACGCGCCCGTCGTGGACCTGCCCGGAGTACAGCTTCGATTCGCCAGGGCCGACACGAAGCAGGCGCCGACGCGGGGACGAATTCTCGATCACATCGGCTTCGACGTGAGGGACCACGCTGCGTTCGTGAAGAGACTCGAATCGGCAGGAATCAAGCTCGATGAGCCGCCTCGCAAGAGTGCCGCGGGCAACACGGTGACCTACATCACCGATCCCTGGGGCGCGCGCGTCGAGATCGTGCAACGCGCGCCCCTCGGACCGCAGGTGCAATAGATAAGGAAGCTAGGGAGTCAGATAGTCTCGAAGATCGACATGACCACCATGCTCCGCCCAACCCGCTGCCGTGGCGCGGACCTTTTCATCCACAACCGTGCGATCGGCACCGCGGCGAATCAGATATTCCACCATGGGGCGATGTCCATTGAGCGCGGCGTAGTGCAGGCCCGTTCCGGCGTAGTCGAATCCGCCGGGAATGACGTCCATCTCGGCGCCCCTTGCGAGCAGGCGATCCGCAGCATCGACGTGCCCATGCATGCACGCGTAGACGAAGGCGTTGTTGATGATGCTTTGCCGATCGTTCTTCCACGCGCTGAACCGCATCGCGAGCTGCCGCCTTCCGGCTTCGTCGAAGTTCGAGTGCTCGATCACCTGAAGGTCGCCCCAGGGCCAATTGATCGACCCGGCGGTCGGCTTCAAACTGCCGTCCGCGCTGAAGAAACTCTCCATCAGATCCAGTCGGCCGAGTCCGGACGCGATGCGCAGGTTGTGTGCGGTTGCGCCGCGCCGAACAAGCAGGTCTTCCACTCGCCGACTGTTCCAGTACAGGGCTTCTTCGAGGGGCGACCAGCCGCCCGTGCCGTTGAGCGCCGCTCCTGAATCGAGCAGCAGCTCGGCGACCTCGACGTTGTCGCAGCTGCCGCACGCCACGAGCGACTCGTTGAGCTCGGCGCCAGCGGCGATCAACAGTCTCGCCATGTCCAGTTTGTGCGCTGCATGCTGACCAGAGAGGACCAGGCACTGAAGCAGCGTGGGATGACTCGTCGACGATCGCGATGTTGCGAGCGATCGGTCTGCAGCGACCAGGCTGCGTAGCTGCTCGAGGTCGTCCGCTTTGATCGCCGCCATCGCGAGGTGAAACTTCGAGTCCATATACGAATCGTATGGCATCCCCGGTCAGACCCCGGCATACCAATGGAACCCGAAGTCCGAGTTGCTGCCACCAGTGCCCCTCCCGATGCCAGCCATCGAGTCGACGACGCGAATCGATTTCAGGAACTTGAGGTTCTTGTATCCGCACTGCCGCTCGACACGGAGACGAAGCGGCCAGCCATTGCCTCTCGGAAGGTCGCGACCGTTGAGTCCATAGGCGAGGATCGTCTGTGCATGCGCGACCTCGAACAGATCGTATCCCTCGTACCACCCGTCGAACGTGTCGATGACGACGTAGCGTGCTGCGGGAGTGACGCCACCGGCCTCTTCGAGGACACGCTGGAGTGGGGCGCCGGTCCACTCGCCGATCGCTGACCATCCTTGTTCGCACACGTGAGCAGTGATCTGTGTTCGGGCGGGCAGGCTTCTGATCTCCTTGAGCGACAGTTGACGCGGACGTGCCACCAGGCCGCTGATTGGCAGTCGCCAGTCCTTGAAATCTTCCGACGCATGAAGTTGATATTCCGCGTTTCGAGGGTTGGTCTGGTTCCAAGTAGGGAAAGGATCGGCGATGTCGCTCCGGCTGTACTCGCGCGCCAGCTGCTGGCCCGACAGCAGGATTCGATTCGTGCTCATCGTCAGGACATCAGCGGCGCCGATCAATCCGCCGCGCACGCGAGGCGGAACGAATGTTTCGCGCGAGCATCCGGTCAACAACAATCCGCCGAGCGCAGGAACGCCCGCCAGCAACGCGCGCCGCGAGAAGTGTCTGCTCATCGCTCTACGCTCCCGGTGATCATCGAACGGACTTTGATGAAAAAGCCTGCGGCGGCAACCTCGAACACATGGACGACGACGAACAGCACCAGCACCACTGTGCCGATGCTGTGCAGCGTACGCGCAGATTGGCGGCCGCCGAACAGATCCAACAGCCACGGCATCGCAGCAGTAAACCCGGGTGATTGCGCAATACCGGTCAGAATCATGAGCGGCACGAACACGAAGATCAGAATGAGATAGGACGTCTTCTGCAGCGTGCCGTAGCTGCCGTCGGTCTGGTGCTCACGCGATCTCCAGGGCAAATGGTCGCGGAGCTCCCGGCTCACGCGCGCAGCCGTCCACTCATCACGAGCGGGCAGCATCCGGTTGCGAAAGTGCTTCGAGTAGAGGTTCCAGGCGACGTAAATGAGGCCATTAGTGAGGAACACCCAGGCGACGGTGAAGTGGTAGTTGCGTCCCCACCTCCGATCACCAAGCGCACCGGCCTCGTCCCACGACACACCCCAGTCCGCCAGTCTGAACGCCGCCGGATAACCGCGATAGCCCGTGTGGCCCCAATACAGCTCAGGGAAATCGAGAAAGATGTGGACGCCGCTCCACAGCAGATACGCACATGCGACGAGGTTGACCCAGTGGCAGATGCGGACGTTGTAGGAGTGGCCCCCGTCCATGCGGGGATTCTACGACCAATCAGTGGTGTTGACGGTCAATCCCGCCGTGGCGCGCCCGAAACGTGGGCGCGCGTCGGCGGATGGCAGTTGACGGGTTCTTGGAGGATTCAAACCGCGGCGCGCGAGGCGACCGCCGGTCTGAACTTCGCGCGTGGCGCTGTCGAACCGGTCGAGATTCATCTTCAGTGATCGTTTCCCTGATGCTAGGGGGTGCTCTCCCACTCGACACACGACACGGTACGATTCCAATCCGCGAACGCGCCTCGAGGATTGTTCTTCCACGCCCATACGTGCAGCTCGTAGATCGCGTCGGGAGCGTATCGATTCGGACCTGCCACGAAATGGAACAGATGTCCCATCAGCTGCGGCTTGTCGAACGGCTCGTGAGCCGGATCCCATGCCGCGGCGGGAGTGACGTACTCGGTGGCCACGAGATGGAGCCGCCCGTTTCTCGGCTCGTACACCAGAACCTCAGGATTGTCGACATCGAGATGAGCGTCGAACAGCGCGAAGTTCGAGTAGTGGACGCCCATCGCTCCTTCGTCCTGACCGCTGACACACCCCTGAAACTGCACATAGCCCGCCGCGATCGCGGCGTTGACGTCCCGGAAGCGATCGGTTGCGCGCCGTACGGCTTCAGGCAGAGGCCCATTCACGGGGCCGGAGCTGGCATCGCTGTGACCTGCGTGATTCGCGTCCTGCGTTCTGACGGTGCTGACCGACAGCGGCATGAGAAGGCATGCCGCTGTCAGCGCGGCGATAAGACGACTCGCTTTCATGGTGTTCCCCCTAGCTGGAAGGCACAATGACCCTTCACTGGGGTAAGCGAGAACGCGAGGCCGAAGCTTCAACCTGGGAAGCAGAAATCAGAGCCCGACTCTCCGTTCGAGATCACGGAAACGGGGATCGTCACGCAGGTCATCATAGTGATGTTCCACCTTCAGCCATTTGAGCTGAAGGTCGCGCGCCGCGTAGGCGTCTTCCAGCGCGGCAAACGCGCCTTCCCGGTCTCCGAGCCCCACGTACAGCACCGCGAGCTCCGCAGGCGAAACATACGCCGCGGTGGTCTTCACCCGCTCCAGGATGGCCGTTGCTTGCTCCCGCTGCCCCGCCCTCGCCAGCGCGTAACCCAGAAACACGAGGTTACTGGGGTTGTCACCGAACCGGTGAATGAGCGCTAGGTACTGGTCAACCGCCAAATGATGTTGCTGCTTTGCGTCGTACGCGGCCGCGAGGAAGAAGAGCGAATTCGCGTTCCCGAGATCGACGGACTGCCTCAGGAGTTCTATCGATTCATCGAAGCGCCCCGCGAGATACAAGAGGTGACCTTCTATACCCGTCAACCGTGTGTTCATCGGATCGAGCCGCCGAATGAGGGGCACTACATCCAGGGCTTGTCTGGGCCGGCCGGTCATGGCGAGATGAGCCGCGTACGCGGCATGCACGCGCACGAGACCTGGGCTCAGCTCGAGTGCCCGCTGATACTCTCGTTCGGCCCCGGCCCAGTCCCATTCGCTTGACGCGATTTCGCCCAGTAACAGGTGGGCATCTGCGAGCGTCGGATCGAGCTCCACGGCTTTCAGGGCAGCGGCGTGCGCCGTCGCCAGCGGCTCGACCGGGTGAGCGATACTGTCACCGGCGAGAGTAAGGGCACCCGTTGACAGCCCTGTCCACGCGAGAGCGAAGCCCGGGTCGGACGCAAGCGCGCGCTGGAAGTCGTCAATGGCCGCTCTGACATTGTCGGGCGTCCCCTTTGCGTGGTGGAAGAGGCCGTTCAGATAGCTCCGATACGCTTGCGGATTCGCAGTGTCGCGCGGTTGTGCCCGTGACGAATGTTGTGAGTTGCCACTCGCGTTGACGGACGGCAACACTGCCACCGACGTCAACGGGTTCGCAGAATCGCGAGGGCGCAGCTGGTAGACCATGACTGCCGCGACCAGCGAGCTCAGGACCATGGCACTCACGATCACGCGCGCTCGACGGCCTTCGCCGTTGCGCAACGAGGCAATCCATCGCAACACAGGCCACGAGTGCGTGCGTGTCGGAGAAAGCGCAACGGAGATACGTGTCAGCTCGCGTAAGATCTCCGACGCGCTCTGCCAGCGTTCGTCGGGATTCTTCGCAAGACCTCGATGCACGAGGTCATCGAGCGCCGCCGGCGCGAGCGGCTGAAGCGACGATACCCGCGGGGGCTCGTCCTCGAGGATGGCGACGCGCACGCGGGCAGCGTGATCCCCTTCGAATGCCCGCGTACCAGTCAGCATCTCGTGCAGCA
>DATFRP010000186.1:0-4733 GCA_035263125.1 Vicinamibacterales bacterium
CCTGATCGCGGTGAGCGGCGTACGCAGATCGTGACTGAGTGAGGCGAGGAGGGTGGCCGCCAGATCCGCCTTCTGCTGGACGAGTTCGGCGGCCTCACGTTCGGCAAGGAACTGGGCGCGCTCGATGGCAATCGCGACCACCCCTGCCACCCCATCGAGCGTGCCGATATCGAGATCCGGTGAGACCGCCGCGAGAAGTCCGACCGCCTTCGTGCCGTGACGCAGCGGAACGATGGAAATCTCGTTCTGCGCGCCCACCTGGACGTGGCCGCCGTATGCGCGCTGCCGGGCATCGTATTCCACGGTGCCACGCGCCTTTGCCAGTGCAGTGTTCAAGGTGTTGTCGTCGATGTCGATGTCTTCGCTGGCGCCCTGGTGGACCTGCCATCCGTACTCGACGGGCAGGCAGATGGCGACCTTGGCCAGATCGAAGCGCCGTGCGACATAGCGGGCCGTCGCGTCGATAGCTCCAGTGGTTTCCGTCGTCAACAGCACGTCGCGTGTGAGGTCGAACAGGCGTGTCACTTCGTTGCGGCGTGCGATCGCCTCGGACGCCCGATCCTGCGCGGCGGCCGAGAGGTTACTGGCGATCACGGCGACGATGAGAAACACGAAGAGCGCCACCCAGTTCTGTGGATCCGCAATCGTGAACGTGCCGACCGGTGGCAGAAAGAAGAAGTTCAGCGTCAGCATCGCCACGACCGACGCGATGATGGCGATGCGAAGACGGGCGGCGGTGGCGGCGCCCACTACTACCAACAGCAAGCCGAGCGCGGCGGTCGTGGCGCTGATGGCGGGAACCGCTCGCAGAAGAGCCGTGATTGCGACAATCGCGACGATGCTGGCGACCAACACCAGCGCGTCTCGCGAAGGGACTCCGCGTGCCATCGTCAACCTGTTCTCAATTCTGCCATCTGATGCCTGCCGAGCCGCGACCGACGCGCTGGCGGCAGCAGTGGACGCCCGCTCGACGATGAGAAAGTCATAAAAAGTTCGTAAGTACTGTGGTCACGGCCGTTCCAGCGCGCGCTCCAACCCACATAATGCGGGGACGCCAAGTTCGCGTCGCGCAGGGCCCGTTCGAAAGGACGGGCCCTGCGTGTATGCGCGATACGGGGGACCCACGTGAGCATGCCGCTCACCGGGGCGAATCAGTTCGCCGGCGCGCGCACGACCTCGATCGTCAGCGAACAGTAGAGGACTCCAACCTCGAGCCCGTCAGCTAACCCCGTCGGCAATTGGAGTGCTCCGTGGCTGAAGAGTCGTTCCTCGGTCAAATCAAGCGCCTGATCGTCGGCGCGCCCATTCCCTCGTCGCTCGCACATCACGAGCGGTTCTCACGCGTCACCGGACTTGCCGTGCTCTCGTCGGACGCGCTCTCGTCGGTCGCCTACGCGACCGAGGAGATCCTGCGCGTGCTGACGATTGGCGGCGTCGCCGCGCTCGGGCTGGTCACACCGATCGGCGCAGTCATCGCGGCGACACTGGCGATCGTGGTCTTCTCGTATCGTCAGACGATCCATGCGTACCCGAGTGGAGGCGGCGCTTACATCGTCTCGAAGGAGAATTTGGGGCGCACGCCGTCGCTCATCGCCGCTGCATCGCTGCTGATCGACTACGTGTTGACCGTCTCGGTCAGCATCGCTGCAGGCGTCGCTGCCATCACGTCTGCACTGCCGCGATGGCACATCAATCCGGTCGTGCTGTGTCTGGCGTTTGTCGCGATCATCATGTTCGGTAACTTGCGGGGGATCCGCGAATCGGGACGCCTGTTTGCCGGACCGACCTACATCTTCATTGTCAGCATTCTCGCAATGGTTTTGGTGGGCACCTGGCGCTACTTCTCAGGCACCCTACAGCCGATCGCGCAGAGTGAGCACGGGCTGGCGCCCGGCACGACGATGTTGCCGCTGTTCGTGCTGCTGACCGCCTTCTCGAACGGCTGCACGGCGCTGACCGGCGTCGAGGCAGTGTCGAACGGAGTGCCGGCGTTTCGTCGGCCCGAAAGCCGGAACGCCGCTCAGACACTGGTCGCGATGGCGGTGATGTCGATCACGATGTTCATCGGGATCACGCTCCTCGCTCACGCCTACGGCATCGTCCCGAACGACTCGGAGACGGTTGTCTCTCAAATCGCCCGGGCAACGTTCGGTGGACGAGGGTGGCCGTACTACCTGGTGCAGGCCTCGACGATGGCGATCCTCGTGCTGGCGGCGAACACGGCGTACGCCGACTTCCCGCGACTATCGTCGATCCTCGCTCGCGACCGGTTCCTGCCGCGGCAGTTCATGAACCAGGGCGATCGCCTCGCGTTCTCGAATGGCATTCTGATCCTGAGCGTGCTGGCGTCGGTGCTGCTCGTGATCTTCGGCGGCGACACGCACGCCTTGATCCCGCTCTACATGATCGGCGTGTTCGTCTCCTTCACGCTCTCGCAGGCCGGGATGGTCATCCATTGGCGCACGCTCCGCGGGTCCGGCTGGAGGACGAGCGCGGTAATCAACGGGTGTGGCGCTGTCGTCACTGGCGTGGTGCTGCTGATCGTGGCGACGACGAAAGGCGCCGAAGGCGCATGGATCATCATCGTGATGATCCCGATCCTCGTGACCATCTTTGAGATCACCAGGCGTCACTACGATCGGGTCGCGTCCGAACTGTCGCTGCGCGACTGGTCACCCGAGCCTCAGGGGCGCCATGTCGTGATCGTGCCGATCGGCGGCATTCAGCGCGCGGTCGTGAAGGCGCTTCGCTACGCGAGAACGCTGGGCGACGATGTGAGGGCGATTTACATCGAAATCGACTCCAGCGCGACCACCGCCGTGCGGACGCAATGGGCCGAGTGGGGACAGGACGTCGACCTCGTCGTGCTCGAATCTCCATTTCGCTCGCTGATCGAACCCCTGCTCGAGTACATCGAGCATGTGCAACGGCAGAATCCCGATGGCTACGTCACTGTCATCCTGCCCGAGTTCGTACCGCATCGTCTCTGGCAGCACCTCTTGCACAACCAGCACGCACTTCTCATCAAGGGGGCGCTGTTGTTCAGGCGCAACATCGTCGTCACGAGCGTGCCATTCCATCTTGGAGCGGAACCGCAGACCGTGCACGTGCCCGCGGCCGCGGTTGTTGAGCGTACCCGCTCAGTTCTGTAGTCGAACAGCGCGCCTCTCGCTCGCGTCTGTCGCGGGTCTGTGCACGCGGGCCCTGCGTGCAGAGCGATCAAGAGGCAAGGCAGCACGTTTGCAACGACGCCACAAGGGGAGGAGCGTCATGCAAACAGATGTGGTATGCGGCATGCGCGTCGATCCGGTCGATGCGCCGGCAAAGAGCGCCCACAAGGGTCAAACGTTCTACTTCTGCTCGACCGAGTGTAAGAAGAAGTTCGAGGCCGACCCGGAGCGGTATCTCAAGAATCAACCGCAGGAACAGTACGCACGGTAGCGGACAAGGCGACTTCGTTTATCGAAGCAGGTGACGGCGGGCCTGCAGAACAGGCCCGCCCTACACCGTCGCTTTGATCTTTTGTGCCGATTACGACTACTATGTAGTAGTAATGATGCTGGGTGAATTCGAGTACCTGATGTTGACCGCCGCCGCACGTCTGGGCGACGAGGCGTACGGCGCAGCAATCCGTCAGGAGATCGAAGACGCCACCGGCGAATCCTGTTCCGTCGGCGCGCTCTACACGACGCTCGATCGGCTCGAGAAAAAAGGGCTCATCAAAACCTGGATGGGTGATCCAACGCCAGAACGCGGCGGGCGCCCGAAGCGCATGGTCCGTGTGACGGCGAAAGGGAGCCACGCGGCTTCATCGTTCTACAACGCGGTAATGCGCGTCAGTCGAGGGGTCGGGTGGGCCCGATGAAAACAGGAATTAGGAAGCAGGAAGCAGGAATCAGGCAGGAATCAGGAAGCAAGACGCAGGACGCGGGAATCAGGTGGCGCGCCGTTGAACGGCTCTCGAGATTGCTCGAGCGTGATGAGCGCGAGGCGGTGTGGGGCGATCTCATCGAATCGCACACATCGCCAGCTCGCGCGCTGAGGGAGGTGGCCGGTCTGGTCGTCAGACGGCAGGCGGAAGTGTGGCTCGACTGGCGACCGTGGTTTGCGCTGGTCACGATCGCCGTGCCACTCGGCTTTCTGTTGAGCGTGGCGTCGCGCGGGTTTGCCGACAACGCCGCATCGTACTTTTGGCTGTACGTGCGCACCGGCAGCTGGGCCTACTTCACAGTGCCCGGGTGGCGTCGCGACGTGATCGCGGTGACAGTCGGAGCGGCCGGGAGTTTTCTCGCGCTCGTCGGATGGTCCTGGACGACGGGTTATGCGCTCGGACGCATCGCGCGCCGTGCGTGCTGGATCGTCGCATTCTTCTTCGGCGCGTTCGTCATCACTGCCACGCTGCCATCGACGACGACGGGAATCATGGGCTACCCGGAAGCACACTTCCGACCGGTCGGCTTGTTCTTCAGCGGTGTCGTGCGCGTCGCCTTCGTGTTGTGGCCTGCCTGGTTCGGTCTGACCAGAGGACGTGAGCACACCGCGCTTCGCGCGTCAGCGACCGGCGTCGCTGTCGTCATCACTGCGCTGACGATGGTGGCGGCAAAAGCCCTGGAGGGATCGCTCGTCTATGGTTGGGGGTGGGCGCGGCCGCACCCCGGTCCGGATGGCGTGTTCGGTACCGCCGACGATCTGCGGCCGTTGTGGTGGATCTCGATCGTCATGATGTGGCCGAC
>DATFRP010000187.1:0-14253 GCA_035263125.1 Vicinamibacterales bacterium
AGGACGCGATCCTTGCTCGCGACCAGGCGCTGCGTGTGGTTCGCCGGATCGCCGCACACGACGCAGATGGCCAGCGTCTTCGTGATGTACTCGGCGATCGCCAGCAGCTGCGGCATCGGCTCGAAGGGACGGCCGAGGTAATCCTGGTCCAGCCCGGCGACGATCACGCGCTTGCCGCGATCCGCGAGCGTGGTGCACGCGGCCGGGAGATTGGCGTCGAAGAACTGTCCTTCATCGATGCCGACGACTTCGGTATCGGGCGACACGCGGTCGAGCAGCTGCCGCGATCCATCGACCGACGCCGACGCGATCCGCATCTCGCCATGCGAGACGATGTGATCGTCCGAATAGCGCGTGTCGATCGCCGGCTTGAAGATCTGGACTTTCTGGCGGGCAATCTGCGCACGTCTCAGGCGGCGGATGAGCTCCTCGCTCTTGCCGCTGAACATGCTGCCGACGATGACTTCAATCCATCCCTGGATCGGTTGTCTGATGACATCCATGCCTCACCGCCGTTGAGGAACCGGAACAGGAACAGGAACTCCGCAACCCGGGGACGGCAGCTACGCTCGCGACAGATACTCGCCGGTTTCCGTATTCACGCGAATGAGGTCGCCGGTGTTCACAAATGGCGGCACTTGCACTACCAGTCCCGTTTCGAGCGTGGCCGGCTTCACCTGTGCGCTCGCCGTCGCGCCTTTGATCCCGGGGACGGTATCGAGCACTTTGAGATCGACGGTCTGCGGCAGCTCGATGCCGACCGGCTCGCTTCCGTAGAACTCCACCTGGATCGTCATCTCGGCCTTGAGGTAGTTCACCGAATCGCCCAAAGTGTCCGCCGAGATGTGGATCTGGTCGTACGAGCTGGTATCCATGAAATGGTACGCGTCCCCCTCATGGTAGAGGTACTGCATCTCGCGCTCTTCGAGCACCGCGCGCTCGACGAAGTCCTCTGAGCGGAGCTTCTGATCATAGAGCGACCCGCTCCGGATATTCCGGGCCTTCACACGTACGAAGCCGCGCAGGTTGCCGGGCGTGACGTGCTGGACCTCGAGCACCCGATAGAGATCCTGGTTCAATTGGAAGAGCATGCCGTTCTTGAGACGCGTAGCTTGTATGGACGCCATATCGTGAAGTGGTGATCCGTCCGATCGTAACACAGCCGGCTTGGCCTCTTCGTGGTACGATCACCCCGTGGCCTTCGCGCGATGGGACCCGATACGCGACCTGCTGGCCATCCAGCAACACCTGGATCGTGACGCGCCGAGCCAGGCAGGCTGGAGGCCGCCGGTCGATATCCAGGAAACTGACGACCGCTATGTCGTCACGGCCGAAGTCCCCGGTGTCAAACAGGAGGACATCCAGGTCGCCTTCAACGGCGGCGTGCTGACACTCTCCGGCGTACGGCGCGAGCGCGAGCGGCCTTGTGAGGAGTATCACCGCGTCGAGCGCGGACATGGCACGTTCAACCGCAGCTTCCATCTGCCGGTGCCGGTCGACGCCGAGGGCATCACGGCCGACCTTCATGATGGGGTGCTGACCGTCGCGTGTCCAAAACTCACGGACGGTGTCTCTCACCACATCCACATAACCTGAGCTGCCATGACTCGAAGATTCGCCTTCATCTTCCTGCTGTTGGCCTGTTTCACCGCAGGGGTCCTGCTCGCAGGCCGCTACCGCGACGTGACCGAGACGAGCGCGCAGACGCAATCGCCGGCCCGCCCCGCTGTCACAACGCCGACAGCTCTGAGCGGAGGCGACTTCAGCCGGGTGGCCGAGCGCACGATTCCCGCGGTCGTGAACGTCTCGGCGCAGCAGGTCGTGCGTCGCCGGGGCTTCGATCCTTTCGCTCCGTTCTTTGGCAACCAGGACGAGCTGTTCGGCTCACGCCGCGGCGTCGAGAACAGCCTTGGCTCGGGCGTCATCGTCAGCAGCGACGGCTACATCCTGACCAACAACCACGTCGTCGTCGGCGAAGCCGGGGGGCAGCGCGGCGTCACGATCGAGCAGTTCGACGTGAGCGTGACGCTCGCCGACAAGCGTGAGTTTCACGCCGAGCCCGTCGGCGTCGATCCTGCCACCGATCTCGCGCTGCTGAAGATCGAGGCGAAAGATCTGCCGACGATGCCATGGGGCGACTCGTCGAAGCTGAAAGTGGCGGAGTGGGTGCTCGCGATCGGGAACCCCTATCAGCTCAATCAGACGGTGACGCTCGGCATCGTGTCGGCGGTGGGCCGGACGAACCTCGGCGTCAACGCGTACGAAGACTTCATCCAGACCGATGCCGCCATCAACCCCGGGAATTCGGGCGGCGCCCTCATCAACGCGCGCGGCGAGCTCGTCGGGATCAACACCGTGATCTTCAGCCAGAGTGGCGGCTACCAGGGCATCGGCTTCGCGGTCTCGAGCAATCTGGCCAGGAGGGTCTTCAGCGATCTCCAGCAATATCAGGAAGTCCGGCGCGGCTCGATTGGCAATTACGAGGGCGAGCAGCTCACGACGCGGATGGCCTCGCGACTGGGCCTGGCCGACACCAAGGGTGTCTTCGTCTCCGTCATGTACCGCAACACGCCCGCGTTCCAGGCGGGCCTCCGTCCCGGCGACGTGATCGTCAGCTTCAACGGCACCACCGTGGACGATCCCTCTCATCTGAGCCGCCTGATCTCCGATGCGAAAATCAACAGCACCGCTACCGTTGGGATCTACCGGGAGGGCAAGCGCCTCGAGCTGAAGATGCCGATCGCGCGCATCAAAGCCCAATAAGCGTCACGACTCACGAATGATCTTGCGCCGTGCCGAACTGGCCTGAGGTTGCGCTCGCCGTCGCGGTCGCGCTCGGGTGCGCCTATCTCATCGCGGAGCGCGTCGGCCGCTGGCTCGAATCGATGCTTCGCTCGCTCGTCGCCGACGAGGGCGAGCGCGTCCTCATCGATCGCACACGGCGCGCGATGCGCATCGTCATCTTTCTCATTGCGGGCGCCACCCTGCTGCTGGTGGCCTTGCAGCTCTTCGGCTACCCGTCCGTGGTCCAACGCAATCCCGACGAGTTCGCGGAGCGCGTTTTCGGCACCGCCCTCCGCATCGCGCTCATCCTGGCCGCTGCCTTCGTCGTGATTCGCGTCGGCTCGGCAGCCGCCCGGCGTCTCGAGCACGAGATGTCGACCGGCTCCGGCCTGAACGTCATCGAGCGCACCAAGCGCGCACAGACGCTTGGAAAGCTGCTGCAGAGCGCCCTGGCCGTGATTGTGATCGTCATCGCAGGCCTGACGGTCGGTCAGGAGCTCGGTATCAACATCACAGCCGTCCTGACGCTGTCGAGCATCCTCGGCCTTGCCGTCGGCTTCGGCGCGCAGACGCTCGTGCGCGATGTCATCTCGGGCTTCTTCCTGATCCTCGAGGATCAAGTGCGTGTGGGAGACATCGCCGTCGTGAACGGACAGGCCGGCTTCGTCGAATCGGTGAATCTGCGCACGATCGTGCTGCGCGACGATGAAGGCACCGTGCACGTGTTTCCGAACGGCGAGGTGAAGACGCTCGCCAACAAGTCGAAGGACTTCTCCTATTACGTCGTCACCGTCAACGTGAGCTACGACGAGGACCTCGATCGGGCCATCGATGCCATCAAGGAAGCGGCGGCCACGCTTCTGACGGACGAGGCGCTGCGGGTGAACATCCTGCAGCCGCTCGAGGTGTTCGGCGTCGATTCATTCGAGCAGACCTGCATGGTCGTCAAGACGCGCATCAAGACCGTTCCGATGAAGCAGTGGCTGATCGGTCGCGAGCTGCGCAAGCGAATCGTGCAGACGTTCAGAGAGAAAGGGCTTCAGATTGCGGTGCCGGCAGCTGCGCCGCCGGTGCGGAAGTGAGAAAGTAGGGGCCGCCTTCAGTCGGCCCTGGCTCACACGCCGTGTCCGTACCCCGATTCGTGCATCGGCTGATGCGTCGCGGTCGATGGCGTGTCGAACGGGTCGATCGGATCGTGGGACGCCACCGGCTCCGACCGCATCGACGCGATCACGCTGCGGATATCCTGATCGGTGAGGATCTTCCGATCGTCGGCGATCGCCATGAGGCTGCGATAGACCTCGACGAGTTCGTTCCCCTCGACCGTGAAGCCGAGATCGGCGCACCGGCGCTGCACCGCGTGCCGTCCTGAGTGCTTGCCGAGCACGAGCGGATTCCACGGCGCGCCGACATCCTCGGCACGCATGATCTCGTAGGTGCGGCGATCTTTCAGCATGCCGTCCTGATGAATGCCGGCCTCATGGGCGAACGCATTCCGTCCGACCACCGCCTTGTTCACCTGAACGCCCTGCCCGGTCAGCGTCGAGAGCATCTCGCTCGAGGGATAAATCTGCGTCGCGTCGACATTCGTCGTGTACGGCATCCGGTCGGCACGGACACGAACTGCCATCACGATCTCCTCGAGCGCGGCGTTGCCGGCGCGTTCGCCGATGCCGTTCACCGTGCACTCGACCTGCCTGGCTCCGCCTTGGATCGCAGCGAGTGAATTGGCGACTGCCATTCCGAGGTCATCGTGACAGTGCGCGCTGAACGTCACCTTGTCCGAGTTCGGCACGTGCGCGCGAATGCGCGCGAAGAAATCACGCGTCTCTTCGGGCGTCGTGTAGCCCACCGTATCCGGCAGGTTGATCGTCGTCGCTCCCACCTCGATCACCGCTTCGACGACGCGGCAGAGGAAGTCGAAGTCGCTGCGGGTCGCGTCTTCTGCCGAGAACTGCACGTCGAACGTATGGTGCCGTGCGTAGCGGACCGCGTCGACCGCCGCCTCGAGACACTGCTCGCGCGTCATCCGCAGCTTGGCCTGCAGGTGCAGATCCGATGTGGCGATAAACGTGTGAATGCGCCCCTGCGCTGCCGGCTTGATCGCCCACGCGGCGCGCTCGAGATCGGCGCGATGGCAGCGGGCCAGACAGGCGATGACCGGACGCCGAACCTCCGTGGCAATCTGGCGGACTGCCTCCGCATCGGCGGGCGACGCGATCGGAAAGCCGGCCTCGATGATGTCCACGCCGAGTCGATCGAGTTGACGCGCCAGTTCCAGCTTTTCAGCCGGCCGGAGCGAAAACCCCGGTGCCTGTTCGCCGTCGCGGAGCGTCGTGTCGAAGATGCGGACGTGATCGGGTCCCATCGGACTCCCCTCCCTTTCGCAGTAGACGCGACTGAGGCGGCCAAAGTCAAAATGATAATTATTCTGCTTGAATTATGAATTATTATGTCTCTCCTCGCTGAACCTGCCAGGCAATTCGAGTGGAACTGAGCGAATTACGCGTCTTTTTGAAGGTGGCCACGGAACGGAGCTTTTCCAGGGCCGCCATGAAGCTGCACCGCACTCAACCCGCCGTCAGCCAGGCCGTCCGGCGGCTCGAGGAGAGCGTCGGCGAGCGCCTGTTCGACCGCGCCACCAAAGACGCGTCGCTGACCGACGCGGGCCGGCTGCTGCGCGACTACGCGGAGCGACTGCTGCGTCTGTCGGAAGAGGCCGAGAGCGCCGTGAAGGACCTGCGCGACCTGCGGCGCGGGCGTGTACTCATCGGCGCCAATGAGGCTTCCGTGCACGTGGTGCTGCCGATTACTGCACGCTTCCGCCAGGCGCATCCGCTGGTGCATGTCGACGTGCGTCGGATCCCGGCGCGGCAGGTTGGCGCAGAGGTCGCACAGGGCAGCCTGGATTTCGGCGTGCTCACCTTCCAGCCCGCGGAGCCGGGCCTGAGCTCGATCGTGCTCGGACAGGACGAGCTGGTCATGCTGGTGCACCCGGCGCACGCCCTTGCGCACAGCAAAGAAGTGACGCTCTCGGAGTGTGCGCGTCAGACGGTCATCGCGCACAACGATCCGTCACACGTCCGCGATCGCGTGCTGCGACTGTTCGAGCAGCACCACATCCCGGCGAACATCCTCGTGTCGCTCCCAAGCCTCGAGGGCATCAAGCGCGCGGTCGGCATGCAGATGGGCGTGGCGCTGTTGCCGCGCCGATGCGCGGAGCCCGAGATCGCGCGCGGCGAGCTCGTCGCTCTGGCGATGCCCGAGATCCGGCTTCGCCGTCAGGTGCGGCTCATCTTCCGCAGAGGCGGCGAGCGCTCGCACGCTGCGGGCGCATTCCTGGGATTGCTGGAAGATAAGAAGAAGAACTGACAGTGTAGGCCGGGTCCTGCTCTGTGGACCCGGCGTCAGAAACCCGCAACGTACGGCAGGCGCGCGGCCGTGTTGTTGACTTCCTCGTACCGATCGAGGAGCAACCCGGTCGTATCCCAGGCACCCGACACGAACGCTTCGCGCACGTTCGCGGGCAGCGAGATCGGACACGTCAGCTTCCCCGCCTCGCAGGTGCCGGCGACGAGATCCAGCGTGACAACCGTAGTCGGTTGCTGTTCGACGAGCGCCATCAGCGCGGCCATGTCTTCAGGCGCTGCGGTCACGCACGGCATGCCGAGCATCGCGGAATTGCCGAAGAAAATCTCGGCGAACGATTCACCGACGATCGCCTCGAGGCCCCAGCGCCGGATCGCCTGCGGCGCGTGCTCGCGCGATGAACCGCATCCGAAGTTGCGATTGACGAGCAGGATCGATGCGCCCTGATACGCGGGGACATCGAAGGGATGCCGATTGTGCCCGGGCCCGCCGAGCCTGCGATCGTCCTCGAAGAGATGCGCCTCCATCCCTTCGAACGTGATTGCGCGGAGAAACCGCGCGGGGACAATGCGGTCGGTGTCGATATCGTTGCCGCGCATCGGAATCGCGCGGCCGGCGACTTTCGTGATCCGCGGCATCAGGCGAGCTCCCTCACGTCGGTGACTTCACCCGCCACTGCGGCCGCGGCCACCATCGCCGGGCTCATGAGCAGCGTGCGTCCCGTCGGGCTCCCCTGCCGTCCTTTGAAATTGCGATTGGATGAGGACGCGCACACCTGATCGCCTTCGAGCTTGTCGGGATTCATGCCGAGGCACATCGAGCAGCCTGCTCCGCGCCACTCGAACCCGGCGGCTCGGAAGACGTCATCGAGCCCTTCCTCCTCGGCGGCCCTGGCGACTCCATTCGATCCCGGCACCACGAGTGCCTTGACGTGTTCCGACACGCGCCTGCCTTTGACGATGCGTGCCGCCTCGCGAAGATCGGAGAGTCGAGCGTTGGTGCACGATCCGATGAATGCGACGTCGACCTTCATCCCGGCGATAGGCTGACCGGCCGTGAGCCCCATGTAACTCAACGCGTCGGTAATCGCCTTCGGATCGGCCGTGCCGGCGGGTGCAGGCACGCGATCGTGCACGCCGATCGACTGGCCGGGATTGACGCCCCACGTCACGATCGGCGTCAACTCGTCGGCCTTGATCTCGACATCGTCGTCATAGGCCGCATCCGCGTCGGAGGCCATCGACTTCCACCACGAGGCCATCCGGTCGAATCGATCGGCAGGCGGCGCATAGGGACGGCCGCGAACGTATTCGATCGTGGTGTCATCCGGGTTCACGTAGCCCACCCGGGCGCCGCCCTCGATCGACATGTTGCAGATCGTCATCCGCTCGTCCATCGACATGCGATCGACGCAGTCGCCGGCGTACTCGTACGCGTAGCCGTTGCCGCCCTGCACGCCGAGACGCTGAATGATCGCGAGGATCACGTCCTTTGCGTAGACGCCCTTCGACAGGGCGCCGGTCACCCGGATGCGCCGGACCTTCATCGGCTCGAGCGCGAGGCACTGCGACGCGAGGACGTCGCGCACCTGCGAGGTCCCGATACCAAAGGCCACCGAGCCGAACGCCCCGTGTGTCGACGTGTGGCTGTCGCCGCACGCGATCGTCATGCCGGGCTGTGTCAGGCCGAGCTCGGGACCGATGATGTGCACGATGCCCTGCCGCGCATCATCCAGGCCGACGAAGCGGATGCCGAAGTCGCGCACGTTCCGCTCGAGCGCCGTCATCATGTCTTCCGCCATGACGTCGAGGAATGGACGCTTGCGCTCGCGCGTCGGGACGATGTGATCGACCGTCGCAAACGTGCGGTCCGTGCGCGCAACGGGCCAGCCGCGCTGGCGTAGTGTGTCGAACGCCTGCGGGCTCGTCACTTCGTGCACGAGATGCAGGCCGATGAACAGCTGCGTCTGCCCGGTTGGCAGTTGTCGAACGGTGTGGAGATCCCACACCTTCTTCAAAAGAGTCTGTCCCATTAGTCGTAGTGTCCGGCTTTAGCCGGACCGTGTCGATCGGCTCATCCTAGCACGCGGTCCAGACACGCACGGGTGCCCATCAATCCAGCATCTCCACGTGTGCTCGGTTCCATGACGAATTCCGATTCGAGGTCCCCACGCGACCCGCTGCGGGGTGTGGCCACGATCCTCGATCGAGAGGCGGCTCGAGGTGAGATCGAGCCGATTCTCGGCCAGTGTGATGTCGAGCGCCTTCGTCAGATTGCCAGGGCCACGGCACAAGTTGCCGTCGATGTCCGCGCGGCCGTCGCGGCGTCGTCGTGTCATCAACGCCACGCCGTCGATCGGCTCGAGCGCCCGGATCAACACCGCGGCCGGCGAGCCCTCGCGTTCCGTGACCGCGTTGACGAGGTAATGGATCCCGTAGTTCAGATAGACGTACGCGACGCCCGGCGGACCATAGAGCGGCGCATTGCGCGCCGTCGGTCCCGGGGCCGCATGACAGGCGGGATCGTCTTCGCCAATGTAGGCTTCGGTCTCGACGATCATTCCTGCCGCGGTTCCGCGAGGCGTTCGATGGACGAGAACCTTGCCGAGGAGGTCCGCCGCGACGAGCAGAGTCGGTCGGTCGTAAAACTGGCGCGGGAGAACAGGCCTCAGGGCCCAGGCCTCGGGCCTCAGGGCTGGGCCAGTCTTCAGGCCTGAGGCCTGAGACAGCCCTGAGGCCTGAGGCCTAGGCCCTGAGGCCTTCTTATCTGGCCGCGTACGCATTCGATCGCCCCGTCGCCAGCGCGAGCCTGAGCGCGCGGCCCGTATGCGAGGCATCGATCTGTGCCACCTGCTCCGGTGTTCCGGCCGCGACCACCCGGCCTCCTTGGTCGCCGCCCTCCGGCCCGAGATCGATCAGATAGTCGGCGGTCTTGATCACGTCGAGGTTGTGTTCGATCACGACGAGCGAATGGCCCGCCTCGACGAGTTTGCGGAACGCCGCGAGCAGCTTCGCGATGTCGTCGAAGTGCAGGCCGGTGGTCGGCTCGTCCAGGATGTAGAGCACACGCTCGCCGCCGAACGACGCGAGGTGGGCCGCGATCTTGATGCGCTGCGCCTCGCCGCCCGACAACGTGGTCGCTGGTTGTCCCAGACGCAGATAGCCAAGCCCGATCTCGTCGAGCACCTGCAGACGGCGCAGCACTTTCGGCGACTGGCTGAAGAATGCCAGCGCCTCGCGCACCGTCATGTCGAGCACTTGATGCACCGACTTGCCGCGATAATGCACCTCGAGCACCTGCGGCTTGAATCGCATGCCTTCGCACTGCTCGCAGGGCACGAACACATCGGCGAGAAACTGCATCTCGACCCGCACTTCGCCCTCGCCCTGACACGCCTCGCATCGGCCGCCCGGCACGTTGAACGAGAAGTGACTTGCGGTCAGACCACGCGCGCGAGCATCTTTCGTCAGCGAGAACAGCTCTCGGATCGGATCGAACGCTTTGAGATACGTCACCGGGTTGGATCGTGGCGTGCGCCCGATCGGCGTCTGATCGACGAGCGCTACATCGGTGATGTATTCGAGCCCGTCGAGATCTCTGAACGCCCCCACACGCCGATCCCAGTCGCCTTTCGCGCGCTTGATCGCCGCATACAGGACGTCGTGCACGAGCGTCGACTTGCCCGATCCGCTCACTCCTGTCACGCACGTCAGCGTGTTGAGCGGAATCTCGACGTTGATGTCTTTGAGGTTGTGCTCGGTCGCACCCTTCAGCCGGATCTTCTGCCCCGTCCCGCGCCGGCGCGGCAACGGCACCGGTATGGCCAGCTCATTGCGCAGGTACTTCGCGGTCAGCGATCGCGTCTCCGTCAACAACCCGGGCAGGTCCCCCGAGTACACGACCCGCCCGCCTTGCTCTCCCGCGCCGAGCCCCAAATCGACGACGTGATCGGCGACGCGGATCATGTCTTCATCGTGCTCGACGACGAGCACCGTGTTGCCTTGATCGCGCAGCTGCCGCAGGATGTCGATGAGCCGCTGGTTGTCGCGGGCGTGCAAGCCGATCGACGGCTCGTCGAGCACGTACAGTGTCCCAACGAGCGCGGAACCAAGCGAGGTCGCCAGGTTGATGCGCTGCGATTCTCCGCCCGACAGCGTCGACGAGAGTCGATCCAGCGTGAGGTAGTCGAGACCGACGTCGCTCAAGAACGTCAGCCGGCGACGGATCTCGCGCAGTACTTTGTCCGCAACCGCCGCCTCCCGTTCGCTCAGTTCGAGGTCGGTGAAGAACTTCTGCGCTCCAACCACCGTGAGCGCTGAGACACTGTCGATCGTCTGCCCGCCGACGCGAACGTTCCGCGCCTCCCGCCGCAGCCGCGCGCCGCCGCAGTCCGGGCACGCCAGATAGCCGCGGTAGCGGCTGAGAAACACTCGGACGTGGACCTTGTACTTCTTCCGCTCGAGCCAGCGGAAGAACCCGCGGATGCCTTCGTAGCCTGTCGAAGGGTCCCCGTCGCCCTCGACGACGAAGCGACGCTCCTCGTCGGTCATGTCGGACCACGGCACGTCGAGACGCACGTTGGCCTTGCGCGCGGCCCGTTTGAGCTCGGCGAGCTGTGTGCGGTAGTGCGGCTTGCTCCACGGCTCGATCGCGCCCTGGGTGATCGATTTCGACGGATCGGGCACCACGAGGTCCATGTCGAGCTCGATGATGTTGCCGAACCCGTGGCATGTCGGACAGGCGCCAAACGGATTGTTGAAGGAGAATAACCGCGGCTGCGGCGTCTCGTACGCGATGCCGCACGCGCGGCATTCGAAACGTTCGGAGAACTCCAGCCGCGTGGGCGTTCCATCGAGCACGACGGCAAACGCTGCGCCGCCGCCTTCGCGATACGACGTCTCGATCGAGTCGGTCAGCCGCGTGCGGAGATCGCCTTCGATGCGCACGCGATCGACGACGACTTCGAGCGTGGAGCGCGACTTCAGCGCCGCTGGATCGATCTCATCGAAGCCGACCGCCTGCCCGTCGATCAGGAGACGTCCGTATCCGCGTCGGCGAAGTGTGTCGAGCGCGGCAGCGATGGGATCGACGCCGCCCTTGGCCACCGGCTCCAGCGCCAGCGCTTCCGCTTCTTCTCCGGTCTCGACGTCCGATGCGGCTGGGGTCGCTGATATTGCGACGATCGGCAGCTCGAAGCCGATGAGCACCCGCGTCCCCTGCGGCAGCTCGCTCAACCGCCTGGCGACGACCTCGGCCGTCTCGCGCACCACTTCCTGCCCGCATTGGCGACAGAACGTGCGCCCCACGCGTGCGAAGAGCAGGCGCATGTAATCGTGAATCTCGGTGGTCGTGCCAACGGTCGAGCGCGGGTTGCGGACGCTGTTCTTCTGCCTGATCGCGATCGCAGGACAGATGCCTTCGATGCGATCGACGTCGGGCTTCTCCATCCGCTCCAGAAACTGCCTGGCGTAGGCGGAGAGCGACTCGACATAGCGCCGCTGTCCTTCGGCGTAGATCGTGTCGAAGGCGAGCGACGATTTGCCTGAACCGCTGACACCTGTGATGATCGCCAGCTTGCCGGCAGGCAGCGTGACGTCGATGTTCTTCAGGTTGTGCGTGCGCGCGCCGCGAACGACGAGCGGGTTGCGCGCCTTCTCCGGCCTGATGGTCTGTGGTGTCCCCACGGTTGCGAATTCCCCCGTGACCGTAAGCAGGCCATGTTACTACAGCCGTCGAGGCTCTAGCCGGGCAAGGGCCGCGGTGTTCCGGCGTACTGCGATGACCACCGAGAGCGCCAGACCAGCAATCGCTATGAGCCCGCCGAAGTCGAATAACGGCATCTGCCCAAAGCGACCGAGCGGAACCTGGGAATTTCCGGGCAATTGGATGGTGCCGATCGCGAGGAGCACCCGCAATTCAGTCGGCCCCACTCCGAATGACGACATCCGAAAGACGCCGCGCGTCGAGGTCGCCAGAAAGATCTCGCCCGAGACGACGAGATATGCGACCAAGACGGACAGCGCGATGACGGGATTCATGTAGCCCGAGCACGCCAGCCCGACGATCAGCATCGTCGTCCCGACGATGTCGAGCAGGTGGTCGACGTAGTAGCCGTACCGCGGCCGCTCGGCGTGCCGGACTCGAGCCAGCGTGCCATCGAGGCTGTCACCGAACCAGTTGACCGCGAGCCCGACAATGACGATCCACACGGCGCGCACGTCCAAGCGCAGCAGCCAGTAGCCCAAGCCGGCGAGCGCCATGCCTGCAAGGGCGAGACAGGTGAGGTGATCCGAGTGCACGCGCTTCGGCATGCGCGTCGCCATCCAGATCAGCAGTCGTTTCTCGAGGTTTGCCAGCACGCTCCGGTGCTCGCGAATGTGGTCGGTCATGCCGCGTCGCCTCCACTCCTCAAGGTGTCGACCACTCGAAGATCGGCTCACGCGCCGGGGCCGCGATAGGATCGACACTGATGCATGACGCTGGAATCGTCGTAACGCTGGCTGGCGGTCTCGGGGCGGCGCTCGTCTTCGGCTACATCACGCAGCGCCTGGGTCTCTCGCCGATCGTCGGCTACTTGATCGGGGGGCTCGTGATCGGTCCGCACACGCCGGGCGTGGTCGCCGACGTGCGCGTGGCGGAACAGTTCGCCGAGCTGGGCGTCATCCTGCTGATGTTCGGTGTCGGCCTGCAGTTTCATGTCGACGAGCTGCTCGCCGTCCGTCGTATCGCGATTCCAGGTGCCATTGCGCAAAGCCTGGTCGCTACGCTGCTCGGCGCCGCAGGCGCTCACGCACTCGGCTGGAGCTGGCCCGGAGCGATCGTGTTTGGACTCGCTCTCTCAGTCGCCAGCACTGTCGTTCTGATTCGCGTGCTCTCTGACAATCGGCAGCTTCACACGTCGGCCGGGCACATCGCGGTCGGATGGCTCGTGGTCGAAGACATCTTTACCGTCATCGTCCTCGTTGTGCTGCCGGCTCTGGTTGGAGGCGCTTCCCCGTCCGAGCTCGCACTGCGCATCGGGCTGACGCTCTTGAAAGTCGCCGGACTCGGCGCCGTTGCCGCCATCATGGGGCGCCGCGTCATCCCCCTGATTCTCGATCGCATCGCGGCCACTCGATCGCGAGAGCTGTTCACGCTGACGGTGCTCGCGCTGGCGATCGGACTCGCCGTTGCATCAGCAGCCGTGTTCGGCGTCTCGATGGCGCTGGGCGCGTTCCTCGCGGGCATGGTGGTCGGTCGATCCGACTACAGCCTTCGCGCGGCGACCGATGCGATCCCGATGCGCGACGCGTTCGCGGTGCTCTTCTTCGTCTCCGTCGGCATGCTGCTCGACCCGTTCACGCTGTTCGCGAAGCCTGCTTTCTTCCTGGCCGCGCTCCTCATTGTGCTGGTTGGCAAACCATTGACCGCGGCTGCTGTAACTGCACTGATGGGACACTCGATGCGAACGACGCTGACCGTGTCGGTTGCATTGGCGCAGATCGGCGAGTTCTCGTTCATCCTGGTGTCGCTCGGCCGAACACTCGGGCTCGTTCCGGCTGAGGCCATGAATGTGGTGGTGGCCACCGCCATTGTGTCGATCACCCTGAACCCGCTCGCCTTCCGCTTGATCGAGCCGATCGATCGGCTGGTTGCGCGATGGCGGAAGTCAAAGGCGACCGATGAAGCCGCCGATGAGGGTGCCTCATCGTCACTCGATCCCCAGGGGCGCGCGATCGTCATCGGGTACGGACCGACCGGGCGAACGGTCACACGGCTGCTCAAGGAGAACGGGATCTCTCCAACGGTCATCGACCTCAACATCGATTCAGTCCGAGGACTCCGTGATGAAGGTGGATCTGCGGTCTACGGAGACGCCCGTCACCCCGCGACGCTGGTCTCCGCCGGCCTGCCGCACGCGTCCACGCTCATCGTGAGCGGCGCGGACACCGGCTCACCCGAGATCATCAAAGAAGCGAGATCGATCAATCCCGACGTGCACATCTTCGTGCGCGGTGGATACCTGCGTGATGTGCCGCCGCTGCGCAGTGCTGGTGCCGAGCAGGTGTTCTCAGGCGAAGGTGAGGTGGCGCTGGCGATGACGGAGGCTGTGCTGCGGCG
>DATFRP010000188.1:0-3927 GCA_035263125.1 Vicinamibacterales bacterium
GATGCGGTAGTTGCCGTCGACGAGGGTGAAGAGGAGCCGCACGTTCGGGTTGTCGCCGAGCACGCGCAGCATCTGCGTGGTGGCGTTGCCGCCAGCATGCGCGCCCTTCAGTGCGACTGCGCGCACGCCGCCATCGACGACTCTGAAGTTGGCGCCGCCTTTACTAGCAATGTGGATCGGCGCCGCCTCGAGAACCGCCATTGCGACCGCGACGGTGAACATCGCATCGGGCGCGAGCGGAGTAACGACTTGTTGACCGGGCGCAGCTGCCGTCTGCGCCTGTCCGCCCTGCGCGAGCAGGGCGAGGGGGACTGCCACTACGTGCATCAGGAACAAACCGAACAGGATCAATATCCGCACAGCACCTCCGGAGGAACGACAAGTGTGCCGAGCGATTGTAGTCGGAATACTCGGGGGCGAAATCAGTGCGCTCCCGAGTGCAGACCGTTGACGCGCTGTACCGATGGAACTTCGCGTGCCGCTCGCCGTATCCGCATCCAGCCATGAGGGCCGCTGTCACGACGCGCTATGGGCTTCCGGAGGTGGTGGAGGTCCGCGAGGTTCCGACACCAACGCCCGCCGACAATGAGGTACTCGTCCGCGTCCGCGCGTCGAGCGTGTGCTTTGGCGATCGGTTACTCCGGCGCGGCCCACTCCTCATTCGGTTACTGAGCGGGTTTCGACCCAGGCACCCGATTCTAGGCGTCGATCTCGCGGGCACCGTTGAAACGGTCGGACCGGGTGTCACCCGGTTTGCGCCAGGCGATGCGGTGTATGGCGCGCGCGGCGGCAAGTTCGCCGCCCATGCGGAGTTCGCGTGCGTGGCGGAGGATGGGTTCCTCGCGCGCAAGCCCGCGACCATGACGTTCGAGGAAGCCGGCACCGTGTTCGTGGGCGCGGCGTGCTCGCTGTATTTTCTTCGCAAGGCCAACGTGAAGCCTGGCGAACGGGTTCTCGTCCATGGAGCGTCTGGCAGCCTCGGTGTGTTCGCCGTGCAGCTGGCGAAGTCCTTCGGCGCGCACGTGACCGCCGTGTGCAGCAGCGCCAACGTCCCTCTCGTGCGATCGCTCGGGGCGGACGAGGTCATCGATTACACGGCGCAGGACTTCACCGATGGTGGCCCGGTTCACGACGTGATCGTCGACGTGCTCGGCAAGGCGGGATTCCCACGCAGCTTGCGCGCGCTGAAGCCCGGTGGACGCTATCTGCTCGTCGGCTTTTCAGGGGGATTCGCGCGGATTGCCCGCGCGCTGGTGAGTGGCGGGTTCGTACACCTCTGCGGACGGGCACGATTCGTGACCGGCGCAGCCGATCCGAAGCAGGCCGATCTCGTCTTCCTGCAGGAGTTGATCGACGCCGGCAAACTGCGCACCGTGATCGGGCGCCGATATACGCTCGACGAGATCGCCGAAGCCCACCGCTACGCCGATACCGGTCACAAGATTGGCAACGTCGCGGTGCTCATCGGAAACTGAAGATCTGTCCCCCGTGTGGGTGATGACGTCGCGCGCTCGGAGTGCCGCGCTCTCACAGTGCACCGAGGAATGCGACGAGGTCAGCTTTCTCGCGCGCCGTCAGTCGCAACGTGAATCGACGATTATAGAAGTCGACGACCTCGGCGAGTGATGCTGCCGACCCGTTATGGAAGTACGGAGCGCGAGCGGCGAGGCCTCGCAGAACCGGTCCTTTCACCTTGCCGACGTCCGCGCACTTGCCGGTGATCATCGCGCGGCCCGGATCGGAGGTCCGAATGAACGCGCCGGTCGTATTGCAGCTCAACGTATAGAGGGGCAGATCTGCGGTGCGGTTGGCCTCGTCGCTGATACCGATGTTGAGCGGCATCGACACGGAGTGATCGCCGGCATTCGGCGTGTCGTGGCAGGTGGTGCAGGTCCCCGCGATCGACGTCAGTCCGAGCGCGTCGTTCAGGCCGCCGACGCCGGTGATGGTGATCGGCCGCGAATTGAACAGCTCTTGCCCGCGCGCGATCGCACGCCGCGCTCCCTGTCCGTCCTCACCCGGCTGGCTTCGCCGCAGCCAGTTCGAGAAGATCGTGAATGCCCGCGGATCGAACGGCGCTCCGGTCGGATTGAGACCGATCGGGTCGTTGATGCCGATGAAGAACGGCTGCTGCGACAACGTCATGGCGCCACCGAGTGCACCATCTGCGTCCAGGGCTCCCGCGTTGCGGTCGCGTACCTGCGACGTGAACAGCGCCGTTTCGAAGTCGTTGATCTGTCTCAGTTGATCCTCCGTCGGCGGCAGGCTCGCTTGTGCGTGACCGATCGTGGCATCGATCGCCTGTTGCCGGAAATTCTCCGCCATCGTCTTCCCTGGCCGCGTCTCGCGTCCGTCCCACATCACTGCACTGAGGAACCGCAGGTTCGTGCTCGGAAGCGGCCGACGGAAGAGCGCCAACTCCGCGGCAGAGGTGCAGGCGTACGGGTCGTCGACGTCCACCAGCGAGAACTCCGCATTCGCGGGTATGGGCAGCGCGACGCGGATGAGACCCTTTTTGAGCAGCAGGGCATAGGCGCGCCTCCGATCATCGAGTGACGAGACGTCTGCAGAGGGACATGTGGCACCGTCGTTGAGACGAAAGATCGGATCGAAGCCATCCGAGTCGATGAAACGCTTGCGTACGTTCGAAGCCGAAACCGTCCAACCGTCCCCGGGCTGGTGACACGTGATGCACGCCCGGTCGTTCGTGCCGAGACTCTGGAAGAACGCGTTCTGCGTATCGATGGGCCGCGTGGATGCGGTCTCTGACGTTCCCAGAATGTTCTTGAAGTGCAGTGTCGTGAATTCGCCTTCGTCGCCCGAGACGCCGCGCGCCGACAGTGCGCAGAGAAACAGGATCGAGCACGCACTGAAGAGCTGGCCGCGCATACTGGTCATGACACCCTCCCTTGGGTTCACACGATTTGGTGGGTCACTTTGGAGATCGCGATTCGAGGGGAAAAGCCGACAGCGTCTCGCGACGCTCGTTGTGGGCACGTCCGGATCTGGTTGGATGTACTTCCCGAATCGGGACCGGCCGCTCCGACGCCACCCCACCGCGCACGCGTACGCGGCGGGGACCCGGGTTGTCGCGGCCGGCAGATCGGCGTCGAGGCTGGTTGTGAATAGTACTGTTCCAGTTGATACGGTCCACTAAAATGGGCGCCGCATGTCAGACACGTCGAGCGATCGCATCACGCGTCTGTTCGATGATGCCGAGCGCGGCGACAAGGCGGCGCGCGATGCTCTGTTCGCCGCGCTGTATACCGAGCTGCACCGTCTGGCGGATGCCCATCTTCACCGGTTTGGCGGGAACGTCGCGTTGAGCGCGACGACGCTGCTGCATGAGGCCTATCTCGACATCTCGCGTCGAACCCATCTCACGTTTCCAAGCCACGGTCATTTCCTGTCGTACGCATCGCGCGCCATGCGTGGTCTGGTCACCGACTTCGTTCGCCACCGGCAGGCGGTGAAGCGCGGAGGCGAGTTGATGTTCGTCCCGTTGAACGAGTCGATCGCTCCAGCAGGCGAGTCGGTGGATCTCGAGAAGCTGGGGCAGGCGCTCGACGATTTGGCGGCGCTGGATCCCGGGCTGGCATCCCTGGTGGACCTGAAATTCTTCTGCGGGTTTTCGTTCGCCGAGATCGCAGGTGTGCGCGGTGTCTCGGAGCGAACCGTGCAGCGCGACTGGGCCAAGGCGCGCCTGATCCTCCACTCTGCACTCGGCGATCAGAGTTCAGGTGACGCCCCGGAGTCTTGAGGCCTCGCATGGACCGACAGCTGTGGGAGTCGTTGAGTCCGCTGCTCGATCGCGCGCTCGATCTCGATCCGGACGCGCGGGCGGCATTCCTGCGGTCGCTCTCTTCCAGTGATCCCCTCGTCGCGCGAGCGCTTGGCGACTTGTTGCGCGAACACGAACGCGTGCTG
>DATFRP010000189.1:0-9058 GCA_035263125.1 Vicinamibacterales bacterium
AGACCCAGCGACTGCAGCAGCTCGCATGCCGCGTAGACCTCTTCGCGCCGATCGCCACCGGGGCGCGGCGTCAGCGAGACACGGATCGTGTCGCCGATGCCTTCGTTGAGGAGCACGCCGATGGCCGACGCCGACCAGACGAGCCCTTTCATCCCCATGCCGGCTTCGGTCAGTCCGAGATGAAGCGGCTGATCTGTCTTGCGAGCGAGGTCGCGGTAGATGGCGATGAGGTCGCGCGGGCGCGAGACCTTGCAGGAGATGATGATCTGATCCTTCCGCAGTCCGGTCTCGAGGGCGAGCTCCGTCGACTCGACGGCGGAGATCACCATGCACTCGTTGAGGATTTCCTCGGATGTCCGTCCGAGGTTACGCGTCGTGTTCTCCTGCATCTTCGACACGACGAGCTCCTGATTGAGCGAGCCGCCGTTGACGCCGATGCGCACCGGCTTGCCGTGATCGATCGCCACCTTGCAGATGGTGGAGAACTGCTCGTCGCGACGGCGTCCGGTGCCGACATTGCCCGGATTGATTCGATACTTGTCCAGTGCGGCCGCGCAGTCGGGGAAGCGCGTGAGCAGGAGATGTCCGTTGTAGTGGAAGTCGCCGATCAACGGAGCGGAGCATCCGGCATCGAGCATCCGCTGCTTGATCTCGGGCACCGCCGCCGCGGCTTCGGCAAGATTCACGGTGACGCGAACGAGCTCTGAACCGGCTTCGGCCAGCTCGATGCACTGCTGTGCCGTGGCCGCCGCATCGGCCGTGTCGGTCATCGTCATCGACTGGACTGCGACCGGCGCACCCCCTCCCACCTGCACTCGCCCGACTCGCACGCCCACTGTCTTATGAAGTCTGACAGTAGTCACAGACGCGATCATAGCGTGGGCCAGAAGGCCCCAGGGCCCAGGCCTCGGGCCTCAGGGCTGGGCCAGGCCCCAGACATGCCTGATTCCTGGACCAGCCCTGGGCCCTGAGGCCTGGGCCCTGAGGCCTGGGCCCTGAGGCCTACAATGTTCCTGTGAACGCTACTGATCCCACCGTCCTTTGGCGGATGACTCGCGGCAAAGAGGCCGCCCATGCGACGATCTTTCCCGGCGAACCACAGACGACCGTCGCCTGGTTCGTCAACGGAGTCATGGATCGTGCCGAGCAGTACGATTCGATGGACCTGGCGCTCGCGCGGGCCGAGGAGGTTCGCGGCGTCCTGATGCGAGACGGATGGAAGGAGACGTAGGGCCGCTACGCGGTGGGGCCGCTACGCGGTGGGGCCGCTGCGCGGTGGGGCCGCTACGCGGTGGGGCCGCCGCTTCGCGGCGGTGGGGCAGGTGGGATGGTTGGGGGCTATAGTGTGATCATGCGTAACTCGATCCGGCTGTCGCTGGCGTTGTGCGTCTTCGTGGGCGTTCTGCGCGCATCGCTCGACGCGCACTTCACGTTGCTCGAGCCGGCCTCGTGGCTCGTCGAAAACAAGCTGGGAGATCCGCAGAAGATGGCTCCATGCGGAGGTACTTCCGCAGACGCCGGCATGCCGACCAACGCGACCGGCCAGGTGAAGGGCGGGCAGCAGCTGAAGATCAAAGTGCTCGAGACCGTCTATCATCCCGGCCACTACCGCATCGCGCTGGCCGTGAATTCACGCAGCGAGCTGCCGCCCGATCCGGATGTGGTCACGAAAGACAGCGAGCGAGGCCCGCGATCGGTGTCCGCAGCGATTCAGAATCCGCCGAAGCCGCCGGTGATCGCCGACGGATTGTGGGCGCACACCGCGCGCACGACCGAACCGTTCGAAACCGAGATCGAACTGCCCAACATCAACTGCAAGAAGTGCACGCTGCAGATCATTCAGTTCATGGCCGAGCACGGGAAGAATCCCGACGGCGACTACTCGTACCATCACTGCGCGGATCTACAGATCACCGCAGACCCGGCCAACCCAATCGACAAGCGTTGGCCGGCAGAGCGGTGAAAGACATCAGGACGACACTCACCGGATTCTGTACGACAGGCCGGACATCACGCGCAGCTCGGTGAGCGTGTCGTCGATCGTGTAGTCGATCGTCCCGAGCAGCGAGAAGGACCGGTTGAGCGTGATCGATGTCGAGCCGGCAAATCGGCGCGTCGAGGGTTTCGTTTCGATCATCACGCCGTCGCTGCTGAGGAAGTGCACGATCGAGAGCGACGTCGAGTAGTCGATCGACGCGTACATCGAGCGGCCGACGCTGTGGCCGATCGAGACGTAGCTCGAGTGATAGGGCCCGGTGACGCGGTCGATGCGCGAATCGCTCCCTGAGATGTCGAAACCGGTGCCGAACACGTTGCCGGCGTGCCCGCCGACGAGGATCCGCGCGGACGGGGCATCCTCGCGGTTATTGCGATCGCGTGTATAGCCTGCGTATACATGCAGGCGCCGGACGACCTCGACCGTCACGCGGCCGCCCGCTGATTCGTACTTGAGACCTTCGACAGCCTGAGCCGTGAGCGCACGACCGTTGATCATGTCGCTCGTGAGCTGCCGCGCGTCCAGCGCGCGCCCACGGTTGTACGTGACATTCAGCTCGACTCGTGACGAAGCCGTGAGCCGTGCGTTGGTCAGGAAGTACGAAAGACCCGGTTGAACGAGGCCGTCCGCCGGTCCCTTCACCTCGTATTCGGCGGCCTGATACGCGAAGAACCGCTGCCCGGCGGGAACGAAGTTGGTGAACGAGAGCACCGAACGCTCGGTCAGATCGCCCTGTTTGACTGTCGTGTAGCCGACGACGTGGCGGCGCATGAAGCCCTGCTCGTAGGCGGCGTAGCCACCGTACTTCCGCACATCACGGGCGTAGCCGGCCTCGTACACATTGGGCTCGAGCCCGCCGAAGACGCCCAGGCGGTACCGCCCCTCCGTTGCGGGCCGGCGCTGGCCGACTTCGAACAGCCCGCCGGCGAGTGCGCCCATCGTGCCGAGGTCCTGCATCCAGATGTGTCCCGCGCGCATGCGAAGCTGACGGTCGCCGCCGAACCGTGCGCCGGCAAAGCCGTCGTAAATCGACACGCGATCGGCGCCGGCTGCGGAGTAGCGCGTCTGCCGCAGATCGAGCCCATACTCCAGCCCGTTCTCATCGGTGCGCGGCGATTCGAAGGTCACGGCCGTCGAGAGTTCAGTGGACCGCTGCGTGCCGCCGTCACCGAAATCGCGCCCGGCCGTGTCGATGTAGACCGATACGCGACCCGTCGGGTGCGGAGGCGGTGGCTGCGGAGGCTGTGACTGCGGAGGCGGTAGCTGCGGAGGCGGTGACTGCGGAGACGGTGACTCCGGAGACGGTGACTGCGCATGCGAAGAAATCGGCGTTCCGGCGATCAGCAGGCCGGCGACGAGCGCACAGCCATGTAGCGAGCGTGTCATCGTCTGCCTCTCATCAGCTTCGGCCGTTGGGATGACAGCTGTAGCAGGCGAGCGAGTCGTATCGGTACGCGGCGATAGCTCGGTGGTGGCCGTCGGTCTCCGTGCGCTGGTGACAGTTCAGGCAGTTGAACGTCTGGAAGACGCCACCGACATGGCAATTCGTGCAGTCGGTATGATGCGGTCCGGACGTGATGGGGAAGCGGTGATTGAATGTGCCCTGCGTCCACGCGGTGTCGGTGATGCGGTGGCAGGCCTCACACGTCGTCGGAAACCCCGCTGCTGCGTGATTCGGGTTCCTCGTCAGGTTGTACGACGCGAGGTGGCATCCCGTGCATGTCGTCGGCGTGCCTGCGTAGACACCGTTCTTGTGACAGGCCTCGCACCTCTGTTGTGCGTGAACGCCAACCAGCGCAAACGACGTGTGGTTGAAGAATCGAGCCTGATGGAAGGTCGTGTCGCTCGGCAGGTGGCACGCCTCGCACGTCGTCGTGAAGCCCGCCGCCACGTGATCGGGCGTGCGTGCGGCCTGATAATTCTGCAGATGGCACGACACGCATGCGGTCTGAGCTTTGAAGGTGTTGTTGGTGTGACAGGACTGGCACGAGAGTGGACGATGCGCCGCACTGAGCGCCAGGCCCGTCATCGCGTGATCAAATCGTGTCGACGACCAGCTCACTGGCCGATGACACTGCTCGCACTGCGATCCGATCTGCAGGCGGTAGCGATCGTCCTGCCGCCGCGTCCAGTGACAGTCGAAGCAGCGCGTCGGGGTGCCCTTGTAGACGCCCTGCCGATGACACGATTCGCACGGGGCGTCGCGGTGACGCCCGTCGAGCGGAAAGGCGGTTTGGTTGTGGAATTGCCGGCTGGGTGTTTCGAACTGCGCGTACTCGCGTGATTCGAGACACAACGCCGCGGCGATGACGAGCACGATCGCGGCGAGCAGCCGCATTGATGGGCGTTTCATGGCTTGTGGCATGACTCACACCGCGGACCGAGGGCGCCTCGATGCACGTCGGTGTGGCAGCTGGTGCAGGTCGTGGGGATCACGTACGCCATACGCGCCGGCGAACCTGGTGATGCACTTTGCGCCGGCTTGTGGCAGGCGGCGCAGGCCGTCACGTGTCTGCCCGTGAAGAAGGTTCTCGATAGCTCTCGATTCGAATGGGGGTACCACTTGCCGGAGAACGAGAACGTGTCAGTCGAGTGGCAGCGCTGGCACGTGGTTCCCAGTTTGCCGTCGTGCGGATCCTGGTGACAGCTCGCGCACTCGGCGCCCATGCCTTTGAGCCGCCGTGCGGTGCCGTGACCTGCGGGAAAGTCCTGGGTGGCCACGGTGTGACACGACTGGCATGCGACGGTGGTGTGCTTGCCGGTCAACGGGAACTTCGTGGTGGAATGTTGGAACGACTGCACCGCAAACTTCGGCGTGACCACGTCGTGGCATGTCTCGCAGCGAGCGCCGACCTGCCCCAGGTGCACGTCCTTGTGGCACGACGTGCAGGTCTCGCTGGTTTTTGCGAAGCCGACTCGCAGAACCGGCTGCCGCGACACCGCGCGTCCGGTTGGAGCCGCGATCGTGTCGCGTGTTGACGTTGCAACCGGCGCCGCCGACACACCATACGCCGTGGTATGGCATTGTGCGCAGCGCAGCGTCGCATGCTGACCATCGAAGAACGGACGCATGCGCGCGTGTTTGAAGGTTGCCACCTGGAACGTCCGCGCCGTGTGGCATGTCTCGCACGACGTGCCCAGCTCGGCACGGTGTACGTCGGTGTGGCACGACCCGCAATCTGTTTTCAGCCCGCCGAAGTCGGCGGTCGTCACCGTCCGAGGTCGGGGGGTTGTCTCACGCGCCGCGGCAGCGGGTCGCGGACCGATTGCCAGAGGCGCACGCGGCGTGTGGCAGGCCGCGCACGGCAGTTGGGCGTGTGCATCCACGAGGCGGAAGCGCGTCGATGAATGATCGAATCCGCTTGGTCCCGCCTTCTTGAAGCTCGATTCGTCATGGCAGCTCTTGCAGTCCTGCTTGAACACGCCGCGATGCGGATCCATGTGACACGCCGCGCACGTGTCGGCGCGCGGCTTCAGCTGCAGCGCCGGCTTCACGTGGCACGACGCGCACTGCACCGAACTGTGCTGGCCCCGTAGCGGAAACGCGGTCCGCGAGTGATCGATCCTGCTCGTCTGCCACGACTGTGTGGTGTGGCACGTCGTGCACGTCGCACCGAGCTGCTGACGATGGGGATCAGCGTGACAGTTGGCGCAGCTCGCGAAGGCGATCCCCTTGTACGTGGCTGCCCCCTTGGTGTGACAGGCGGTGCACGTGATCGATGCGTGCGCCCCGGTCAGTGGAAACGCAGTGCGACTGTGATCGAACTTCGTCCGGCTCTCGGAAAAGCGAATCGAGGTCGTATGGCACGACTCGCATCGCGGGCCGAGCGAACCCTTGTGCGCGTCGGTGTGGCACGAGGCGCACGACGGGCTGGTCGCGAGGAACGAGCGCGTCTTGTGGCAGCTGGCGCAGTTGTTCGCGAGCGACGCATGAAGCCCGCCGAGCGGGAAGCCGGTGTCGGTGGCGTGATTGAATCGCTGCTGATTGAACGGACGCAGCTCGGCATCCACCCCCGCATGCTCGACGTGACAGGTCACGCAGTTGGTCGTGACATTACGGTGCACGCCTTTCTTCTGGGCGATCCGCTGTGCCACCGGCGTGTGGCACGTGAGGCACTTCTCGGCGGACACGCCGCGGCCGGCGGTGTGACACTTCAGGCAGTTGTTGATGCCTTCGAGCGACGCGTGTGCGCGAGCGAGCCGTCCCGGCGACACGAGCGCGCCGAGCTGCGCGTGCGCGTCGCGACCGCTGGCGAGGCTCAGCGTGAACGCCATCAGCAGCACACCCCACGATGCCGTTGCCCCACTCCGCGGCATGTCGAATCAGGGCAGGCTCGCATAGCCGAGATACAGGGCGATGCCGACATGCAGCACGACGATTGCGAAGAGGCCGTAGACGAGCGGCCGGTGGAAGACGTGCCAGAGCTCGAACAGATGCCGTGTGCGCTGGAGATGGGCCAGACGTCGCGAGAGCGTCGCACGCTCTGACGCCAGGTCGATGAGCGCCTTGATCGCCGACAGGTCCGTGCCCGCAGCGCGGAGATGGCGCCGGAGCAGCATCAATCGCACACGAACGCGCAGCTCGCCGAAGAACAGATCGAGCGCGCCGGGGACGCCTCCGCTCGGAGGAGCGACCGCACGATCGAACGTGTCGATCTCGGTTCGAATCGCGGCGGGCAGCGTGTCCGCCTGCAACCGTTGCTGCAGTTGCGTCACGTTCTCCTGGACCTGCGCGAACGACAGCTCGACGCCGCGGATCGTCTTCGGGATGCGGACATACAGATACCGCCCCACGAATCCCGAGGTCCAGACGGTCATCATCAGCCAGTAGCCGACCGAGATGAGGCCATTGAACTTGAACGAGGTGTGCAGCGTGATCAGCACGGGTCCGACCAGGCCGAAGAAGATGTGGACCTCGAGCCACTGTTTCATCGCTCCGACTTTCGCGAGTGGACGCCACCGCTTGCGTATCGCATATGGCAGCGTCATCAGCATCGAGATCACGCCGGCGACTCCAAGCGTCAGGCCCACTGGGCCAGAAGGACGGAGCAGTGCGTGTTCGGGCAGGTACCCGCGGGTGCCCAGGGGCGCGCGGTAGTACTCCCAGCCGCCCAGGACGAAGAAGACGACGCCACTGACCACGAGGCAGAACAGCAGGGCGATCGTGAGAACGCTGCCGAGGGCCTTGGCCGGGCGCGACGACTCGGCTGGCGCCGACGGGCGGAGCGGGCGCTCGAGGATCGAAGCCGACGAGCTGCTCATGCCGTCAGGCCTCGAGTACGCAATCGCTCTGCGCCACGCTGACGCAGGGCAGGATGAAGCCAGCGGCGCGATCCTCGGCGTCGAGGACGCTCGACTGGCAATCGACGTCACCCGCTGCAAGACGCGTGCGGCACGCCTGGCAGACGCCCGATCGGCACGAGAAGCTGATGGCCACGCCCTCGGCTTCGGCCGCTTCGAGCAGCGTCTGCGACCCTGTCACGTGTGACGTCCGTCCCGATGTCGCGAACTTCAGCTGATAACCGCGCTGGCTCGTGTCACCGACATCAGGTGCCGAGGATCGGGTGTTCAGCGCAGTGGCAGCGACCGCTGTGTCGAATTGTTCAGATCGGATCTGACTGGCGGGCACACCCACGTCGATGAGCAGACGCTCCATGTCGGCCATCATGGCCGTTGGGCCGCAGATGCAGAAGATCGTGTGTGCTGGATGTGCGACGTAGCGACGCACCATCTCGAGATCGATTCGACCTCGCCTCCACGGCTCGGGCGCATCGCGCTCGCTGACGGTGACGCCGATGCGCAGTTGAGGGTGCCGTTGTGCAAGCACCCGGAGCTCAGAGAGAAATGCCAGCGCGTGTCGATCGCGTGCGGAGTAGAGCAGCGTGATCGGTCGTGTGGGATCCGACGAGACCGCGAAGCGCAGCATCGAGAGGAGCGGCGTGATACCGATGCCTCCGGCCAGCAAGGCGAGCGGCCGCTCGTCGTTGGCAGGGTACACGAAGCGCCCGGCGGCCCGGCCGATGGCGAGCGACGAACCCTGACGCAGCGTGGCATGGAGCGTCGTCGAAACCAGACCCTGTCGACGAACGGAGATTTCGATGAAGCCGCGCGAATCGGGTGACGAACTGATCGAGTAGCAGCGAACGTGCGGCTTGCCGTCGATCGAAACGCGGACCGGTACGAATTGACCCGGTGTGAACTCGAAGCCTTGAGGACGTGCGAGCCGGAACGTTCGGATATCGGTCGCCTCTTCGAGGACCGCCAACACAGTCGTGGCAGCGAATCCACCAGCGTCCCTTGCCTGGCCCGGCGATGGCGAGCTGAGCGTCGACCGCGGCGGCGGCGGTGCGCCAGGCCTGCCGGCATTCGGATTCGCGCGTCGAGCAGGACTTGGGAGTGGAGAGACGATCTCGCACAGCACGAGCCAGACCACATGTGCGCAGAACTGCACGATCAGGGCTGGCGCAGACGGCCAGATCCACGGCGTCACTGCGAACAGAAACGACGGTAGTACGAAGAGATTGAGCCACGACGAACGCGCACGGTGATGCCGAAGCGCCGCCAGTGCCAGATGCGCGGCCGTGAGTGATGCCGGTAACGCCGTATCAATCACGAAGGACTCGTTACTGCGAGGGAATCAGGCGGACCACTATCAAGGTGCATTCCATCGACGTTGTCGGCCTGATTCCGCGAAAACGACAGTGACACGAGATTTTTCGCGTCGAATCGCGCGACAGAATTGGTATCGCCGGTGTGTAAATTGAGACTTTGCGTGGAGGCCACGTCTTGCCCCGGCGTCGTACGTCCTTCTTGGACGCTCCAGCGATTACTATCGTCCGAGCATCAACAGGCCCGCGGAGATCGCAGCGAGCGCCCACGCGATACCAGTAACCTCTCTGCTGCGCCCGACGGCGGCGTACGCGAGCGCGTGCAGCAAGAATCCCCACAGGATCCCCTGCGTGATCGAAAGCGTCAGCGGGATCAACACAATCGTCACGAAGGCAGGCAGGCGGTCTTCGATAGTCGTGAAGTTCACGGTGCCGACCATCTGAAACATCGCGA
>DATFRP010000190.1:0-48295 GCA_035263125.1 Vicinamibacterales bacterium
CAACGGCGAGTGCGGCGCGATGGCGAATCCGAGCTTCGGCAAGACCATCAATCCGCTCACGATCGATCCCGACACGACAAGTGGCTGGAACAAGCGTGAGTACAGCTGGGACCTGACGGTGGGCGTGACGCAGCAGGTCGCGCCGAGAGTCTCGGTTGAAGTCGACTACGTCAGACGCACCTGGGGAAATCTCAAGACGACAATCAACCGTGCGCTGACACCGGCCGATTTCGATCCCTTCGTGTATAACGTACCGGCTGATCCCAGATTGCCGGGGGGCGGTGGCTACAGCCTGACATTCCTCGATATGAAGCCGGGCAAGTTCGGGGTTATCGACAACTACCAGACGTTCACTGACAAGCTCGGGGGCGTCTCGAACACGTTCAACGGCTTCGACGTGAGTGCGACCGCGCGTCTGCGAAACATCACCGTCCAGGGCGGGACCAGCACCGGCAATGTTGTCGAAGACGAATGCGGCCTGGTGGCGCAGCATCCGGACATCTACGTGCCCGCCCTTTTTGCGGGCGGCTCTCTCACATTCGGCAAGCAGTTCAACGGCTCGGCAGGCCAATGGCCGGCGTCCATGTGCCATCGCGAGTCAGGGTTCCTGACGAACATCAAAGGTCTGGCGTCGTACACCGTCCCGAAGGTTGACGTGCTGCTCAGCGGCACCTGGCACAGCGTTCCTTATCCTGGGAACAATTTCCCGAGCATCACAAGCCAGAGCCTCAGTGGCCTGGTGCTCGTGCCACTCGCGCTGACCAACCTTGGGCGTCCGCTCGCCAGCGGCGGCGTCGTCGAGTTCCTGAACCTCGTCGAACCCGGCAAGTTGAACTACGAGCGACTGAGCCAGGCCGATATGCGGATCGGCAAGAACCTGCGATACGGCCGCACGAAGACGCTCGTCGCGCTCGACATCTTCAACCTGTTCAACTCGAACACGCCGGATGTGTACAACACGACGTACTCTGCTCCGAGCGCGACCTCGACATATCTCTACCCGCGCTCGATCACCGTCGGTCGCTTCTTCAAGATCAGCGCGCAGCTCGATTTCTAGAGGAATCGGGAAGCCTTTTCTATGCGTACCGTGCTTTCGGTCTGTTGTGTTGCGCGACAACCTCTCTCACGACATCGACGAACAGCGGTACCAACTCGCTTGTCGATTGCGGTTTGTACGCGAGCGCGATGTGCATGTCGGTGTGCGGCAAGGCCGGTGTGACCGCCCGCAGCACCATTGAAGCGGCATGTCCGTCCTGCACACCGGCAGGGACGAGACACACGCCGAGTCCGGCGGCGACCAGCGCGCAAGCGGTGTAGAGGTTGTCGACTTCGTGCGCGATGTTCATGCTGAAGCCCGCTTCGCGGCACGCGGCCAGCACCTGGTCGAAAAAGCGCGGCGCGTTGCTTCGCGCGAACATGATTTGCGGCTCGCCCGACAGCGCCTGCAACGGGACCCGCTCGCATTTCGCCAACGGGTGGTCGGGTGGCAGCGCGATCATGATTGGCTGGCGGATGACCGTCTCGGTCGCAAGGCCGGCATCGTCGATGGGCAGCGCCACGAAGCCGACGTGGAGTCGGCCCTCGGTGATGGCCTGCGTCTGATCCAGGCTGCTGATGTTACGCAGCACGATCCGCACCCTCGGGTGCTTCTTCGCGAAGGCGCGGAGAATCTGCACGAAGATCGGCGCGTCGGCCGGCCCGGCGACGCCAATCGTGAGCTGACCGACTTCACCCTGGTGCACCCGCGACGCCAGGTTCGCGGCAAGCGATGCCTGGGCCAGGATGATGCGCGCCTCCTGCACGAACATGCGGCCGGCTTCGGTGAGCTGCACCTGGCGCTTGGTGCGGTGAAAGAGCTTGATCCGCAGCTCCTCTTCGAGCTGTCGGATTTGATGGCTGAGCGGCGGCTGACTGAGATGCAGTTGCTCGGCGGCGCGTCCGAAGTGCAGCGTCTCGGCCAGCGTGACGACGTAGCGAAGGTGGCGCAGCTCCATTCTGCGGCGAAGCTTACAGCAGACCAGCGGTGCGCGCGAGCCCCGTTGTCACCGCTTGCGGCCGGTCACCGGAGGTGTTTCGACCGGCCCTTCGAGCGTCGTCTTGTAAGCAAACCCTGCGAGCGCGGCACCAATCACCGGAGCAATCCAGAAGACCCAGAGTTGCTGAAGCGCCCATCCCCCGACGAACACAGCTGGACCAGTACTACGCGCGGGGTTGACCGACGTGTTCGTCACCGGAATGCTGACCAGATGAAAGCGTGAGCGCAAGGCCGATGGCGAGTCCCGCGAATCCGACCGGCGCACGCTTGTGCGTGGCGCCGAGGATGACCACCAGGAACATGAACGTCATCACGACTTCGCTCACGATCGCCGCAGACAGCGAATATCCACCCGGCGAATGCTCTGCGTAGCCGTTTGACGCGAACCCGCCGGCGACGCTGAAATCCGCCTTGCCGCTCGCGATCAGAAACAACACGCCGGCGCCGGCCAGGGCACCAAGAACCTGCACGACGATGTACGGCAGGAGCTGGGAAGAGGGAAAGCGACCACCCGCCCACAAGCCGACAGACACTGCGGGATTGAAGTGGCCGCCGGAGATCGGACCGAGCGCGTAGGCGCCGGTCAGCACGGTGAGACCAAAGGCGAGCGACACTCCGAGCAGTCCGATGCCTACGTTGGGAAACGCGGCTGAGAGCACTGCGCTCCCACACCCGCCGAGAACGAGCCAGAAGGTGCCGAGGAATTCGGCGGACAGCTTTGCAGGCACGGCGCCGCTCCTTTAGTGAAATTGAATTAGGGAGACCGAACGTGGTCGGAACATCCGGGCGACGGCTCGGGACGCGGCGACGATAGCATGAACACGAACACGGCAAATCGACGATAAGGGGCGGGGTTCAGACACCCGCCCCCCTGCGACATCGATTTATGGATTACACGACGCAGCGATCATGCGAACGGCGTCGACACGCAGTTCCTGATGATCGGGCGTCGCTGACGACGAGCTCTTGGCATTGGTGTCCTCGAGGCGTCCAGTGATTTCCACCTGATGATTGAGGTGCTGGCGTAATTCGCTCGCTTTCCCGTCGAGCGTGAACGCCGTCGCGCTCGGCGACGTGACCGGAGGTGCGGAGGCATCGCTCCGCGCCTGGTCGCGTGCTGCGCGATCATTGGGCGCCGCTGCCGAAGCCGCCCCCGCAGTCGGAGCGATGTTCGCATTCGTCAGCATGAATCGATCGACGTCCTTCTTGTCGTTTGGACCGAGACCCTGCTCAGCGGACTGCACACAGCCGGTGACAGTTACTGTGTTCGCGCTCCGCTCGGCGCCAGTCCGTGCATTGCAGCCAGCAAAAGCCACCGCGAGCGCAGCCACTGCAATCGGGATGTTGTGCTTCATGTGCTTTCCTCCTGGGGGCTTTCGCCTGGGAAGTGCAAGCCGTACTCCTGATCGGTGAGGCATGCTCGACGATTGCGTTAAGCTGCCTGCGGGCCGCCATTACACGATTTACGGGTCTCAGAGACGGCTCTATCGAAGCGACGAGTCGGCATTTGATACACCGTCACCTTTCGTCCCCTCGTTCTGCTCGCCCTAACGCTGAGCACACCGCGGGCGACGGCGGAGTTCGTCACAAACCGGCTCCGCCAATCGTTGTTGGGTTGTGAGCGGCGATACAGAAGCAGCCGCGGCGGCAGATGCTCCCGCGCAGACATTCGATTTCGACGACGTGTTCCGCACGCATTACCGGCGTATCGCGCGTGTGATCGTCCGTGTGATTCAGGATCCGTCGCGCGCCGAGGAGCTGGCCGTGGAGGTGTTCTGGAAGCTGTGGCGACATCCACGCGCCCAGGGGCCGCAGTGCAGCGGCTGGCTGTATCGAACCGCCGTCAGGACCGCTGTCGATGAACTTCGGACGCGTGCGAGACGCGAGAAGTACGAACGCTGGCTCGGCATCGACCGGCACGTCGACGATCCGGAACGGTCGCGAGAGACCGCCGAAGACCGGACGAGGATCCGCACGGTTCTCGCGGCCCTCCGATCGCAGGACGCGCAGCTCGTCGCCCTCCGTGCCGAGGGGCTCTCCTACGAGGAGCTGGCCCAGGCGCTGAATCTGAAATCGACGTCGATCGGCACGATGCTGCGCCGGGCACAGGAATCATTCCGACAGGAGTACATCAAACGTTATGGCGACGCATGAACAGATCGAACAGTGGGTGAACCGGCGCATGATCACCGCTGACCCCTCAGCGACGTGGCCCGACCTCGCGGCCGGATGGACAGATCTCGAGCGGCGGATCGCAACGCGACCGCGTGGCCGGTTGATATGGGCGGCATGCGCAGTGGCTGCATGTGTAGCGATGCTGGCGCAGCCGGCGCCTCGAGCAGTGGCGCAGCGTTATTGGGATCAAGTGGTGCTCGGGAGGATCCAGGTACTGATCGCGGACTACGACGGGGCTGCTGTGAGCGTCTTTTCGCCTGAGATGCAACACCCTCCCGAAGCACGCGCCGTCCCTTCGCGAGAGGCCGCCAGCAACGCCGCAGGCTTTTCGCCGCGCGTGCCAACGGGCGACGTGTTCACCGCGCCGCCGACCTACTCGGTCACCGATGTTGCCTCGGCGAGGCTGCGGCTGCGCACGCCGGCAATCCGCTACCTCGCCGCTCAGTCTGGCGCGTCGGCGAGCGAGGTGCCCGATAGCTGGAACGGAGTCGTGCTCGAGGTCCGCGTCGGCCCGGTGATCATCGCCGACTACGATGGGACGCTGCTGCTCCAGAGCCTTCCTTTCCAGTTGATCAAGCCGGTGGATTTCGATCTCGCGCTCTTTTATCGCCTCGCGTTTCGATCGCTCGGCATGAGTGAGCGCGACGCCGGCCTCCTCGGTGGCGATCTCGGGTTGAGCCCCGCGCTGCTGATGTTCATGCCCAAGGAAGATCGGGAACTGCTGCACGAGTTCAAGACGAGAACCGGAACGGGAATGATGATCGCGGAAGTGTATGGGCCAGGAAAGACCGTGGCGATATGGAGCGGCCGCGATCGAGTCTATGCCCTGTTCGGACCGGTGAGCAGGGACTTTGTGATCAGCGTCGCGAACGCGATCGAGTAGTCGATCGGTCCGCCTGAAGGCGGACACTACGTACAAGAAGAGGGCCGCAATGATCGCGGCCCCGATAATCGATCTCTTGCTCCCTACTTGCAGGATTCAGCGACAACCTTCACGGATTCCACCTGCATGACCGGCGGACGCAACACCTTCGGATTGGCGGCAGCACCTTCGTCAGCCGGAGGCGCACCCGGCTCGCGCACCGGGCCCGTCACTTCCACTTTCTTGTTGACGTTGCTTGCGATCTCGGATGGCGTCGAACCGAGCAGCACATAAAGCTGGGCGGAGCCTCCTTCGGCCTTTTCCAGGACGTACGCGGTTGCACCATCCGTGGTCTTCGCCTCCGCGACGCAACCGGTGAGCGTTGCCTTCGATGCTTCCTTGGGTGCTTCCTCCTTCGGCGGTGGCGGTGACGCTGGCGGCTGTTGTTGTGCGACGACGCTCACGGTGCCCGCGAGCGCGCATGTAACTACGGTCGACGTGACATATCGCAGCATCATTACTCCCTCTCTCGGGGGAACGGACGGGGTGCCACAACGACGCACCCGGTTGGGTCGCAGGATGAGCACGTTTCCTGCCAGGGCGGCGAAGCCACGAATTTCGCAACGATCCGCGGAAGAGATCGCTTTACAGCCCAGGTGCGGGGATGAAAAGTCTGCTCGTCGTTTCTGAGGCGTGTTGAATACAGGAGAGCTGCCCTGTCACGACAGCTCATCGACGAGCGAAATGTGATGCGAGACGCTCGAGCGCCTTTTCGAAGTCGCCTTCGCTCACTGACCCGTACGAGAGGCGCAGGCATCCCTCGCCGCTGCGACCGAACGCCGCACCAGGAATCGTGACGACGTGCGCGTCTTCGAGGAGGCGTGTGGCCAGCGCGGTCGAATCGGTGCATCCGTGGACCCGCACGAACGCGAAGAATCCACCGGCGACAGGCGACCATTCCAGTTCCAACACGTCCGCCAGCCGCTCGGCGACGAGCTGCCGGCGGCGCCTGAACTCCCCATGAAATTGCCGTGCGTAGTCCCAGTCCTCGGTCACGGCTGCTTCAACAGCGATCTGTGAAATCGTCGGGGCACAAATAATCATCGCGTCCTGAATCTTCGTGGCCTGCTCGCAGACTTCGCGGTCGGCCAGCAGGAAGCCGACCCGCCATCCCATCATCGCGAACGATTTCGAGAACGTGCCGATCACGACGACGCTGCGACGCCAGTCGTTGACCGACGCGGCGCTCCAGTGCGCGCCGTCGTACACGAACTGCATGTACGTCTCGTCGCTGATCACCCAGATGCCGCGGGACGCCAGCTCGCTCACGATACGCGCGCCGTCGGCGCGCGCGATCGTTGCGCCGGTCGGGTTGCTCGGCGTGCACAACACCACGGCACGCGTGCGCGGCGTCAGCGCTCGCGCCACGTCGTCCCACGTCACCTCGTAGGCCTTCTGATCGCCGAGAGGCGCTTCGACCGCGATCGCTCCGGAGGCTTGCACCTGCATGAAGTGATTCGTGAAGTACGGCGCCGGCAGCACGACTTCATCACCCGGGTTCACCACTGTGGTCAGTGCCGTGGCGAATGCGTGATTGGCGCCTGCGGTAATCACCAGATCCCCGGCCTCGCAGTCGGCCCCCGTCTCCTGGTGCAATCGCTCGGCGAGCGCGCGTCGCAACGAAGGCCTTCCGGGATCAGTCGAGTAGAGGTGCACGTGTGGCGACGACAGCGCGGCTATGGCGGCACGGACGGCCGATGGCGGCGGCGGAAAGTACGGCAAGGCCTGCCCGAGCGAAATGACGTCGCGCCCCTGCGCACGCAACTCCCCGGCGCGGAGGTTCAAGGGATCGAAGGGCGGCAGCTCGATGTCGAGCACTCGTTGTGGAATCCTCACCATTGACACCATATGCCTGATCTACACTCACGTCCTCATGGCTGGCGTCCACATGACCGAACACGCCGACTACGGCTACGACGCGCCTTACGCCCTCGTCATCTTTGCCATCATCGGCGTCGCCAGCGCGATCGGGGCGATCGTGGCATGGCGCGAGGGCGATCGCCATCTCACAGCGCTGATGTCGTTCTACGGGCTGTTCTTTCTGGGAAACGCGCTCAGCTTCTCCTATGCGACGCGGCGCGGGAAGTTCGTGGTGTGGAACAGCATCCTCGACGGGCTGCACCTGCGTGGCGACGAATGCGTGCTCGACATGGGCTGCGGTCGCGGCGCCGTGCTCGTCGCCGTTGCCAAGCGTTTGCGGTCGGGCCGTGCGACCGGCATCGATCTGTGGAGCACGCGCGATCAGTCGGGCAACGCCCGCGACGTGACGCGACGCAACGCTGCGATCGAAGGCGTGATCGATCGCGTCGCGATCGAAACCGGCGACATGCGTGCGCTACCCTTTGCCGACGGATCCTTCGACCTCGTCGTCTCGAGTCTGGCGATTCATAACATTCGTGCAAAAGCCGACCGCGCCAAGGCGGTCTCGGAAGCGTGGCGCGTGCTGAAACCCGGCGGCCGCCTCGTGATCGCCGACATCCGCACCACGGCGCTGTACGCGCGGACGATCGAGGCGCTCGGCGCCAACACGACGAGGCGACGTCTCGGATGGCGATTCTGGTACGGCAACCCGATCGCGGCGACGAGCCTGGTCACCGCGTCGAAGCCGCGCAGTGTCTAAGAAGAAGGACCCGTAACGATCAGGAATCGCGCACGTCAGCCAGCGTCTTCAGGCAGTCGCAGATGTGTGGATCCAGTTGCGTGAACTGCACCGAGAATCCAATGCCCGGCGTCGCATGGATGACGGTTCCTTGAAGGAGAAGCGTCTCGGTAGACACATTGATCGTGAGGTCGCCGATCTCGGTGCCTTCTGCCGGTACCGAGAACCGGCTCTCGATATAGCACCCGAAGGCGTTGAGACTGCTGATGCGGGCGTGTTCCTCTCCCCACGCACTCGACCAGGTGCAGTCGAAATACCGGACGATTCGTGGTTGCCGCCGACGATCCCGAGTCCCCAAACCCAAGGCTCCGCCCCATCGTAGAAGCATTGCTTCTCTCCTGGCGGGTGGAGGCCCGTCGCGACACCTGGCAAGATCGACGCCAAGGCTGGCCTGCGTGAACCGCTCGATTCCGCGCAGGCCGTCCTGAACAGAGAATGAAATCAACCCCAAGTTTCGACGCGGGGTCTCACGATTGTAAGGACACGTGGCGCCCCCGCGCCGAGCGTCGTGCGCGCAGCTTACTTGTCCGTCACGCGGATGTCGACACGCCGATTGCGCTGCCGACCTTCCGGCGTGCCGTTGTCTGCGATCGGGTGCGCGCTTCCGAAACCCTCCGCGGACAGGCGGGACGGATCAACGCCCAGGCTGGTAATCTGGGTCATCGCCGCACTCGCGCGATCCTGAGAAAGCTTCACGTTACGGGAGTCGTCCCCGGTGTTGTCGGTGTAGCCGCCGATCGCCAGTTTCACATTGGGATACGCCTTCATGATGTTGGCGATATTCTGGAGTTGCTCCGATGATCGCGGCAGCAGCGTGGCCGAATCGGGCTCGAATTCGATGCGATCGAAACTGAACCAGGTCTCCTTGCTTGGAACCTGGTTCGTGTCTTCGATGTACTCGACCAGCTTCCGCTCGACGCCCTCCGCTGGAACGCGAAGTGTCACGTTGTTCGGAAGGGTTTTCTCGATGAATGCGCCGAGGCCGGCCGCGCCTCCTGGCGGAATGACCCGGGGAACGTCAGGAGCAGGCCGCGTGACGTTCGGGCCTGGGGCGGCCGGAACGGGCCGTGTCTCGACCGCGGCCTGGCGAGGCTCGTTCCGCCGCGTCAGAAGGAACAACAGGAGCGGAACCAGGACCAGCAGCGGCAGGGCCCACAGCCACGACCTGCGACGCGGCGGCGCCTGATACGTGCCGGTAACCGCCGCCGGACGTCTCGGCTCGGATTCGTACGCCCGGACGTAATGCCCACCTTCACGTTCAGATGTTGTCACGTGCCGTGCGCCGGGCTCCCCGAGAAGACTACTAAGGCCTGATGGTGCATCCTGCAGGAACTGACGTTGGTCCCCCAGGAGACTCATCAGACTCGACGCATTTCCGCCCGTGTTCAGCACCCTCTTGCCAATCTGTCCCAGCACCAGTGGCAGCGCGAGGCCGAGTAATGACGAGGAAGATGACCGATTGATGCCGGAAAGGGATGTCACCCAATCCGTGATACCGCCGACGCGGCCTCCAAAGAGTGAGTCCAAAAGGCCCCGGCCCGTACTCATCAGACTGTTGACACCGCCAGGTGCCCGGACCGCGCTCGCGATGTCAGCAGCCGGCCCGGTGTCGAGCCTGTTTCCCTTTATTACGTTGAGAAGCGAGTTTGCCTGATCGGTGCTCGATGTGGTGTTGGCCAACCCACCGATCAGCGCCGGAATCACGCCGCCAAGTGCCGTCTGCGTCCTATCGGGCGTCTCGCCGATAGCCGAGGCGACGCTGCTCAGCGTGTCGCCCCGGAATTCATTCATCATCTGGGCGATCAGATTGGTAGCCATCGCGGTTCACCTCCTGCTGCAAACGCTCGCAGCCATCGGTGCACGTTCGATGCCTCCATCCAAGCGCAGCTAGCGTCCAAAGCGGATCGTCCAAATGACGATCGTTCGGGAACGATGGGCAGCAGCGGAGCCGGGTGTCGGGCCGCGGAATACCGCGGGCACCGCCCATTTCGGCGGCAACGAGACTGGGCCACAGCAGCAATCGGTCCGCAGGCACGGGACGTGCTTCTCCCCTGCGCCCGGCCAATCCCGAAAGGTGCGCGATGGACCTTGATAGAAACGTGTCTCGAGAGTCGGCTCCACCAACGGACGTGCTCTTCGTCGACGACGATCCCGACTTGCGAAGAGCCGTACACACGATGCTCCACCTGGCGGGGTATGAAGTCCGGTGTGCCGAACACGGCAAGGCCGCGCTCGAGGCTGTCATCGAAAAGATGCCTGCGGTCATTCTGCTCGACATGCTGATGCCGGTGATGAATGGCTGGGAATGTGCGGCGGAGCTGCGCGCGCGCTTTGGGCGCAACGTGCCGATCGTCGTCGTCACCGCCGCGGAGCACGCGCACGCCCGTGCCACGCAAATCGGCGGCGTCGCTGACGTGCTGCAGAAGCCGTTCGACATGGACGATCTGCTGCGCGTCGTGTCGCGCTACGTTCCGGGAAAGGCGTCGGTGGAACGCTGAAGCGTTGGCCGTTCGACGGACCGCACACTGCTGCTCACACGCAGCGCCGTGAGCAGTGCAGCCGCCTGCAACACCGCTATCGCGACGAGGGGCTGACGAAAATGACCGGCGTCGAGAACAGGACCGAACACGAGCGGCGATAGCGCCTGCCCGGTGTCCAAACCGGAATAGACGAACCCGTACACACGACCGAACGAGCTGCGACCGAAACGGCTCGTAGCCGCACGACGCACCAACAGGTCGCGGCCTGGCCCGGAGAAACCGACGCCGAATCCGATGCTGACCATGAGCGGCCATAGCGCGACTCGTGGCATCTGGCCCGACGCGAGCACGGCGGCCATGACCGCGGCAAATCCAAGTGCCGGCGCCACCATCCGATCGGCACGTTCCCTCAAAAAGCCGGCGGCCAGCATTCCGGTGCCGCTGCCCACGAGATACGCCGTCAGCCCGCTGCTTGCGACGACGAGCGACACGCCGTAGACGTGGCTCAGAATCGCCGGAGCGTAGTTCTGCAGGATGCCGAACGCCATCGTCGTCAAAAGGAAGAAGGCGAACGACAGCCACACCGCTCCAGAGGCGAGAAAGGCAAACTGTCCGGCACGGTCGTGGACGTCGTCGCTCGCGGCACGCGACGTCATCACGTCAGCTGCGTCTGTGAGTACACGGCGACGCAGACACAGTATGGTGAAGACCGTCGCACCAATCGCAGCCGCACCGAATCCCGCGGCGTGCCAACCGAGCACCGTGGTGACGCCTGCCATGAAGAGAGGCGCGATGGCCCAGCCCACGTTGCCAGAGACGCCGTGAATCGAAAAGGCGTGTCCCAATCGCGGCTGACTCACCCGCTGATTGAGGAGCGTGAAATCCGAAGGGTGGAAAATGCTGTTGCCGAGGCCGGCGAATGTCGCGCTCAGCATCAACCAGTGATAGCTGGTTGCCAACGCCAGCACGACACCGGAGAGCGCGAGCATCCCGACGCCGAAGCAGAGGACTCGCCAGCCACCAACGCGATCGACGACAAAGCCCGCGAGCGCCTGTCCGATGCCGCTGATGACGAAGAAGGTCGTCGTGAGCAGCCCCACGTCCGTGAAAGTGAGAGAGAAATCCTTCATCAGCCACGGAAACAGCGGCGGCAGCATCAGATGGAAGAAATGCGATGTACCGTGCGCGAGCCCGACGAGCGCGATCACCTCGCGGTCACGGGGCGCGTCACGATATCCGGCTGAAGCTGGCATACGAGGTACGCCTCTTCGACCAACTCGAAGAGGCGCCAGGAAGGGTATGGCTCCTAGGCTTTCGCGAACACCATGCCGAAACCTTGCACACGCGGATTCGCGCCGAGCAAGCGCACACCGTTCATCAACCCGTGCGGCGTCGATGATACGACGGGCACCTTGATTTCCTTCTCGAGCGGAACGATCAGATCGAGCGTGTGAAGCGCACCGCATGACACCACGAGCGCATCGGCCTTGTTCGACATCGCGTAGACATCGGCACCCAGCTTGAACAGGATGTCCTGTGTCACCGCGCCTTCGGGAATGCGTTCGTAGCCAAGCCCTTTGACCGCGGTCACGGTGAAGCCGTGCTCTTCGAGAAAGACCCTCAGTCGCGCGGTCACAGCGTCAGTGTAGGCGGTCGCGACGGCGACACGGCGCGCGTTCGCCGTCTTGAGTCCGTCGATGAGCCCGTTGCTCTGCGTCGTCGCGGGGACGCCTGTGGCCTTCGTGACTTTCTGGGTCAGCTCCTCGTTGAACATCGCGCCCTTGTAGAACGTCAGCGACGAGCCGAACACCGAGATGACCTTCGCGCCCTGCTTGGCGAGCTCCTGCGCCGCGGGAATGATGCGCGGCACCGCCTCCTCATAGCCCTCGACCGTCATTCCACCCGGGAGGCCGACACCGTTGCCAAGAAACCCGACTCCCTTCGGATAGAGCCGTTTGGCATCGGGCGGAATCGGGTAGTTGAGGGGTGGGAAAATCAATCCCAAGGACGGATCGGCCGCCCTGGCCTCCCGGAGATCGAATGCGCCCAGGGCAGCGGCAACACCGCCCATCCTGATGACGTCACGACGTGTCATGACCATGGGCGAATCATAACGGGTTCAGCCCTGAAAGCACATCGCGAATATAGGTCACGAAGGCAGTCCCTACCTCAGGAGGTGCTCCTTCCACCAACCGGCGCTAGAATCGCGCGGAAAGGATTGCTTCATCACCGATTTGATCTCCGTGCGCAGGCTCACTGCAGCCTTTCACGTGAAACAGCGCCGGGAACGGAACAGGAACGCAGGTAATGCGCTGGTGGTATCGAACCCCGAACGAGATCACGACGTGCCCAGCCTGCGGCAGCAGCCGCCTGCGCGCGCTCCATGCAGTGGCCAGCCGGAAGCGTCGCCGCGCCAGCCCCGACCACCGTCTGCGCCTCGTGAGTGGTTGTGACGTCTGTGGACTAATCTTCGTGAATCCCCCACCGACCGACGCAGACCTGGCGGCGTACTATGCCCCGGATGGCGGGTGGAACCAGCGCGAGCAAGCGCCCTGGTCAGGTGACAAGGCTCCAACAGACGCGCGCAGCGTTCCCAGCAGCGTGACGTCCGACTCCGCTCTTGTGGAACTGGCCGTCTGGTGGGCCGCTCGACGCATGGGCACGGTGTCCGGCCTGCCTGCGCTGGATTACGGATGTGGACGAGGACGAGGCCTCAAGGCTCTTGCAGAGTACGGCCTTCATCCGGTCGGACTTGACCCGGCCACGGCACCGCAGATTCGGCATTACCCGATGATCGACACGTTACCGGAGGCACCGACCTATGGGTTGATCGTGGCCAAGCATGTACTGGAGCACCTGACGAACCCACTGGCGATCCTCACGGCGTGTCGACGCGCGCTCCGCCCGAATGGCATCCTCGCGATCGGCGTGCCCACACTCGACGGACTGCCACAGCACGGGAAACTAAGCTACTGCTTGAACGAGAATCACCATGTCGTGGCGTTCACCCGTCGGTCACTGTCGCAGTTGTTAGCGCGCGCGGGGTTAGAGATGTTGGCGTATACGAGACGGATCCCGCACCGCTGTTGCGCGATCGCGACGCCTGCGACGTCAGAAGAGGCGACCGCACCCCTTCGCGACGCCGCAGCCGCGTTGCGCGCCTATCGACGTGCGGAGGCGGGATGGTGGGCGGGGATCGTGCCCGTGCGCATGTGGGCAGCGTGGGACAATGCGCGCCGACTGGCCGCCCCCGTGGAGTGAGACACCCACCGCCATCGACCGGGGTGATCGACGTTCCCAGCGACAGGCTCTCACCCGCGAGAGTCGAACCAGGTGCCCCTCCAACGCAAACACCTGCACGGCTCGAGACTCGTCGTCGAGACGAAGACCGGCCCGCATGCGATCGACCTGAGAGGCCCGACGATCCTCCAGGGCGGCGCGCTCGTCGTCATGAAGCGTCGACTACACTGTTGAAAAGGGCCAGCCACATCGGCTCGAGACGCTGGCGGGTGAATGTCCGCTTTCGGGCGGACCTCCGCCGATTGCAGGATGAGCTGGAACCGGCGCCGCCTCGGATTCGTTGATCCTTGTAGTGACCCGCGGTGCGCGTATGCTGTGTACAGACGTGCTCACAACGAACGCGTCAGCACTTCGCGATGGTCGCGATGCCCATGTTTCTCAGACGGATCGCCGGTCTACTGCTTCTGACGCTTGCCATCCTTGTTCCGGGGTGTCAGGCGGTGTTGCAGATCGGCTCCTCCAGCGACGCGCCCCAACGGCTCAGCCCGGGCTCGTCCCAGCATGCACAGTAAGAGCAACGGAGTCGCTGGCGTGAACACCGGCATCGACCGGCTCCTCAAGGAGCGGCCGCTCGCGAGACTTCGCGCCGGCCTCACCGTGCTCAAAGCCGCTGCGCTGCTCGTGCTGCCGCTGCCGCTGCTGATCGTGATCGCCGCCGCGCTCATCGGCGACAACACAAGAAGGCTCACGTTCGCCGCCGCGGCGCTCGCCAGCTTCTGGGGCGCCGGAGTGCTGACGTGGCGGGGGTTGACCACCGAGATGCGCTACACGCTCGGCGATCAAATTGCGCTCGCCTGGATGCCGCGGAAGCTTTCCGGCGCTCTGCTGACGGCCCTCGGCGCAGGGCTGGCCGCCCTGACTGCGGGGCACAGCCCGATCGGCAGCCTGGTGTTCGCCGCGCTCGGCGGCGCAGGACATCTCTGTTTTTACGGCCTCGATATGAGAGCGGGCCGCCTGGCGGTGACGAAGGTCGAGGGCCTCGACGTGACGAGCATCGGCGATCAACTCGAGCAGGCGCATCTCCGGCTCCGGCGCATCGACGCTGCGTCGCGCGCGATCGCGGTACCCGAGTTTCGAGTGCGTCTGGCCCGGATCACGTCGGTCGGCCGCGAGATCCTCGCCGAGATCGCGCGTGACCCGCACAAGGCCGCGCGGTCGCGCCGATTCCTCCACCTGTTTCTCGACAGTACAGAGCGGGTGACCGGCGAGTATGCGCGTACCCACACGGGGCTTCGCAGCCGTCCGCTCGAAGACAGCTTTCGCACGCTGCTGGTCGACATGGAGCGCACCTTTTCCGAGCAGCATCGCACGCTGCTCGAGAGCGATGCCGTGGCACTCGATGTGGAGATGGCAGTTTTGGACGCGCGCCTCAAACAAGACGCGCCGGGACATTCCGGGAGAGATGATCATGAGCGACACGAATCCGACGACCGCGCCAGAAGCGCTTCCGCACGCGGCTGACCCGCCGCTGCCGGTCGCAGAGATTCCGCCCTACGATGCCACGTCGCCCGAGCGCCGCGCGGACATCGACCGCGTCCTGGCCGAGCTCGATATCAGCGACAGCAACACGATCCTGTTCTTCGGCACGCGTGAGCAGGAGCACGTGACGTCGGTTGCCGACGAGATGCTCGAAGGCGTGCGCAACAAGGACACCGGCGCGGCCGGGCAGACGCTCAACGAGATGCTCTCGACCTTGCGCGGCTTCTCTGCGCAGGAGATCGATCCCAAGCAGAAGCCGGGACTGGTTGCGCGCATACTCGGCCGCAGCCGACCTCTCGCCAAGGTGCTGCAGCAGTACGAACAGGTGCGTTCACAGATCGACGCGATCAGCAACCGTCTCGACAAGCACACGAGCGCGCTGATGAAGGACATCGGCATGCTCGATCGGCTGTACGAGCGGACGCTCGACTACTTTCGCAGGCTCGAGATCTATATCGCTGCCGGCGACGAGCGGTTGCGCCGACTGGATGCCCATGACCTGCCGGCACTGGCGCGCGAGGCGGAAGCCAGCCACGACGTGTTGAAGGGCCAGCGGCTCGCTGATCTGCGTGCCAGGCGCGACGATCTCGAGCGTCGCGTCCACGACCTCAAGCTGACCCGCCAGGTCACGATGCAGAGCCTGCCGTCGATCCGGATCGTTCAGCAGAACGATGCGGCGCTCGTTGCCAAGATCGAATCCACGATGGCGAACACGATCCCGCTGTGGCGTCAGCAGCTCGCCCTGGCGGTGACCGTCGCGCGATCGACGGAGGCCGGCGAGACGTTGAAAAAGGCGACCGATCTGACCAACGAATTGCTGACCGCGAACGCGGAGGCGCTGCGGACGTCGACGCAGACGATACGCAGCCAGGTGGAGCGCGGCATTGTCGACATCACCGCGGTGAAGGCCGCCAACGACGCGCTCATCGCGACCATCGATGATGCCGTTCGGATCGCCGCCGAAGGCAAGCGGCAACGGGCCGAAGCAGAAAAGCAGCTGGCCGCCTGCGAGGCAGAACTGAAACAGGCCATCATCGGGGCACGTTCCAGGACTTCACAGGTGGGCTGAGCGCGGCCTTCGGCGAAGGAGAGCCATCGTTCTCATTTCAGCTGCGCGACGACACTCTTGTGGACCTTCGCCACCACATGAACGAGCGGATCGACCACTTCGGCGATGTCATAGCGCATCGACGTCCCGAGAACGACTGCGGCTTCATTCGGTCCGAGCTTGAAGTCACGTTCGAGCCAGTTCACCATCTGCGTCGTCGCCAGCTGCAGGGCGTCGGTCAGTGAATTGCCGATGCCAGACGACATCAGATATTCGTCGTTCTCTGCGCGCGGCGCGCCGGTCGATTGCCCTCTGATGAGATCGACGGTGAATTCCACGTCCAGAGACGTTTCGAGTGCATTGCCGGTCAGTTCGCCGTCGCCTTGCGCAGCGTGACCGTCACCGATGAAGAGCAGCGCGCCTGGCGCGGAGACGGGCAAATACAGCGTGGTCCCTTCGCGAATCTGGTTGTAGTCCATGTTGCCGCCGAACGTCCCCGGATATCCGGTGCGGAAGGCCTGGTGCGCCGGCGGGGCGACGGCGATGCACCCAACCATCGGCTGGAGTTTGACGGTGTAGTTCTTCAGATGGTCGCTCGGTGCCTTCAGCCGCGCGACACCGGCCTGAGGATCGAGAATCCAGTCGCTGTTGAAGGTCGGCTCATATCGAGTGCGCTGCACGTAGCCTGGCGTCAGTGCATTCCCTGAGATCTGGCCGCTGCTGATCGCGGAGTCTCTGTTCAACCGGACGCGCGTCAGCTTGACGACCAGCGTGTCGCCCGGGAACGCACCCTCGACGTAGAACGGGCCGGTTTGCGGATTGCCGCCCTGCGACCGCCGTACGCCTTTGCTGTCGGTGCCGCCGGCGTCGACCGTCCACGTCTTCACCGTGTCACCGGGAAAGATGTGCAGGACTGGAGGAATCGCGTCAGAAAAGACCCGATGAAACTCGGTCGGCTCGAAGGTGTGGACTTGCGGCTTGTCCGGCGCCTTCTTCGCACGCCTCGCCGACCACGCGACGTCGCCCACGATGCCCGGCCACGACGCCGTTCCAGTCAGCTCGTCGGCGCTGGCTTTGCCTTTGAAGTCGCCGAACCGCTGGCCGTTCGGATTGGTCGCGGTGAAGGTCAGCGCATCGCCCTTGATCGCGCCCTGCAACGTCACCTGATCGAACCGGCCCGACAACGTTTCGCCTTCGCTCTTCAGCGTCATGCGCCGATACGTCATGTCATTGAGAAGTGTTGCGGAGAACTCCCACTCACCCGACAGATCGACGACTCGGCTCGCGCGCTGCCCCGCCGACGGCGACTGTGCCGACGCCGGGGTCGAGGCAATCGCGACGCTGAGACCGAAGACGAACAACGCAGCGAGAACCACACGTGCAGTGACAGTCATGGTGACCTCACAAAGCGAGACCGGCTCGACCAGACCGGCTGCAGGCCGACACGAGCTGCAGGTCAGCGACACACCGGGCAGCAGCCACCGCGATTATAGTGGCGTGAACGCGACGACGCCGAACCGCGATGAACCATGGCTTCTGAGCGACCACTGGGAATGGGTTGCATGCGACTCTCGACCGACTCGGATCGAGACGACGCGCGGGCGATCGAGCTACTGCACACCGCATTCGATTCCGGAGTCACCTTTCTCGACACGGCTGACGCGTACTGCCTGGACGATTCCGAGACCGGCCACAACGAGCGCTTGATTGCCCGGGCGCTGCGCAGTTGGAACGGAGATCGTTCCCGGATCATCGTCGCCACCAAGGGCGGACTCACCCGGCCGGGCGGAGCGTGGGTGGCGAACGGACGCGCGCGTCACCTGCGTGCGGCGTGTGAGGCCAGTCTGCGCGCGCTCGGCGTCGAGCGCATCGCTCTATATCAACTCCACGCGCCGGATCCCAGGACGCCGCTCGCGACCAGCCTCCGCGCGCTGGCGTCGCTCAAGGACGAAGGGCTCGTCGAGCAGATTGGCCTGTGCAATGTGACCGTCGGCCGGATCGAGGAAGCGAGGCGCATCAGCGAGATTTCCACTGTGCAGGTGGAGCTGAGCGTCTGGCACGACGAGAACGTGTTAAACGGAGTGGTCGAGTACTGCGGCACCCACGGCATTCAACTGATCGCCTATCGCCCGCTTGGAGGAGCGCGTCGGGTCAAGCGAACGCTTTCCGATCCAGTCCTGACTGAGATCGCGGCGCGTCACGGAACAACAGCCGCGGAGATCGCGCTGGCGTGGCTCGCCGATCTATCGGAGACAATCGTCACGATTCCCGGGCCGACTCGGGTGGAGACCCTCCGCTCGATCATTCGCGCGAACGAGATCCGGCTCACAGAGGATGACCGCTCGCGTCTCGATCACGCATTTCCGTGCGGACGGACGCTACGAGCGCGTGGTCCCATGCCTGCGGCTGCGCCCAGACGCGAAGGCGAGGTCGTGCTCATCATGGGCCTGCCTGGCGCGGGCAAGAGTACCGTCGCCCGCGAGTACGTCGATCGAGGTTACGTCCGGCTGAATCGCGACGAGGCCGGAGGATCGTTGCGTGATCTCGTGCCCGCGCTGGAGGCGTCGATATCGAATGGCGGATCGAAGATCGTCCTCGACAACACCTATGTATCGCGCGCCTCACGCGCGCTCGTCGTGCAGGCCGCAGCACGGTCCGGTCTGCCCGTGCGCTGTGTGTGGCTCACGACCAGTGTCGAAGCCGCGCAGGTCAACGCCGCCTGGCGCATGGTCTCGAAGTATGGGCGGCTGCTCGAGCCTGACGAGATGCGGAAAGCGTCGCGACGAGATCCCAACACGTTCGCGCCCAACGCGCAGTTCCGGCATCAGCGCGAGCTCGAGGCACCGGATCGCTCGGAAGGCTTCTCGCAGATCGACTTGCTTTCGTTCGAGCGCACGCACGATCCGGCATTGAAGAACAGAGCGCTGATCGTCTGGTGCGACGAGGCGCTCGCCAATCGCGGACCGGCGCTTCGCCGGTATCACGACCAGGGGTGGCGACTGCTCGGACTCGCGTGGCGTCCGCAGATCGCTGACCGGACGATGACGAGCGAGCAGGTGGAGGCTGATTTCGCGCGGATGCGGGAGCAACTCGGCGTGGCTATCGAGATCCTCTATTGCCCGCATGGCGCCGGTGCGCCGACGTGCTGGTGCCGCAAGCCGCTGCCCGGCCTGGGCGTCGTGTTCATCCAGCGTCACCAACTCGATCCGTCGCAGTGCATCTATGTCGGCGCCGGGCCGCAGGACCGGAGCTTTGCACGCCGGCTGGGATTCGAATACAGAGAGGCGAACGACTTTCTCGCCCTCGGCTAGGTCAATCGAACGGGCGGTCACTGGCTGACGTGGCAGTCACTTCGGTCCCGCCTGCGCGCGGGAATCGAGCGCATCCCACCTGGTGTACGCGTCGAGCAATAGCGTCTCGAGCTCCTCGAGTCTGGACAGCGCCTCATGGATGTCGGCCGCCGATCGTTTGTAGAAATCTGCCGAGGCCACCGCAGTCTGGAGCTGCTGCTGCTCCCCCTCCAACGCCTCGATGCGCGATGGCAACTCCTCGAGCTCCCGCTGTTCCTTGTAGGACGGCTTGCGTTGCGACCGCGAGGGCTCGCTGGCGACGATCGTTCCCGCGTTCGCGCCTGGCTCCGCGGCTCGGTGAGCCTGTGCCGGCTGTGCCCGGCGCCGCTGCCGCAGCCAGTCTTCGTATCCGCCGATGTATTCCTGGACGCGGCCGTCCCCCTCGAAGACGAGTGTGCTCGTCACCACGTGGTCGAGGAACGCGCGGTCGTGGCTGACCAACAACAGCGTGCCGGGCCAGGTCGCGAGCCGCTCCTCGAGAAGTTCCAGCGTCTCGATGTCGAGATCGTTGGTCGGCTCGTCCATCACCAGCACGTTGAACGGGCGGGCAAAGAGGCGCGCCAGCAGCAGACGATTGCGCTCGCCTCCGGAGAGCGCTTTCACCGGCGAGTGCGCACGCTCCGACGGAAACAGAAAGTCACGCAGATAGCCGTGAACATGCTGCGTGCGGCCGTTGACCGTCACCTCGTCATGGCCATCGGCAACCGTTTCCCACACCGTGCGATCGGGATCGAGCTGCTCGCGCTGCTGATCGTAGTAGGCGATCTGCACGTTCGACCCGCGCCTGACCTCTCCCGCATCGGGCTCGATCTCGCCCAGGAGCAGCTTGAGCAGCGTCGTCTTGCCCGAGCCGTTCGATCCGATGAGACCAATGCGATCGCCTCGCATCACGCGCGCGGAGAAACCGGTGACGATCGGAGCACCGCCAAATGACTTCGAGAGGCGCTCGGCCTCGAACACCAATTGGCCACTCCGCTCGCCCAGCTCGGTCTGGAGACGAACGGAGCCAATCAGCGGTCGCCGCGCCGCACGTTCCTCGCGCATGGCGAGCAGCGCGCGCACGCGCCCTTCGTTGCGCGTCCGCCGCGCCTTGATGCCCTGGCGCAGCCACGCTTCTTCCTCGGCAAGCCGCTTGTCGAACCTGGCTTCGTGCGCCGCGTCGACGGCGAGAGATTCCTCTTTGCGTCTGAGGAAGGTCGCGTAATCGCCTGGCCATGACGTCAGCCGCCCCCGATCGAGTTCAACGATCCGCGTCGCCAGCGATTGGAGGAACACGCGGTCGTGCGTCACGAACAGCACGGTGCCGGCGTAGTCGGCCAGATACTCTTCGAGCCACCGCATTGTCTCGATGTCGAGATGATTGGTTGGCTCGTCGAGCAGGAGAAGATCGGGCGCTGCAACGAGCGCGCGCGCCAGCAGCACACGGCGCCGCCAACCGCCCGAGAGTGTCCCCATGGTGGCGTCAGTGGGAATCTGAAGTCGGGAGAGCGCCATCGCGACCTGCTGCTCGGCGCGCCATGCCTCACCGCTCGTGCCTGCGAGTCCGTCGGCCACCACATCGAATACTCGTCGAAAGTCGTCGAACAGAGCATCCTGCGCCAGCCGGCCGATGCGCAGTCCGGGCTCGTGCCAGACGCTGCCTTCCTGCGGAGCTATCTCGCCGCTGACGATCTGAAGCAGCGTGGACTTGCCGGTGCCGTTCCGGCCGATGACACAGACGCGCTCGCGCGATTCGATCCGAAGGCTGGCGTCCTGCAACAGTGGAAGATGACCGTAGGCGATCGAGACCTGGTCGAGTGTGACGAGCGGCATCCGCCGAGCATCGTACTACGTGCGAAACGTGTCACGTCGCAGCAGCACGACTAGCCGGCACGCTTGCTGTTCCCTCGCTTTGCCTTCGGCTCACTCTTGCCTTTGCGGTTGAGCGCCACTGCGGCGCGAATGAGATCCTTCAGGGCCGCTTCATTGATCGTGTCGCCTTCGTGAATGTCGATGGCGCGTCTGACATTCCCCTCGAGGCTCGAGTTGAACAGACGTGAAGGGTCCTTCAACTCGGCTCCCTTTGCGAACGTCATCTTGACGATGTTCTTGTACGTCTCTCCGGTGCAGACGATGCCGTCGTGGGACCAGACTGGCGTTCCGGGATTGGTGGCCTTCACCCACTTCCACTCTTCGACGATCTCAGGGTCTGCCTCGTGAACGATTTGGCGCACCCTCGCGAGCGTCTTCCCGCGCCAGTCCCCGAGCACCTTGATCTTCTCGTCGATTGACGCGGAGGCAGATTCCGCAGCTTCGGGCCTTTTCATAGACGGCTCCAACTCTCGCAGCCAGCTACCAGCCGATCGTACAGCTGCGGCAGGTCTCCTCTTCGTTGACCAGAGGGAGGCCAACGCTGATCATGTGCGGCGTCCTGTGATTTGGCCCTGAAGTGTGTCATGAGTAACGCCTGCCGTAAACCGGTAGCCCACTTGCGCTGAGATTCACGTCCGACGTAGATGTATGGCACGCAAGGAGCAACGCCGTGACACTGATTCCTGCCGCTCGATTCATTGGTGCTCTTTCGGTCGTCGCGGTGTCGCTGATCGGTGCTGTGGCGACGGGGCAGGTCAACCCGCTCCCGATATTGCCACCCAAACCGTACCCGCCCGCGCCGCGACTACCCGACGGCACACCGAACCTGGGGCCGATTGAACCGAACATCGGCTATTGGCACCTCTCACAGGTCCGCGACTACAGACAGATCCTGCTGCATCCGAAGGAGATTCCCTATCAACCGTGGGCGAAGGCGGTCGCGACGCAGCGCCGCGTCGAAGAATCCAAGTACGATCCCGAAGGCTATTGCATGCCGCCCGCCGGTCCGCGTCTGATGACGACCCCGTTTCCGATGGAGATCATCCAGATGCCGCAACAAAAGCGGATCGTCATGATCTTCGAGGGCGGCACCCACATCTGGCGCGTCGTCTACATGGACGGCCGCTCGCATCCGCAAGGCGATGCGCTCAACCCGACCTGGCTCGGTCACTCGATCGGGCATTGGGAAGGCGACACACTCGTGGTCGATGTCGTCGGGTTCAACGAAGGCAGCTGGATCGATATGGTCGGCGATCCGCACACCGATCGCCTGCACCTCGTCGAGCGATTCACGCGCAAGGATCTCTACACCCTGCGATACGAAGCGACCATCGATGATCCCGGTGCCTACACAGAACCGTGGACCATCGGCTTCGACATCGTGTGGGACCCCAAGGGAGAGATTCAGGAGTACATCTGTCAGGAGAACAGTCCGTGGATGCGTCGCCTGTTCGTCGAGATGCAGGAACGGGAGACCGCTGGCCGCAAGTGAACCCCGTGCCGCTCGAACCGTCGTCCGGAGCGGCACGCGGCCTGCCGCGGCGCGGCTCGCAGTGCGGACCTCGCGACTGGCGAGCGTGTGCTCGCAATCGCGAGGTCCCGTGATCATCGGCGAGTCGGATCAGGATCCGACGCGAAGGGGTCGCATCATCTCATTGTCCTCGTGCTCCAGGATGTGGCAGTGCCACACGAAGAGCCCGGCTCTGTCGAATTGCACCTTCAAACGCGTGATCTCTCCTGGAAGCGCAATGACGGTGTCCTTGAAGCCGGTTTCCCACGGGTCGGGTGGGCGCCTCACGCCCGCATCGGCGCCGCTCGTGATGTGAGGCTGAGACGCGCCGGCGTGTCGATGGCCGGTCAAGGCCACGCCGCTCGGGAATGCTTCCCGATCCAACACCTGAAACTGGACGGTGTGCAAGTGGATCGGATGCGCGTCCTCTGTGAAGTTGTGAATCTCCCAGATCTCGGCGACGCCGGCGGTCGGCGTTTCGGTGACCTGGTCCTCCCACATCTTCGTCACGCCCATCCCGTCGGCGAGCGTGCCGAGCAGTCCTGCTCGCGGCCCGACATCGGGAAGCACATCCGAACCAACCTCGTTGAGCGAGACCTGACGCGTCCGGCGCACCGGCCCAATCGACGAGATGCGCGGCAGCACGAGTTGTTGCGGCGGGGTGCTGCGGTCCACCGATACTGCCGGCACGACCCGAAGCTGCATCACTTGCCCCGTCGTGTTGGGATCGGCCGATGGGAAGTCCACGCCCGGTGTTCCCCCTCCGAATGGTTCGTCCGGGCCGATGTTCTCGAGGATGATGTCCCTCCCCGCAGGCACGCCCGTGAAGTCCACGATCACATCGGCGCGCTCGGCCGGCGCGATCAGGAGTTGCGTCCGCCGCACCGGTGCCGGCAGGAAGCCTCCTTCGCTGCCGATCTGCCAGAAGGGCAGGCCGTTCGACAGACGCAGGATCAGGAAGCGTGAGCCGGAGGCATTCAGGAACCTGAAACGATATCGACGCTGTTCGACCCGCAGGAAGGGCCACGTCTGTCCGTTGACGACGATCGTGTTGGCAAAGAACTCCGGATTCCAGATTGGCGAAATGTCGCTGCCGGGAATGTAAGGGCCGGTAAAGCCGTCGAAGAATTCCCGGCTGTCGGGATAGAACAGCGACCCATCCGAGTTGAACGATCGATCCTGGATGACGATCGGAATCTCGTAGTACTTCTGTCCTGGTGGATCGTTCGCGCCAGGTGCGGGACCCGGCAGGGTGCCGGTCACCTGATCGTCCGGACCTCCGCGCAGGATGTAGAAGCCGACCGGTCCCGCGTACACGTTCACGCGCGTCATGCCGAGCGTGTGATCGTGATACCAGAGCGTCGTCGCGCGCTGCCGGTTTGGGTACTCGAACACGGCAGTACCCGGGGACCACTGATTGCCGAGCGGTGAGGACTTCCTGAAGATGTCGTAATAGGTGCCTGTTCTCGCGAAGCCCGATGGGATGTTGTTCGCGGCCGGCAGGTACCAGGCCTCAGGGAACCCGTCGCTCTCCTGGCCCACGACTTCGATGCCATGCAGGTGCGTGACGATCGGCACCGGTCCGGTGTAGGGGCCGGGCGTCGACGAGAAGCCAGGCCTGTGGTCGCGATGCTGTACGCCTCCAGGAGGATTTGCCCAATGCAACGTCGGATCGACGGGCAACAGGTGCGGGAGGAACCGGCCGGTCGCGCGGTTGACCAGATCGTTGATCCACTTCACACGCACCGGTGTGCGCCATCGGGACTCGATCGTAAATCCAGGATAGTTGAATGAATTGCGATCCGACGCCGACCCGTAGCCCCAGACGGGGGTCGGAGGAAAGGCGGATGGCAAGATCTGTTGCGTGAATTGGCGTACGGCGATCTCGTAGTAGTCGATGCCGCCGCCTCCGCTCGTCCGTGGCATCGCGGGAACCACGGTCAGGGGGGACACGAACTTCGGGATGGTGATGGGATCGAGTGTCGATGTACCGAAGGCGCGCAGGCTTGGCAGCCCCCAACGCGTCGAGAGCAGAATCGTGCCTCCAGCGAGAGCGCTCAATTCCAGGAACCGTCGTCTGCTCGGCATAGTCACCTCCAAGGCATGAGTGGCGCACTTGGAATCGCCTGGGGAGCCGAGGGACTCGTAGCCGCTAGAGAACAACCACGCGCAGGCGTCAACACACGAGGAAGACACACGAGGAAGGCAGTAGATGACCTCGCATGGTCGTTCGTTGTTCTTTTTTGGTTTTGTGTCGAGGTTGGAGCGGGAGCATTGCGCCACACGGGCTTGACGATGTCAAGCTCGGCTGCGCTTTGTCATCACGCTAAATCGTTTTCACGGGGGTCGACTTGCCGCGAGGCGCGGCCGTAATCCGCGACTCAAGCTGACCGACGTCTGTGCCGCGGGCTTATTAGGCCCGCGCTACTCGAGGTCGGCGACTGCCCTGGTGATCTCGGCGGTCTCGCCACCGAGCAGTTTCAGGTTCAGCGAGCCACCGATGAACACCATCTCTTCGATGGCGGCATCCACGGCCGTCGTGGTCAGCTGACGACCACCGCCGATCTCGAGCAGAAACTGCGCAGAGCGGCGCATCAACTCTTTGATGAAGGCCGGACTCGATCCTTTCGAGCGACGGACGATTAGATCCATCAGATCAGCGGGCACGTCGAGCCCACGCGAGTACAGCCGCACGAGCTTCGCGCGACCCTCGTCATCCGGCAGCGGGAACTCGATCGCCTGGTCGATTCGGCCCGGGCGCGATGCGAGCGCCGGCTCGAGCTGGTCCGGTCGATTCGTCGTCAGGATGAACAGCACGTCGGCATCCTCACGCAGGCCATCCATCTCGTTGAGCAGCTTGTTCAGCAGGACCTCCTCGCCCGGAACCCGCATGTGTTCGCGATAGCGCGCGATCAGGTCCACGTCCTCGACGACCATCATCGCAGGCTGGAGAAAGCGGGCCAAACGGAAGTACTCGCCGAGAAGGCCGACCTGTTCCGCCGTCACGAGGAGCGTGGTGTAGTCCGGAAGCTGCGATGCCAAGTAGTGAATCGTGTGTGTCTTGCCTGTCCCGGGCGGGCCGTAGAACAACAGACCCTTCTTCGTCGAGAATCGCAGCGATCTGATCTCGTTGCGCGCGGCAACGAACCTGGACACGTTGCGATCGAGGAGGGTCAGCGTCTTCTGGGGCAGGATCACGTCTTCACGCGAGACATTGTGGAGACGATGCACGCGTACCGATCCGCCGCGGCCAGAGTAGTCATGATGGCTCTCGAGCGAGATGACGCGGCCGCGGTACGTCCGACCGACCGCGACGCGCACCTCGAGATCGCGAAAAAACCCCTGCGAGAACGCTGCTCCACTTTCACCGGAGGGAACACCAATCTCGACGTGCACGCCGGAACTCTGTCCGAACTTCATCGAGGGAGTCACGAACACCGCAAAAGGAAGCGCACCGTTCTGCGCAAGCCACAGACCGTTCTTCAGACAGCGGACCGGTTCGTCGTTCCCAATGTCGATCTCATCGTGCTGCAGCGGGCCCTGCTCCACGCCGAATGGACCGCCCGTGCACAGGAGGGCCAGCGTCGATGTCTCGTGACTCATCTGGCTGTGGACGCCAAGCAGTTGTGCGTCGGTGCGGGTTCGAAACCAGTCGTCCAGCGCGGCTTGGACGTCAACCCGAGACGTCACCGGAAACTCGCGGGCTGCCGTGACAATCCCGGACAACTGCGCCGGCTCGAAGTGGCGCGTCAGCCTCTTGCGGAGGTCGCTCGTGCCCATGAACGAGCGGAACAGCAAATTCATCATGTCACTCGCATCGCTGTGAGAATCTCGAGGCCCGGGCCCGACGCGGGCGTGCTAGTGTATGGCACAACCGGCCGCCCGGTAGCGTGACGATCGTGAGACCACCGCAGAATTTCGATGCAAGGGCTATCACGCACCCGCACGAGCGACTCCTCACGTACTACTTCATCGTTGCACTCCTTTCCCTCGTAGCGTTTCCCGTCACGATGACCGTGCTGTACATCAAGTACCGCACCATGAGGTTCCGCTTTGACGATGAGGGCGTGTGGAAGCGGCAGGGCCTGCTGTGGCGCCGTGAAGTGAACGTCGCGTATCGACGCATTCAGGACATTCATTTGACCAGCGGCATCATTCAGCGGTGGCTGGGTCTGGCCACGGTGAGTATTCAAACCGCGGCGGGTTCGTCAACGGCAGAAGTGACCATCGAAGGGGTGCTCGAGGCGGACGCCTTGCGCGACTACCTGTACACGAAGATGCGTGGCGTGCGCGAAAGTACACCTGTTGCGGCTCATGCGACGGAAAGCGGATTGCCCGCTGGCGCGACTGATGACGAAGCGCTTGCGCTGCTCGTAGATATCCGCGACTCGCTTCGTCGTCTGGAGACCCGTTTGAGTGGTCGGCCGTGAGCCACACTGTCGACGCCGCCGCCGCATGGATCTATCGAGGCGTCTGGGCGGGCATCGTCGCACTGTTCAAGGTCCCACCGGAACCTCCAACGCTTCCCTCGTCGGGCGAAGCGGTCCGCTCGATCAGGCCATCGGCCGGATTTCTTCGTTATCTGAAGTTCTTTTTCTGGGTGGCATTCCTCCCGGGAGACATCGTCCCGCTCCTCCTCTGGCTGGCTGTCTCGGTCGCATTGCCTCTCGTGGGCGCCATTTTGATCGTTCCGCTCGTGATCGTGCTGATCGCACCAGATGTGATCGCGTACGTTGGCCTTCACCTCAGATACGACACGACCTGGTATGTGCTGACCGATCGAAGTCTTCGCATCAGACGCGGCATCTGGGTGATTCACGAGACGACGATCACGTTCGAGAATGTTCAGAACGTCGAAGTCGCACAGGGTCCTGTGCAGCGTTTGTTCGGCATCGCCGACGTGATCGTGCAGACGGCGGGTGGCGGCGGCTCGAGGGGAACGAGCCATGGAGGGGAGAAGGTAACCGGCGCGCACGTGGGCGTTCTGCAGGGCCTGGACAATGCCGCAGACGTGCGCGACCTGATTCTCGACCGCGTCAGGCGAAGTCGAACGACAGGCCTCGGCGACGAGCATGCGATATCGTCGGCTCATGCGAACCACGCGACTCGGTCCGAGTATTCGGTAGCCCACCTGGCCGTGCTGCGTGAGATTCGTGACGAAGCGCGCCGCCTGACAGCAGCGGCCTCGCCATAACTCGACTTTTGTTGTGGCGCCATCGCCTGCGCGCGCAGGTCGGCAAGGAGGAGACGTCATGAGGATTTACTGGTTCCGCGTGCTGCTGGGCGGTTTTCTCATCGAGGTCGTTCTCGCAGTCGTACTCCTTGGCGGATTTGCCGCGGCGGGTGTGGACATCGCCAACGGCGTCTCGACGGCCTCCGCTGTGATCATCGGAGTCGGCTGCTTCGCAGCGGCATTCCTGATCGTGTTGTGGTTGGGCCGCGCCATCAAGGATCATCTCGTGCTGCACGGCTTTCTCATGGGATTGGTGGCGACGTTGATCTACGTCGGCCTGGTCGCGGGAGCGGGCCAGATGACGACGGCCCTTGCGACCTACGGGCCAGCGACCTTCGTGACTCTCAATGCCGTTCGGATTGTGGGCGCCGTGTGTGGCGGCGTCGCCTGCGAGCACAGGAGAGCGGCGCGTCCAGCTGTGCTGTGAGGAACTTGCATGACAATCTGCTGGCCGCGGTGAGACATAACGACGACACTTCGCACGCGGCACGATCGCGCGCACGATTCGAAAGTAAGCTGGCAGAATCGCGAGCTGATTATGAATCGAACGTTGATCTCGCCAGCATTGAGATGTCTCTCCTACGCCGGTCTCATGACACTCGTGTCAATCCGGGCGGTTGCGCAACCGCCCGCGCCCCCCACCGCACCCGCTCAACCGCATGAGTACGCGACCGGTGATTCAATCCTGGCCACGCCGATCGGGCATGAAGTGAACGTCAGCTTTGGCGGCTACCGCTACAACGAGCCCGGCACACAAAGCATCTCGATTCACGGCAGCAAGATCGGGGGCGGGTACACGGGCACCCTGTCGCTCAACGAGCGGAGGCGATGGTTTACCCAAGCCGATGCGCGCGGCACGGTTGGTAACACCACCTATGATGGCTGGTGCTCACCGTTCCTGATCACACCGGACACAGCCTCGCCGAACGGTTGGGCGCTCGATATCGGCGATGCGTCGCCATGCAGCGAGGCCGGTGACAAGGACTGGTATGTCGAAGCCCGGGGCTTGGTCGGCAAAGATTTCATCGGTCGCACATGGGGCGTGTCGCCCGAGGCCGGATTAGGCGTCCGCCATCTGTCGAACGGCATCGGCGGGGCGGCTGGATATCGCACCGACGACTATCTCTATCTGCCGCTCGGTCTCACAGCACGCACCCGGGCCGCTTCGCACTCGCTCGGCTTCAACGTCGAATACGATCGCCTGCTCCATGGCTGGCAAACGACCCGCGATTCGGACCTGGGCGGCGGCGATATTCCACCGACCGCGACGGCGCCTGGTTTCACGATCGATGGCTTCACCGATATCTCGTTCGCTCAGCATGAGGGATGGGGACTGCGCGCAAGCGGGAAATATCAGGTGACCAGGCACTGGTCGGTTGAGCCGTCGTATGTCCATTGGAGTATCAACTCCTCGCCGGTGAACTACGAGACGGCGACCTTCACCGTCCATGGCGTCACCGCAGAACAGCAGCTCGGCGCCTACGAGCCCGTGAATACCACGAACGAGTTCGTCGTGAAACTGGGTTTCAGGTTCTGACACTCGCCTTTGGAAACGGTGCGCTATCGAAGTAGATGTCGAACGAGACGATCGCGCCATCCCGTATGCCGAACACCTCGGCCACATCGCAGGCGAACGGTGGCCCCGAAGGCGGTTGCAGTTCGTAACGGGTCAGCGCGACGGCTCGTGTGGCTTCGACGATCAGATCCTTGACGTCGACGGCACGAATCATTGAGTAGAAGCCTTTCGTCGACTCGACGACCGCAGCTCGTCCGCTGATACGTCTCATCGGAGTGGTGAAGCTGGTGAAGACGACGTCATCGGAAAGGGACGCGTCCCAGCTCTTCTTCTTCTGCAACGCGTCGAAGTAGCCCTCAACAATCTCTCTCGTCGTCATGTGACCCTCCGTCCGGCTCGCGCCTCCGTCGGGCTCGCGCCTCAGCCGTCGCGCCGGTCAGGATTTCGACGGCGGCCGGACATCACCTATCCTCGTGCGAGAGAGTCTACAATGCGCCCGTCCCACCTCTGGCGAGTTCAGCCGTTGAGATCCCTCGGCCACGAATGCAGCCGAGGGCCCCGATGCCGCGCCGTTGCCCATCCCACGAGTCGAGGTCCGACATGGAGTTGCTCACCCACTACTTTGCTTCTGACGGCTTCATGCCCCATGGGTATTGCTATCTGTGGAAGCCAGGCATGGTCTGGCTGCACGTCATCTCCGATTCGCTGATTGCGCTCGCGTACCTGTCGATTCCGCTCACGCTCGTCTACTTCGTTCGAAAGCGGCGTGATCTCCCCTTTCACTGGATGTTCCTGTGCTTCGGCGCCTTCATCGTGTCCTGCGGTGCCACCCACGCCATGGAGGTGTGGAATCTCTGGCACGCAGACTATTGGCTTGGAGGGGCAGTGAAGGTTGTGACCGCCCTCGCGTCAGTGGCAACAGCGCTTCTGCTGATTCCGCTGGTTCCCGTGGCGCTCGCCATTCCAAGTCCTGCCGACCTCCGGCGATCGGAACAGAAGTTTCGCGGACTTCTCGAGGCGGCCCCTGATGCGATCGTGATCGTCAACCAGCGAGGCGAAATTGCCCTGGTGAATGCACAGGCCGAACGGCTGTTCGGGTACCGTCGAGAGCAGCTGCTGAATCAGCCGGTGGAGACCGTCATTCCGCCGCGCCTGCGCGGCGGTCACGTCGCTCGCCGCAACGGTTTCCTCACCGATCCGCGTGTGCGCGCCATGGGTGCCGGCCTGGAGCTGTTTGGTCGGCGCAAGGACGGGACTGAGTTTCCGGTGGAGATCAGTCTCAGCCCGCTTGAAACGCAGGAAGGCATTCTCGTCTCGAGTGCGATCCGTGACATCACGGAACGCAAGCAAACAGAGGAGGCGTTGGCCAGTGTCAACCGTCGGTTGATCGAGGCACAGGAGAAGGAACGTGCCCGCATTGCCAGAGAGCTGCACGATCATACGAACCAGCGTCTCTCGCTTCTGGCCATTGGCCTGGAGGAAGTCAAACGCGAGCTGCCGACACAAGCCTCGGTACTCTGCGAGCGACTGGACGAACTGCGAGCCCAGACCATGGAGGCCTTGAGCGATCTCCAGGCCTTGTCGCACGAGTTGCACACCTCGAAACTTGACTATGTCGGACTCGTCGCGGCAGCCCGGGGATTCTGCAGAGAGTTCAGTGAGCAGCGGAAGCTGAAGGTCAACTTCGAGAGCCACGATCTTCCACTCGTCGTCCCATCCGACGTCTCGCTGTGTCTCTTCAGGGTTCTGCAGGAAGCCTTGCACAACGCGGCTCAGCACAGTGGAGCCGTCGAGTTCGACGTCGCGTTGTGGGGCACGCCGCAAGAGATAAATCTCCGGGTTCGCGACGCCGGCGCGGGCTTCGACGTCGACGCTGCGAGGAAGGGCGCAGGGCTCGGCCTCGTCAGCATGCAAGAGAGGATGCAACTGGTAAAAGGCACGTTGTCGATCGAGTCCCGGCCACAACGCGGTTCGACGATTCATGCCCGCGTGCCGTTCGCTTCGAGCCAGTCCGAGGTCATCGGCTGACGCTCTTGCCGCCACGACTCATCGTGTGTGGCTGCGTGTATGGACGCGGAATGCGTACCGTTACTTCAACGAAAGCTGGCTGCTCGCCGCTGCGTCGATGGACCTGGCCAACCGTGCACTGACGAAACACGAGCCGCTCACGACGGCATCCATCGCGAAGAACAGTTCGCGTCCCGCCTCCGATTTGACGAGGTAGCCGCCGGCGGCGGTGGCCATTGCCGCGTCGACAATGTCCGGAGATTGATGTTCGCTGACGAAGAGGATTCTGGAACCCGGGTGAGTCGCGAGGATTTGTCGCGCCGCCTGAATACCATCGAGTCGCGGCAACCCGATATCCAGCAGAATGAGATCCGGATCGAGCGCCTGAGCTTTCTGAATCGCGTCAACCCCATCCACGGCTTCGCCGACGATTCGCCAATGAGGAGAGGTCTGGATGGCCGAACGAATGTGACATCGCCAAGGTTCGTAGTCATCCACGACCAGAACCCGGTACACGACTGACCTGTCTCTTGGTATTTCCAAGGGTGCATCTTGAGGTAGACAGCCACCAGGAGTCAACCTCTCGCGTCACGATCGTTCGTTTGCAAATCATTTTCTCCGACGCGCCGAAAGCCGCCCGTGCCCGCTGCCATCCTGGACGATCAGATCGAGCAAGCCTTCCGCGATCGTTCCCTCGAAACGAAACTCGGCTGCGCTGTCTGCGAACTGAGGCGTGTGCACCGTGCGAAAACTCACCTGGGTGCCGTCGATCATGCCGTCGTGAATGCCGGCATCTCCGGTCGGAAAGTGCACGGTGCCCATGAGCCGATCGCCCATCATCTCGAGGTCGAGTGAGATCTGATAGGGCTTCAGGTTCTTCCGGGTCACTTCGGCAATCCACTCGCCGGTCAGATCCACTGTACGGGCTGCCAGCGCGTCGCCCGTGCCTGCCGCGAGTACCTCCGCGACGAATCGCTTCAGACTCTTGTAGAGCGGTGCGTTGCGGTCGGGCGGCTTGCAGATGCTGACGTGGTCCTCGTCCAGCGGGATCGCGACCTCGCCCGGTACGTGCGGCTCGGCGCTCGTCTGATCGACCACGAGGATGCCCTTCGGGAGCGAGAGTCCGAACATCCCCGGCCTGAGCTCGCGCGTCTCGCAGAAGGTGCGGCACACGATCTGCTGGTCGCTCTGAAACTTGAGAAACCAGGCGTGCAGTTCGCGGAGCCGCGGATGATGCGCGCGCAGCTCCGCGACCTGTTCGTTGGTGCGCAGCACGAGACGCGCCAGCTCGGCGAACCCGGCGAGGTCCGCGCCGGCGTGCGGCGTCGCGATGAACGCGATACCGCGCGTGCGATGCGCGATCGACTCCCATCGCCTGACGCCGAAACTCGTAGCGTGCCGGAGGATCTGCTTGGCGAGGATACCGCCCATGCTGTGCGTGATGAAAATGACGCTCCGCTCGCCGATGCCTTCGTTGGTCAGCGTCTCGAGGATCGCGGTGCCGCGATCCGCCAGCGGCATCGACTCGCTGGTCCACGCCGAGACGTCCGCGCGGTAGCCAAGCGTCCAGACGCCGGCGTTGCCGAAGTCCTCGCCAATCCACGACGGCCAGAAGCCGTGCGCGACATCGATCGCGGCCCACGTCGAGTGTGAGCCGCCACCAAGCCCGTGCACGAAGATCACGTCGGCGATGCGGGATGAGGACTCGCAATTGGCGAGTGGCGACAGCCCCTCGATATCACCTGACACTGCGGTCATGTCGCATCGCCAGCGCCGGATTGCCGTGACGCGCGCGACTCACCTTGCCCACGCGCCCCGGCACAGCGCCGATCGTTCACTCGCATGGCGCGGATCATCGCGCCCGGAGAACGAACCTGTCAAACCGATCCCGTTCCCGCATGCTCGCAGCGCTTTCCGTGTAGCTGCCGTGTCCCTGATCCTTAGGCCCTGGTCGAGAACTTCAATCGCCGATGCATCCGCGGCATCGGCGCAATGGATGAAGCGTGCCAGGCTGCGCGCGACGCGGAATATAGTAGTCGACGGTTACCACACGTAAGGCGTGCCGCGCGGAAGCGGCGCCCCAGCAAGCGAGGTTGACATGACGCGTGCCTGGCGATCACGAACTGTCGTTCGCCGCATCGGGTTCGGATTCGTCGCGTGCTGCGTGCTGATCGCCCTGGCATCCGCGCTCGGCTTCGCGCAACCCGCTCAAGATCACGCCCGGACGATCAGACAAAGAACGTTCGACATCGTCTGGAAGACGATCAACGACAGGTATTTCGATCCACAGTTCGGCGGCGTCGACTGGGCTGCCGTGCGGCGCAAATACGAGCCTGAAGTGGCCACCACCAAGACCGACCGGGCGTTCGTCGACCTGCTGTCGCGGATGCTCGGCGAGATCAAGATCTCGCATCTGCAGATTCTCGATTTGACGACCCTCGCCACACAGCTCGGCCGCACGGAAGTGACGAGGGGTGTCGCCTTCCGGGACGTCGGCGGTCAGGTGGTCGTGACGCGCATCATCGAGCGTTCGCCCGCGGCGACGGCCGGCCTGCAGACGGGCTTCGCGTTGTCGACGATCGACGGCATGCCGGTCGCGAATGCAAGGAGCGCCGAAGCCGACCTCGCCGACGACGCCGAGATGCATCGGCTCACAGTGCTGGACGAGGGAGACAGGAAGCGAGATGTATCGCTCGGCTACGCGTTACCGGCTGCCGACAGGCTCGTGTCAGAAACGATTCTCGGCGCGGGGCGCCATGTGCTGTTCGAGACACGACAGCTCACCGACGGGATCGGGTACATCCACTTCACCAACTTCATCGAGCCACTGAAGAAGACGCTGCCTCCAGCGTTCGACGCGATGCGCACGGCATCCGCGCTCGTCATCGACCTTCGCGGCAACAGCGGCGGCGATACGGAGGCTGGACTTGCGCTGGCCGGTCTGCTGGTGGACAAGGAGACGCAGCTCGCGATCGAACGTTTTCGAAAAGGCGACGACTATTACTACAAGGCAAAACCACACAGGGGCGCGTATCAAGGCCCGGTCGTCATGCTGATCGACGAGGACAGCCGTTCGGAAAGCGAGCAGGTGACGGCCGGTCTGCAGACGGCTGGCCGTGTCGTGGTGGTGGGAAAAACGTCTAGAGGGCAGGTGATGGACGCCACGTTTCAGCCCTTGCCCATCGAATCGATCGCGCTGCAGTATCCGATGGCGCTTCCGCGTACTACCAAGGGTGTCGTCATCGAAGGGCGTGGGGTCATACCTGACATCGACGTCGGCCTGACGCGTGAGGAACTGCTGAAGGGCCGTGACGCACAGCTCGAAGCGGCGATCGCGCACCTGCAGAAGTCGAGTCCCGCGTCGCGCCCGAAAGGTTCGCGGTGATGCGATAGTGTTGGATGTATGCCGATCAAGTCGATTCGTGCGTGGTTGGGTATCGAGGCACCGGACGAGCCCGAGTTCGCACCGCTCCGTTCGACGCTCGAGGCGCTGGACCATCTCGAGCCAGACCGTGCCCGCTTTCTGGCCGCGTTCGCCTATCTGCTCGGGCGTGTCGCGAACGCAGACCTGAACGTGTCGCCGGATGAGACGCGCGCCATGGAGGGGCTTGTCCGGGATCAGGGGCAGCTCTCACAGGAACAGGCGATGGTCGTCGTTCAACTGGCGAAGACCAGCAATCTGCTGTTTGGTGGATCGGCGAATTACCTCGTGGCGAGGCAGTTTTCAGCGTTGGCCACGTACGAGCAGAAACTGGCCTTGATGCGATGCCTCTTCACCGTGTCGGCGACCGAGGACGGGATCTCGATGGCCGAGGAGGGCGAAATCCACCGGATTGCCACAGAGCTTCGCATCGAGCAGAAGGATCTGGTGGCACTGCGCCTATTGCACAAGCGGCACCTCCCGGGCATGTCCCGCGGGTAGCCGCCGCCTCCGCTTTTCATCACGCTCGTCTCGATCCGCGAAAGTCGGCTGCGGCACCCCTGTCGCCGTCAGTGCGACTCGGGCCGCTTTTCGACGACCTGCTTCAGATTTTGCAGCGTCTGCATCCACGCATCGCGATTCGCACCGAAGAACTTGCTGTGTTCGTCGTAGCCGGTTTGCTGGAACTCGACCTGCGTGGCGCCATTGCGCTCCGCGAGCTCGAAGATGAAGTGCGTCCCCGTCCACACCGATGCCGGACTGCTCGCCGGATGAGTGCTGATGCATTCCCATTCGATCCGTTTGTGTGGAACGAGGTCGACTACCCGCAGCTGCACGACACCGTGTTCGGCGCCTGGGTTGTGCTCCAGGACCAGACCTCGAGCTGTATGCTGGAGTGTCTGCTTGTCCCACCACGTCGAGATGCCGTCGGCGGTCGCAATCGCGTCGTAGACGCGTGTCGTTGGAGCGTTGATGAGCAGTTGATGTTGAATCGCTGCCATACGCAGATCTCCCTCTCTTGAACGTGGCCGTACGTGCTACCGCACAGTCCGTGCCACGCGCCGATTGCGTCTGGCGGGAGCTGAACGTCGCGCAACGCCCTGGGCTGTCGCACATGACCAATCGTTTGTGCCCGGTGCATTGACGCTCGTCATCCACACGACTCTCGGATTGCCGAGCTGCGTAGTTCTTGGTCCTTACGGTTTCGCACGCTGCGAGCGGAGGCGATCAGCCATTGCCTCGATGCTCACGATCGTCTCGAAGTTGTCCGGCGTGACGTCATCGTCAGGCACACGGACTCCGGCGCGTTCCTCCAGGAACAACACGATCTGCATCAATCCCATGGAGTCGATCAGGCCGTCCTCGATGAGGGCGGTCGTGTCTCCGACCGAGATGCGTCGATCGTCACCAAGCAGGTTCTTTTCGATGAACGTGGCGAGTTCCTGTTTCAGCATGGCTATGTCTCGACCTTCTCACGGAGCGAGGCGAGGAGTGCCTGGCGGTCGGTCTTGCCGGTTGAGGTTTTGGGCAGCTCGTTCAGTACGTCGAACGATTCCGGCACCATGTAGACCGGCAGCCGGCCCAGACAGAACGATGGGAGATCGTCCGATTCGAGCGATTGGCCGTCATGCGGCGCAACGAACGCCCGGAGTCGCGCCCCGATCTCCTCATCGGGAACGGGAATGACTACCGCTTCCCTGACCTTGTCGTGCTGGTGCAGCACCTGTTCGATCTCGCCGGGCTCGATTCGATACCCTCGCGACTTGACCATGAGGTCCCGGCGTCCGATGAAGGAGTAGGTGCCATCGCGCTCCTGCCGGACGATGTCCCCGGTCCTGTAGATGCGATCGGTGAAGGCGGTTTGGAACGGGTTGCTGCCGAGGACCTGCGAGGACTTCTCGGGGAGGCCCCAATAGCCCGCCATCACGGTGCCGCCGCGCACCAGCAGTTCGCCTTCCTCGCCCACGTCAGCGATCCGCCCGTCGGCGCTCACCGCAAACACTTCGGTGTTCGCGCAGGCGATCCCGATCGGAATTGACGTCGCGGACGGATCGAGGTCGCGAGGAACATGGAAGTACGTACAGACGTTGGTTTCGGTGGGTCCGTAGAGGTTGAAGAACTCGGCGCCCGACAGGATGCCCATGACGTCTCGAAGGTACTTCTGAGGAAAGACCTCGCCGGCAAACAGCACGACGCGCAGGTCCGGGTACTCCAGGTTACGCAGGTGGCCGTGCAGCAGCATGCGCACGAGCGCTGACGGAACCGAGTACCAGATGGTGATGCGCTGGGCCCTGATCCACTTCGGCAGCTCGTTCGGGAAGATCGCGATCTGGTCCGGAACCATGACGACACATGCCCCGGCAGCGAGCGCGGCATAGAGGTCGAACACCGACAGATCGAAATGAAGCGGCGCGTGGCCGGACAGCCGGTCTTCCGGGCGAACCGCAAAGGTCTCCACCGCCCAATCGACGAAGGTCAACGCATTCCGATGCGTGATGATCACGCCTTTCGGTGTTCCCGTGGATCCGGATGTGTAAAGCAGGTACGCCGGATCGGTCTCGACGGCGGCGGCCGGTGCACATGGCGCGGCGCCACCAAGCTCGTGCCACGCGCACTGCTCGACCCACCCGCCGCTCGACGACACGTCACGATCGACGACGATGGCAAGCTTCAAAGATGGGAGCGACGCAGAATGCTCGTGCAGAGACTCGAGATGATCGTCACTCGCGACCACGGCGGAAACGGCGCAGTCACCGAGAATATACGCCGCTCTGAGCGCAGGTCCGTGGGGATCGATCGGGACGTACGCCGCCCCCGCTTTCGAGATTCCGAGCATCGCGACCAGACTCTTGTGCGTCTTCGGCATGTACAGCCCGACGCGATGTCCTCGGCCGATGCCTGCCGCGGAGAGCGTGGCGGCCACGGCATCACTGAGCGCGTCGAGCGCTCGGTACGTGAGCGTGTCATTCCGCCATTGGACGGCGGGTCTGTCGGGAAATGCCTTCGCCGAATGTCGGAGGCCGTGCCAGAGGAGAAAGCTCATGGTGCCGACTCGATGAACGTGGTGACTTACGTGCCCGGCGACAACCCGAGATGCCGTGCAACGATGAGGCGCTGGATTTCAGACGTGCCGGAATAGAGCCGGGACGCGACATTGTCGCGGAGGTGACGTTCGACGTTGTACTCGCGCATGTAGCCGTAGCCGCCGTGAATCTGAATCGCATCGAGCGCTGAGGCGACGGCCGCTTCGCTGATCGTGAGCTTCGCGATGGCGCCCTCGAGCGCGTTCGGTTCCCCGCACCCGTGCGCCCACGCGGCGCGATAGAGCATCATGCGGCAGGTTTCGAGCCTCACCTTCATGTCGGCGAGCTTGCCTGCGATCAACTGGTAGTTGCCGATGGGCTTGCCGAACTGCTTTCGAGTCTTCGCGTACTCGACACACGTTTCGAGCTCATGCTCCATCGCGCCGACGGTGCTGCCGAGGATGCAGCTTCGTTCCCACGCCATCGAATGATTGAAGATCGCGGCGCCCTGTCCTACCTTCCCGAGCCGATTCTCAACCGGGATCTCGCAGTCCTCGAGGAACACTTCCGCGGTCGGCGACGTCGTGAGCCCGAGCTTGTCCAGCTTCTGGCCGACGGTGAGGCCCTTCGTCCCTTTCTCGACGAGGAAACCGGTGATCGCCCACATGCCCTTGCGCGGATCAACTGTGGCAAAGACGAGGAACAGATCGCCGACGGGCGCGTTGGTGACGAACGTCTTCGAGCCATTGAGCACGTACCGATCGCCGCGGCATTCGGCGGTGGTCCGCAGTGCGAACGCGTCCGTGCCGGTCTGCGGCTCCGTCATCGCGTGCGCGCCGATGAGCGTCCCATCGCAGAGTCGCGGCAGGTATCGCCTCTTCTGCTCCGGCGTGCCGAAGCGCAACAGCGGCGTTTCTATCGCCCACATGTGGGCATGCAGACAGAAGAGCAATCCCTGATCGAGGCAGGCGTAGCCGAGCGCTTCCATCACGAGCATGGTCGTCATCACGTCATAGCCGGCGCCGCCGAACTCCTCCGGCATCGGCATGCCCTGGACGCCAAATCTCGCGCACTGCCGCCACAGCTCGCGGGAAAACTCGCCGGCCCGCTCGCGGGCGGGAAAGTCGGCATTCAGCGTCTGGCGCGCGAACGCAATCGCACCGGCGCGAAGTTCCCGTTGCTGTTCATTCCAGCTGAAATCCATCGCGATCCGTTTTTTCAGGACCTAGCGGGTTGATTCCGCCGGGCTGCTGGCCGCTGACTTTGAACGGACGCGCCAGACCACGCGCGCCGGGTTCCCGAAGACCACGGAGTCCGCGGGGACGTTCGACGCGACGACTGCGCCGGCGCCCACTACGGCGTTGGCGCCAATGCGCACGCCTTTGAGCACTATCGAACCAGCACCGATCCAGCTATTGGTTCCGATCGAGATCGGCTTGGATCGGCCGGCGGTGTTGTACCTCGGACGAGCGGAGACCTCGATCGAATGGAAATCGGAGTCCATGATCCACGCCTCGGCCAGCCCCGCATCATCACCGACGTCGATCCGGGTCACGCATCCAAGTCTCGTTCGAGTGAGCATCACTCGATTGCCGAATCTGATGACCGCATCGGGTGAATGCGTGTATGGCGTGGTCGGGCGGAGCCGCGACGACATGACCGTACAGAAGTCGCCGAACTCCACCCGACCGGGGCCGCGAATGTCCAATGGTCCTGTAACCCGGAAGAACCGCCCGATCACCACACGCCGACCGAGAAGTTTGAATTTCCACCGGTAGTACTGTCCCCGCAGCAAGCCACGGGCGATATCGAAGGCCAGGCGCGGATTGGCAAAGGCACGGCGGATTGCGTATTCGAGACCGAGGCCGCTTGATGAGGCCTCGCTCGACGAATGGGACAAGGGTTCGTCGCCTTCGGCACGCGGACGAGAGAATGGACTCGCGTGATGTTCTGAAGACCAGTCGTGTGACACGCTGTTCTCCACCTCCGACACAGCCGTGCATCAAACCCCGCCCCGGCGCAGAACACCGCGCCCTGGCACCGGCCAGTCGACTGCGATTGCTTGCACGATCCGCTCCGTCGACGCAGGGAGATCACAGGATGAGCTGGGACAATCGCATCACTGGCTGCAACGGGCGTCAGCACTTGGCGCGAACGATCCCGGCCCGTTCATCAGCGCATCGACGCTCGTGCTCATAGGCGCGAGGGCTCGCGACTACGGGCCGCTTGAATCCCACACTCCGTACAAGAAAAGAGTGATTGAGCCACCTTAAGGCAGCCTCTACGTTTGATCGAGGGCGTGCTCGGTCTCAGCTCGAGATCGTCGTCGGCGGTGTTCGCGTCACGAATCGTTCATCGTGAGGACACATTGCGCCACGCGAGCGCCTGAGCCAGCGCCATCACGCGGCAGATCGCTCTGTCAGCGGCAACTCAATTCGGCATTGGCATTTCAGCGGAATCGATGACCACGACATCGAACGGCGCGGTTCGTCGTTCTGCCTTGATGCCCAACTGCTCCTGGAGAGCCGTGTAAATAATTGGTGCAGACGTCGAGTCGCCACGGGTCGCGAACGACACGGACCACTCGAAGCTGCCTGAGAGCCCGGTAGCGTCTATGAGCGGTCGATCGACGAATGGCTGGAGTCGAGCAATCATGAGGGGCAAAGGGCAACGGTCGCTTATGGTGATGTCGCCCGGCCCTGGTTTGCCAAAGTCGTAGACGTTCGCCCTGCAGACCAATCGTTGGTTGATGTCTGTCGAGGTGGCGGACGGAATTGCGTCTTTGGGCGCTCCCGGAGCCGTGCAATCGACATCAGACGGCCGCAAACCTCGACCCAGCTGCCCTTGGCGTGCGAGCACGAGTGCGTAGACGGGCCGGTCGCGCCTCTCGATGTGGACCCTCAACTTGAATCGATCGGCGAGGAGCGTTCTGAGCATCGGGAGCGTTTCCGAGGCAAGCGCACCTTCAGGCGGCCGGGCGTCAATATCGAAACGCGTCCCCAGGAGTCCCGCCGGTCCGCCAGTCACGAGTTGCGAATATAGGGTCAGATCGATGCCGTACGCGACACCAATCAGGTCGCGGAGTGCGATGTTGCGGATCGTGACCGCCCCTGGCCTGGGCGCTGCCTTTCTCCAAGGTGTCGGCATCAGGCCGGGGCTCGAGAAGGTCTGAGTGTCACTCGACCTGTTCTCCCGGACTGAGGCCACCTCAAACGCCGGCGCAGAAACCGAGGTCGATGGTGTCTGCGATGAGAAAAGGGTAGCGCTGCTGATCAGCACGCACGACATCGATGACATCCAGGCCATCCGAATCATCTGCATGTCAAGAACTGTGCACGCCTTCACGCTGGTGCCTGAGCTTTGCTGCCGGAGATCTTACACTAGAGGACACTACTGAGATGTATCAGCGATTTCTAGAGCGGGCCGCCCGTTAGCGCGACACGCGACCGCGCACAACGATACCTCGATGCCGACACTGAGACGCCCGGACCCGCTGTGGTACATGGACGCCGTGTTCTATCAGCTTCACGTCAAGTCGTTCGCAGACAGCAACGGTGACGGCATTGGCGATTTCCCTGGACTCACGTCGAAGCTCGATCACCTCGAGTCACTCGGCGTGGACTGCCTGTGGCTTCAGCCCATGTACCCGTCGCCGTTCAAGGACGATGGGTACGACATCTCGGACTACACCAACGTGCATCCGAGCTACGGCACGCTGAAGGACTTCGAGCTCTTTCTCCAAGAAGCGCACAACCGCGGTCTGCGGGTCATCATCGAGCTGGTGTTGAATCACACGTCGGATCAGCATGTCTGGTTCCAGGAAGCGCGCAGCGCCATCGACAATCCGCGTCGTGATTGGTATGTGTGGAGCGATACCGACGAGAAGTATCGCGGCGTGAGAATCATCTTCATCGACACGGAGCTGTCGAACTGGGCATGGGACCCGCTCTCGAAGGCATACTACTGGCACCGGTTCTTCAGTCATCAACCCGATCTCAACTACGACAATCCCGCGGTCCGCGAAGAGATCTGGAACGTGATGAAGTTCTGGCTCGACCTCGGGGTCGACGGGTTTCGCGTCGATGCCGTGCCCTACCTCGTCGAGCGCGAAGGCACGTCATGCGAGAACCTGCCGGAAACGCACGCGATTCTGAAGGACCTGCGCACCCGTCTCGACGCGCATTTCAAAGACAAGGTGCTGCTGGCCGAAGCGAACATGTGGCCGGAGGACGTCGGCCCGTATTTCGGGGACGGCGACGAATTCCACATGTCGTTCCACTTTCCGATCATGCCGCGGATGTTCATGGCCGTCCGGCTCGAGGATCGCAAGCCGCTCATCGACATCATCGAACGCACTCCGCCGATTCCCGAGGGATGTCAATGGGGTCTGTTCCTGCGCAACCACGACGAACTGACGCTCGAGATGGTGACCGAGTTCGAGCGGCAGTACATGTTGGACGAGTACGCGAAGGACCCGCGGGCGCGTATCAACCTTGGCATCAGGCGACGGCTGGCGCCGCTCATGGACGGCGATCGCCGGCGGGTCGAGCTCATGAGCGCCCTGTTGATGTCGCTGCCAGGCAGTCCCATCCTCTATTACGGCGACGAGATCGGCATGGGCGATAACGTCTTCCTCGGCGATCGCAACAGCGTGCGCACACCGATGCAGTGGAACAGCGGTGTCAACGGCGGGTTCTCGATGGCCGACCCCGAGCGTCTGTGGCTGCCGCTCATCTCGAATGCCGTGTACGGATACCAGTCGATCAACGTGGCGTCGCAGGAACGAAATCCGACGTCGCTCCTGAACTGGACGCGGCGTCTCATCGAGGTGCGTCGGTCGACGCGCGCGTTCGGTCGAGGATCGATCGAGTTCATCAAGCCAGCGAACCATCGGGTGCTGGCGTTCACACGAACCCTGAATCGAGAAACGATCTTGGTGGTCAGCAATCTGGCGGGCACGGCACAAGCCGTCGAGCTCGAGCTCTCGGGGCTCGCCGGCGCCATCCCGATCGAGATGTTCGGTCACAGCGTCTTTCCGCGCATCGGACGCGAGCCGTACATCATGATGATGGGGCCGTACGACTTCTACTGGTTCCGGCTGCGCTGGCTGTAGGCGCGGCCTTCATGCCCGCAGGCACCCGAACGGTGCCGGGCGGCGCAGAGCATCGTGGAGCACGAGAGCACTCTTTCCGACGCGTTACTTCGTCAGTTGATCGCCGTGGGCCAGGTGGACATCCTGGTCGGGCTGCCGACGATGAACAACGCCTCGACAATCGTCGACGTCCTCCGGGCCGTCCACCTGTCGTTCACGCGCGACTTCCCACGACTGCGCACGGTCATGATCAACTCCGATGGCGGCTCGACCGACGGCACGCAGGATCTCGTTCGATCGGCGTCATTTCTCGAGTCGGAGATGGTGCAGACGTCGCACCCACTGCGGACGCTGCATCGGGTCATGGCGCCGTACCACGGCCTGCCGGGCAAACACACCGCGTTGCGCGCCATCTTCGCGGCCAGCGAGTTGACGCAGGCGAAGGTCGTGGCGGTGATCGATCCGAGCGGCCCCGCGACCACCGCAGAGCGCGTGACCGAGCTCATCGCGATCATCGCGGAATCGAAGGTCGAGTTCCTGACGCCGCGTTACCGGCGGCACCCACGCGACGGCGTGCTCATCACGCAACTGGTCCGCCCGCTGGTGCGGACGCTGTACGCCATTGGCCTCGACGAGCCGCTCGGCGGCGAGTTCGGCTGCTCCGGACGCTTCGCGTCGCACTGCCTCGAGCAGGAGATTTGGAACTACGAGTCGGCGCGGTTCGCGATCGATTTGTGGCTGCGCACCGAGGCCGCCACGCAGCGGTTCAGTGTGGGCCAGATCTGGCGGCCCGCCTCGTCACCAGCACCGGGGCGCGCCACGCTCCGCGACGTCATTCACCAGGTCGTGTTGTCCCTCGTCGAGAGCATGCGGGCGCACGAATCGTTCTGGCTGACCGCAAACCACTTCACCGAGCTTCCGACGTGGGGCAACGATCCGGTGGCCGCATCAGACCCGGCGCCGTGGGATTTCCAGAGCCTTGCGGAGCAGGCCCGCCACGACATCACCGAGATCACGCCGCTGCTCAGGGAGGTTCTGGAGCCGACCGTGGGTGCGGGTGTCGTCGCCATCACCAACGGTTCGAAGCCTCGGTTCGATGACGAATTGTGGGTCAGGACGGTCTACGGATTTGCCGCCGCGATCCGGCACGGCCGGGTGAGCCTCGATCACCTGGCCGACATGTTCGCCCCCGTCTACATGTGGCGCGCCGCCGCATTCATGTCACAGACGGTCAGGGAAAAGCCGGCCACGGTTCAAAAACGGCTCGACTCCCTCTGCGATACCTTCCAGCGGTTGAAGCCGGCACTCGTTGCCAGTTGGTCGGATGAAACTGTGAGGTCCCGATGATTCAAGAAATCGCGGATGCGCTCGCTCAGTCCTGGCACAACTTCGCCACCGCGTTCGTGCTGTTCGTCCCACGTCTCGTCGCCGCGACCATCATCTTCGGCGTCGGGTTCCTCGTCGCACTCGTGGCGAGACGTGTGATCCAGCGCGGTCTCACCTGGCTGCAGTTCGATCGGCTGTCGATGCGCAGCGGTGCGAGCGAGATGCTGCGTACCGCTGACATGCCGGCCGCCGAGGTCCTCATCGCCAAGATCATCTTCTGGATCGTGTGGCTCGGGTTCATGGTGTCGGCAGTCGACACGCTACAGTTCGGGCCGTTTCGCGGACTCGTCGAGGAGTTCTTCCGGCTCGTGCCGCGCTTCCTGGTGGCACTGCTCGTGCTGGTGCTCGGATTTCTCTTCGCCAACTTCCTGTGGCGGGCGACGCTGCTCGCGTCGGTGAACGCGGGATTGCCAGGGGCGCGGCTGTTGAGCGGCTCATTGCGGGTCCTGGTCATCGCGCTCGGTGTCGTCATGGCGCTCGAGCAGATCGGGCTTGCCACCTCGGTCGTACTGACGGCGTTCGCGATTACGTTCGGCGCTCTGATGCTGGGCCTGGCGATCGCCTTCGGGCTCGGCGGGCGGGAGGCAGCCAGAGAGCTGCTCGAAGAACAGCTTCGTTCCAAGAAGGAACGCAACAGCGACCCCGCACCGCACCTCTAAGGATGGCGTTCCGTCGTTCGAGTGGCGTGCTGCTCCATCCGACGTCGCTGCCGGGCGGCGGCGGTATCGGCGATCTCGGGCCCAGCGCCTTTGCATTCGTGGACAAGCTCGCGGCGGCACGCCAGCGTCTCTGGCAGGTGTTGCCGCTCGGACCCACCGGCTACGGCGATTCGCCGTATCAATGCTTCTCTGCGTTCGCGGGCAATCCGCTGCTCGTCAGCCCCGAGCGATTGATCGAAAGCGGGTTGCTCGCCGAGTCGGACGCCGGCGACCTCCCGCCCGAACCCACACCACACTCCGGGAGCGTCGACTTTCCCTCTGTCATTGCCCATCGCCGCAGGATCTGGCCGACCGTCCGGGATCGCTTCGACGCCGACGGCTCCACGCCGATGCACGATCGGTTCGATCGTTTCTGCCGTGAGCAGGCACGCTGGCTGGACGACTACGCGTTGTTCATGGCGGTGAAAGAGGCACACGCCCACGCCCCGTGGATCGAATGGGAGCCCGACATCGCCCGGAAGGATCCATCGGCGGTCGCGCGCTGGTCGGCGCAGTGCATCGCCGAGATCAGGATGCACAAGGTGGTTCAGTTCCTCTTCTTCGAGCAGTGGGCGCGTTTGCGTGATGCGTGCCACGCGCGCGACATCGAGATCATGGGCGACCTGCCCATCTTCGTTGCGCATGACAGCGCCGATGTCTGGGCGCATCGCGAGTTGTTCCAGCTCGACGAACACGGCACACCGACTGTGCTCACGGGTGTGCCGCCCGACTACTTCAGTGCCGACGGCCAGCTGTGGGGCAACCCGCACTATCGGTGGGACGTCCTGGACGAGACCGGATATGCGTGGTGGATCGATCGATTCCGCGCGCTGCTCACGCTCGTCGATCGCATTCGTGTCGATCATTTCCGCGGGTTCGAGGCATCGTGGGAAATACCAGCGGGCGCAACCACCGCCGTGCGTGGCCGATGGGTGAAGGGGCCTGGCGCATCACTCTTCGAGGCGGTTCGCAGAGCCTTGAAGCTCGATCACCTGCCGCTCGTGGCCGAGAACCTTGGAGTCATCACGCCCGAAGTCGAGACGCTGCGCCAGCGATTCGATCTTCCCGGGATGGCGATTCTCCAGTTTGGCTTCGGCACTGATCCGCAGGCACCCACGTTCCGCCCGCACAACTATCGTCGCGATCTGGTCGTATACACCGGCACTCACGACAACGACACGATCGTCGGGTGGTGGACAGGCGGCAGCGGGCACAGCACCCGTTCGGAGGTGGAGATCGCAGACGAACGCGACTACGCGCAGCGCTATCTCGACCTCGACGGTGACGAGGTCCACTGGGCCTTCGTGCGCGCGGTTCTCGCATCGGTCGCGGAGACGGCAATCATCCCGGTGCCGGATCTGCTTGGTCTGGGCAGCGAAGCACGGTTGAATCGACCGGGCATCGCCAGCGGCAACTGGCGTTGGCGAATGCGCGAAGGGGAACTGACCGCCGAGGTGCTGCAGAGACTTGCGATGTTGACCGAGACGTACGAACGCACGTGACGGGCCCTGGGGCGCGCACGTTCTCGCGTTGGTGTTCGGAGGTACTGGATCCCTACGCCACCAGCGGTCGCATGCGGCGCCACAGCAGGACCGCCGACGCGATCGTCCCAGCGCACGCCACGAAGACGAGCACCATCACCGCGCGCTGCAATTGGTCCGACTGGAGGACCTCCAGCACCCGGTCGCCATAGTGCCTGGCCAACACTGCCTCGGTACCGAAGCGAATCAGCCGCATCACTCCGAATACCAGGAAGAACCGCCATCGATCGAAGTCCAGCGCACCGCATGTCAGCACGAACGGTGTCAACGGAAACGGCGGTGGCAGCACGGCGGCGACTGCCAGGGCACCGGCGCCGCTTTTCTCCACGCGTTTCTTCATGCGCTCGAGGTGGCTCGGCGACACCAGCCGCGTCAAGCCCACACCGCCCGCACTGTGTCCAACCCAGTACGTCAACGCGGCGCCAACGAGGGAGCCCGCCGTCACCAATGGCGGAAAGATCCAGAAGATCCCGCCATATTTCGAGGCGAGCACGATTACGAGCGCATCAACTCCAAATGGCACAACACAACACCAGAGACGAGTTCGCTCTCGCCAGGGAACGGCGCCCATCAGGAGATCGACCGTCGAAAAGGAACCACCGCGAGGCCGCAAGAACTGCCGCCGCGAGCGCGACCATTCCGCACCTTCGCAATGTCGATGCCACTCGAATCTTGTCTGATCATCTGCCTGCGCGATGTTCGAAGGAGTCACGCAGCAAAACACAGGGAAGTGTTTTTGACCCGGTTACACGATGACGTCGCGCCACTTCCATGCCAACAGCTTGAAGCAGGAAGACCCTCGCGTGAGCTCGGCTGCGAACCACGCATCGACCGCTGACCTCATCGAGAAAAGTCGACTGATGGACCACACGCGAGTACCTTTGAAGACACCTTCAAAGGCGAGGGGCAGTCGTGCTACGCCGCATCATCGGATTCCATCAGGACGACGAGCAGCACTGGGTTGCCGATCTCGAGTGCGGCCACACCCAGCACGTCAGACATGATCCGCCGTGGCAGAACCGGCCGTGGGTCCTTTCGGAGGAATCACGCGCCGGATTCATCGGTGTAACGCTCAACTGCGTGAAGTGCGATGCCGTTCCTGAAGGAAACGCACGCTGAGATCTCATGGCAGGTGGACAGCCGATGGCAAGAATCTCCAGCCCGACGAAAAAAAGATCTCGCGTGTCGATTTGCGGGGTCGTCGTCCGACGTCTCAATGGGAGCGACGATCGGCCACTCGGCCGCAAGGAGTGAAGCGATGCGATTTCTATCGGTTTACAAGACTGTTGAAAGCAATACGCCACCGACCCGTGAAGAGATGGAGCGGATGGGACAGCTCATCGAGGAGGGGATGAAGTCCGGTTGGCTGCTGTCGACCGAGGGATGCCTGCCGAGCGCCAAGGGTGCGAGAGTGCGGCGGACAGGCACGAAAGTCACAGTCACGGATGGACCGTTTGCAGAGGCGAAGGAGCTGATCGGCGGATTCGCCATCCTGGAAGCGAAGTCGAAAGAAGAGGCGATCGCGCTTGCCAAGCAGTTTCTCGAAGTGGCTGGCGAGGGCGAATGCGA
>DATFRP010000191.1:0-16781 GCA_035263125.1 Vicinamibacterales bacterium
TGTTCACCCTTGGTGGCTCAGGGGTCGCGCGCATTCATGGGATCGGTCGATGATCCTGCGATCAACTACTCGACGACTCCGCTGAACAACCCGGTCGTCGACATCAACAGGAAGATCGAGGACGGAACCGTCCGCCTCGCATTCGAGGGGCGCGGCGGCTTTTTGCGCTCGGCCCTCGACGCACTGCAGATTCCAATCGATTCGCAGCTGCTGGTCTTCTCGCGCGCCAGCCTTCAGGGCAAGCTGATCGACGAGCAGAGTCCCCGGGCGATCTATTTCAACGATCGCGTTGCGCTCGGCTGGGTGCGCGACGCGCCGATCCTCGAGATCGCAGCACACGATGCGTCTGCCGGCATCGTGTTCTACACGCTCGATCAGCGCGAGGACGCGGCGGGCGGCCCCCCGCAGTTCACGCGCGCCTTCCAGTGTCTGGGATGCCATCGCGCCGGCGACACGCTCGGCGTGCCCGGGTTTCTGATGTTCAGCACGACACGGCCCGATCAGACCCAGCCCGCCGGCGTGCCTCGTGCCATCGATCAGAACGACGCGTTGAGCCGGCGCTTCGGCGGCTGGTTCGTGACCGGCGGCGCCGGATCCCTGCAGCACATGGGGAATGAGGTCGCCGCCCTCGGGACGCGTGCCAGCCGCGAGCTGATGACGGTCGACGGGCTCTTCGATCTCGATGGCTACCGAGCGGCGTCGAGCGACATCGTGGCCCACCTCGTGTTCGCGCATCAGTCGCGCATGACGAACCTGTTGACGCGCGCCGGATGGGAAGCGCGGGCGGCGGATCCGTCACTGCATCCGCCGTTCACCTCGACACCCGACGAGCGGGCGAGCGTCGAGGCGATGATGGCCGGCGTGGCGAAAGAAGTGGTCGATTACCTGCTGTTCGTCGACGAAGCGAAACTGACGGGCGCGGTACGAGGCGCATCAGGATTTGGCGAGCGGTTCTCGACCACTGGACCGCGCGATCGGGCAGGGCGCTCGCTGAACGAGCTCGATCTGACTCGTCGCCTGATGAAGTACCCCTGCAGCTACATGATCTACTCGCCGGCGTTCGACGCCCTGCCGCCGCTGGCGAAGGACCCGATCTACCGTCGTCTATGGGACGTGCTGTCGGGACACCAAGACGCTGAGCGATATCGGGCCGCGTTGTCGCGTGCCGATCGTCAATCGATCGTCGAGATCCTGCGCGACACGAAGAAGGATCTGCCGGCGTATTTCCAAGGCTCAATCAAGTAGAAGACAAGGACGCCACTTCGGCAGCTGTCAGCCGCCGCCACTTCCCGATCGGCAGCGTGCCGATGACCAGTGGCCCGATCTTCACCCGCACCAGCTTCAGCACGCGCGAGTCCAGCGCTTCCACCATTCGACGCACCTGACGGTTTCGTCCTTCGGTCAGCGTGATCTCGAAGTGTGTGTACTTCGCGGAATCGCGTACGCGCGACACGACGGCCGGACGGGTCGGGCCGTCTGACAGTTCGATGCCGTCACGCAGCTGCTGGAGTTGCGTATCGGTCAGACGCGTCGACGCTTTGACGAGGTACGTCTTCGGCACATGCGACATCGGGTTGGTCACACGCTCGGCGAAGTGAGTGTCGTTGGTCATCAGGAGCAGGCCCGACGTGTCGAGATCGAGACGTCCGACCGGGGAGAGAAACGTCCCCACATCGGCGATCAAGTCATAGACCGTGGGGCGACCCTGAGGATCTTTGTAGGTCGTCAGGTACCCCGAGGGCTTGTAGAGCAGCAGATACAGCCGCTCGCGGGCGACGAGCGGCCTGTGGTCGAATCGCACGCGGTCGCGCGCCATGTCGATCCAGTGATCGGGATTTCGTACGAGCTTCCCGTTCACCGTCACGCGTCCCGCGTGAATCCAGCTGCGCGCCTCGACGCGCGAGCCGACGCCCGCTTTCGACAGGACCCGCTCCAGCGTCTTCAGAGGACGTTTCTGCGTTGTCGCCACGCTCACTCGCTGACCGGACCGCACTTATTGTCCTGTCGGCCGGCACACACCCACAACTGGGAGGTCGTCGCGTTCAACAGTCAGGCTGCACCTCGTCGAACGCTTCGACGCAGGCGCGGCTGCCTAGCAGTCCAACATTGCATAACCGACCTCAGCCATCACGCACCCCCGGAGGGGTTCGGTGAGAAATCAGGAGTCATTCTGGCCGGGCGGCGGGGGGCGACGGGATTGATGATGGTCACAACAGGACTGCTGTCAACCCGCCCGCGTAACAATCGTCCGACGCTTCGACGACTGTCGCACAGTCATTCGCTCGCGCGTCTGTATCTCGACTCGCATCGCGCGAAACGTGCATACGCAACGCTCGATTCTTACGCACGGTCGCCACTTCGATCGGCACGCGTACTGCTGTCGTTGCGGATGATCGCGAACGTAGGCGACCCTCGAAGAGCGAAGAGACCTCTTACATCATCGATAGCTCGTTCAAAACTTGTGAGATGTTGGCGCACGCGTTACGGTCGAGCGGGCCGGCTCGACTGATGAGGTGCGGACCCCATCAGGCGTGCACTCGATTGACAGCTCGACGACCCGATTCAAGAATGGCCCGGTCATGTCCTCCGAGAGCAGTTTGCAACTTCCATTGAGCGCTGGTGAGATCTCGCCGACCGGACGGCCGCGGATTCTCGTCGTGGAAGACGACGTGGAGACGAACCACTTCATCGCGAAGTGCCTCTCGTCTCATGGCGAGGTGATCCAGGCGTTCGACGGGCGCGAGGGACTCGACCACGCGCTCCGCGTTCGTCCGACCCTCGTGCTCTCCGCCATTGCGATGCCCACGATGAGCGGCGACGAGATGATCGCTGACATGCGCAAGGAGCCCGAGCTGCGGTCGACGCCGGTCCTGCTGCTCTCGACCAAGGCGGACGAAGACCGCATCATGAAGCTGCTCGACGACGGCGCACAGGACTTCATCGTGAAGCCGTTCTCCGAAAAGGACCTCGCGGTCCGTGTGCGGAATCTGCTGCACGCACAGCACATGCTCACGCAGGTCAACGAGCTGCGTGCGAAGGCCGAGGAGGCCAACCGGGCCAAGGATGAATTCCTCGCCATGCTCGGTCACGAGCTCCGGAATCCGCTCTCGCCGATCCTCACCGCGCTGCAGCTGATGAAACTCAGCGGCCACGACGGATCCGAGCGGGCGCGGACGATCATCGAGCGCCAGGTCAATCATCTGACCAGGCTCGTCGACGACCTGCTCGACGTGTCGCGGATCGCACGCGGCAAGGTCGAACTGAGAAAAGAGGACGTCGAGATGTCCGACGTCGTGGCCAAAGCGATCGAGATGGCCAGTCCGCTGCTCGAACAGCGCAGCCATCTGCTGACCGTCGAGGTCCCGAGGCACGGGCTGCACGTCAACGGCGATCCGACGCGTCTGAGCCAGGTCGTCTCGAACCTGTTGACGAACGCTGCCAAGTACACACCGCAAGGTGGACACATCGTCGTGCGTGCCGAGGTCGAGGACGGCGAGATCGTCCTGCGCGTACGGGACACCGGGATGGGCATCCCGACGCACGTGCTTCCTCACATCTTCGACCTCTTCGTCCAGGGGCGGCAGGCGATCGATCGTTCACAAGGCGGGCTCGGGATTGGTCTCGCGATCGTTCGCAATCTCGTCGAACGTCACGGCGGTCGAGTGTCGGCCGACAGTGAAGGCCCCGGACGCGGCAGCGAGTTCATCGTCCGCCTGCCAACCATCGCACAACCCAAGGAGAACACTGGAATGCCTTCACCGACGGTTCCCGTCGCGCTGCCCCCTGTTCGAGAGGGCGCACTGCGCGTGCTCGTCGTCGACGACAATCAGGACGGCGCGGAAATGCTGGCCGTTGCGCTCAGCCTCAAAGGCTACGACACGCGGGTGGCGTACGACGCACCGATGGCGCTGCAAGTGGCGGCCGAGTTCCGCCCGGTGGTGGCCTTTCTCGACATCGGCCTGCCGGTGATGGACGGCTACGAGCTGGCCTCACACCTCCGCGAAATCCCCGGGCTCGAGGACCTGCGACTCATCGCCGTCACCGGATACGGTCAGGAGCCGGATCTGCGACGGACGCGCGAGGCCGGGTTCCATCATCACCTGATCAAACCTGTCGATATCGAGTCGATCGAATCGGCGGTCGCGCCGCTCGGTGTCCGCTGAACTCGACCCGCGAGGTCCTCGTATCAGCCCGCACGACCCGCGCGATCGCTGACAGCCTTCTTCTCTCAGCAACAGTTCTCGACTCCGCTGGCGCAGGCCGGTCTTCACTCGACGCCCGTCGCCCGCCGCTCGACGTCATCGTCGTCGATTCGGCGCTCAGGACGCCGACGGAAAACTGATTCCCCTCGCGATCAAATCGTACGAAATCGACTTGCTAACCCGGCTCATATTGCCTGTTACGGGCTAGTACGGTAGAAGGCTTCTTCCGGGAGGAGCTTTCGCCGATGAAACCGTTTGCGGGGAAGACCGGGCCTGTCACCGGCGTGGCCGTGCTGTCGATGGCCGTGCTGCTCGTGGCTGCGCCGACCATAGTGTCTGCGCAGCAGCAGGGAACAGGAACGCAACTGCCAGCGACCACACAGGAAGCGGCGCCGCAGGTGCCCTCGCAGCCTGACTACGTCTTCGATATGGGGAAGATCGTTGTCGTCGGCAGCCCGGAAGGACAACCTGGAGTGGGCGGCGCAATCCTGACGAGCGATCAGATCTGGGCCTTCGATCGCAAGTCGCTCGATCAGGCGGTGAACATCGTGCCAGGTGTGGTGAGCACCTTCGATGCGAACGGCCGCCGCAACGAAAGCGACATCTTCGTACGCGGGTTCGGCCGGTGGCAGGTGCCGCTCATGGTCGACGGCGTGCGCATCTATCTTCCCGCTGACAACCGGCTCGACTTCGCGCGCTTTCTCACCGCCGACATCGCCGAAGTTCAGATTCAGAAAGGATACGCGTCGGTCCTGGATGGTCCGGGCGCCATGGGCGGAGCCATCAACCTGGTGACGCGAAAGCCGACGAAAGCTTTCGAAGCCGAGGGCAGCATCTGGACCGGCGGCCGCACGGACACCGAAGGGTGGAACGGATACGCGATGATCGGTACGCGGCAGCCGAAGTACTACCTTCAGGGAAGCGCCAACTACGCCGACCGCGATTTCTGGTCGCTGTCGGGCCACTATCAGCCGACAGCCGGGTCTCTGCAACCAGTCGGCCGCCGCCTGAGCTCCGACTCGTCGGACTCGCGCTATAACCTGAAGGCAGGTTGGACGCCGAACACGACCGACGAGTACACCTTCAACTTCATCAAGCAGCTGGGTGAGAAAGGTGCTCCCCTCAACGTCTTCAACAGCCCTCCGGTGCCACCAAACAGCTTCTGGCGGTGGCCATACTGGGACGTGCAGAACACGTCGTTCCTGTCGAAGACACAGGTTGCTCGGACGTCGTATGTGAAGACCAAGATTTACTCCAACACTTTCGCGAACGGTCTGGACGCCTTCGACGACATCACCTACACCACACAGTCCGCGAATGGCCGCTTCCGGAGTCCCTACGATGACCACGCGTACGGTGTGAGCGCCGAGTTCGGCACGACGCCCACACGAGCCAACACCGTCAGGGCGGCAGCGCACTATCGAACCGATGTTCACAAGGAGCAACAGTTCAATCGACCGACCAACCCGACGTTGAGCTCGCAGGAACCAGTGCAGACTCAATCGCAGGACACGTGGTCGCTCGCGCTCGAGGACACCGTCCACGCCACAGGCTCGGTGGATCTCGTCGGAGGCATCAGCTACGACAAGTACGACATCACCAAGGCGGAGGAGTTCAACGCCACGCTCGGGCTGTTCGAGAATCCGCGCGGCGGCTCGGACGCTTTCAACTGGCAGGCGGCCGCGATCTGGCACTACAGCAAGTCCGCGGCAGTGCACGCGAGCGTCTCGGATCGCGCCCGCTTCCCGGTGATCTTCGAGCTGTACAGCACTCGGTTTGGTACGGCTACTCCAAATCCGGACCTCGGTCCCGAGCGCGCGACCAATCTCGAGATCGGCTGGAAAGGGCGGGCGTCTCAGACTGTTCGACTCGAAGGGGCCGTGTTCTACAGCGACGTCAGGGATCTCATTCAGACCGTCGTGCTGTCGGATGCGACGACACAGACACAGAATGTCGGCAATGGGCATTTTTATGGCGCGGAGTTTTCGGTCGACGCCAGTATCAACCACCTGTTGACGGTGGGCGTGAACTACACCGCGATCAGCATGACGATCCGGGACGCGTTACAGCCCAGTCTCGAGCGCACCGGCGTGCCGAATAACAAGGCGTTCCTGTACGCGTCATGGAAGCCGGTTGCGAGGCTGACAATCACGCCAAGCCTGGATCTCGCCGGCGATCGGTGGAGCGACGTGAATCCCACGACGCCACCGTCTCCTCCGGTGCGGACCGGGTCCTACTCGCTTGTCGATCTCGCGGCGCAATATGCGGTTGCCGGCACATTCGACGTCGTGGTCGGATTGAAGAACCTGGCCGACGAGGACTACTCGCCCGCATGGGGCTTTCCCCAGCCCGGACGCACGTTTTACGTCAAGACCCGTATCGGCCTATGAACGATGGAATCACTATGACGACGCGTCGAGATGTTCTGACCGGACTCGGTAGCGCCCTCCTCGCGACATGGGCGATCGCGCCGCGAGCAGAGGCGGCGCAACAAGCCACGGCTCAAACGACGCCGCCGACGCTCAAGGTGACCGGCGACGTTCGCACGCCGCTGACGCTGTCGCCGGATGAACTGAAGGCAATGCCGCGCGCCAAGGTGGAGGTCAAAGACGAGGACGGACGCCTCGTCTCGTATGAGGGCGTGCTCGTCGGCGAGATTCTGAAACGCGCCGGCGCTGCCCTCGGTGGAGAACTGCGCGGCAACGCCGTCGCCACCTACGTCGTCGCAAGCGCGAGCGACGGCTATCAGGTGGTCTTCTCGCTCGCCGAACTGGATCCTGCGTTCACCGGGAGCCAGATCATCGTCGCCGACATGATCGACGGCAAGCCGCTGTTCGCCTATCAGGGGCCGCTGCGAATCGTCGCCCCCAACGACACCCGCCCGGCACGCTCGATACGGATGCTCGAACGCCTGGACGTGGTACGCGTCAAGAAGTAGGGTGATAATGCGCGTCTGCCTAGCTGCGCTCGTTGCCTTCGCGTTGGCGTCGTTCAATATCGATCGAGTACCCGCTCAGAGCATCCACGCCTGGACGCTGCCCGCTGGATTTCCCGCACCCGACGTCCCCGCTGATAACCCGATCACGGAGGCGAAGGCGGATCTCGGCCGTCACCTGTTTTACGACACCCGACTCTCGGGCAACGGCACTCAGTCGTGCGCGACCTGTCATGAACAGAGCCGGGCGTTCACCGACGGGCGCGCGCGGAGTGTCGGATCGACGGGCCAGTTACATACGCGCGGCAGCATGAGTCTGGTCAACGTGGTCTACGCCCAAGGTCTGACGTGGGCCAATCCGTCGTTGACTCGTCTTGAAGTTCAGGCGCTCATACCGATGTATGGCGATCATCCGGTGGAGCTCGGACTGAATCGGTCCGATCGCTGGATCGATGTCATCGCGAAGGATGCCACGTATGAGCGTCTGTTCGCCGCTGCATTCGGAACCGCGCCGCATCCGTTCACCCGCGATCGGGTCGTTCAGGCGATCGCGACGTTCGAACGCACGATCGTGTCGGCTCGGTCGCCATACGATCACTATCACTTCGAACGCGATGACGCCGCGATCTCAGACGCCGCCAAGCGCGGCGAGGTGTTGTTCCACAGCCGCCCGCTCGCCTGCTTTACCTGCCACGGCGGGGTGCACTTCTCCGGATCGATGGGCTCCGCGCGGCGGCCGGCGCCGGTCGTGCTTCACAACACGGGGCTCTACAACCTGCCCGGGCTTCTGTCCTATCCGAGCAGCGACGCGGGACTCTACGATGTCACTCACGAGTCCGCGGATGTCGGCAAGTTCAAGGCACCCACGCTGCGCAACATCGCGGTGACCGCGCCTTACATGCACGACGGCAGTGTGGCCACGCTCGAAGAGGCGATCGATCACTATGCGGCCGGGGGCCGGACGATCACGACCGGGCCCTATCAGGGCGTCGGACATGACAATCCAAACAAGAGTCCCGCGATCAACGGGTTCTCGTTGACGAGGGAACAGCGCGCCGATCTCGTCGCGTTTCTCAATTCGTTGACCGACGAGGCGGTGCTGCGTGATCCCCGATTCGAGAACCCGTGGACACGTCAGTCGAGGCCGTGATGGCGGAGTCGATGTCGAACGAGGGCTAGCGCCATGGCACGAATCGACTGGGCGGTGTTATGTGATTCAGCGTTTCTCGATCGGGACGAGCGACTTTGCCTGATTGGCATCATTCGATCGCTGTCGGTGCCTACGGTGCCGCTTACCGTCCATCAGACGATGATGGTGGCGCACCTGACCGACATCGAGATTGTGGACGAAATCGCGATCTCCGTCGGCATGGTCAGTGCGACCGGCCGGCACGCCGCGTGGTCGGGGGCGGACACGGTGAGGATCGACATGGCCGGCGAGTACGTCCTCGTGACGCTTCGGTCGATTCAGCTGCTCGAAGAGGGGCCGCACCGATTCCAAATCCGGCTCCGTGGACAGCCGGTCGTCTCGATCGAGATCCCTGTCGTCAGCGTCGGTCGAGCCGCGTTGGCCGACATGCATTGATTCCCACCTGTCGACGTTGACCACGTCGCACCGACACGTCATGCTGACCAAGGAGGGGGGATTCATGACACTCAGCGCGAGAAATCACTTGAAGGGCACGATCGAGGAAATCCAGATCGGCGACGTGCTCGTTCACGTCACGATCAAAGTCGCGGGCGGTTTGATCGAGTCGGTCATTACCAAGCGAAGCGCTGAGGAAATGTCTCTCAAGAAAGGCGACACGGTCACGGCGGTCGTGAAAGCGACCGAGGTGATGATCGCCAAGCCGTAGCCAGCGCGGTGATCGAGGGGCAGCCCAGCCACACCGCCGAACGCGTCGCCGTCGAACGCGCCGCGCACCAGGTGCTCGACTCGCCGCTCGTGCTGGCCGATCCGCTCGCGCTCCGCATCATCGATGCCGAGCAGGCGCGTCGGCTGCAGGCACATCCCGAGCAGCACGACACTTCTCCGATCAACCGGATCACACGCGCGATCGTTGTCGTCCGCAGCCGTATCGCGGAGGACGAAATCGCACGTGCCGCCAACCGAGGTGTCATGCAGTATGTGGTCCTTGGTGCCGGACTCGATACGTTCGCGTACCGCAACCCCCATCCGACCGTGCGCGTCTTCGAAGTCGATCATGCCGACACGCAGCAGCGCAAACGCCAGCGCCTGGCGACGGGCGGCATCGAGGTTCCCGACCGCGTCACGTTCGTTTCCTGCGATTTCGCGACGGTGACGCCACTGGCGGCCCTGCGCGAGGCTGGATTCGATCCGGCCCGACCGGCCGTTTTTGCCTGGCTCGGGGTCGTCATGTATCTCGAACGGGCCGCCGTGATGAAGACGCTGGGAGATATTGTGTCGCTGCCACCTGGCACCAGCGTCGTGTTCGACTACGCGGTTCCACCCGACTCGCTGCCGTTCGTGAGCCGACAGATCTACCGTCGCCTGCTGGGACGTCTCGACATGGCGGGCGAGCCGTGGCGGTCCTTCTTCGAGCCGATGACGCTCCGTGCCGATCTCGATCGCCTTGGATTCACCGACGTCGATGACCTTAGCGGCGACGAGATCAACCGCCGCTATCTCGCCAACCGTCATGACGGGCTGCAGTCGAGCTCCGTGGGGCGCATCGTGATCGCGCGGCGCTAGCGCGATTTAGGGCGCGGTTTGGTCCTTGGTCCGTCCTTGGCCCGGGATCCCGCGGCGTGCGCCGGCAGTCGTACCGGGGCGGGTTTCACCGGAGCGTCTCTCGAGAAGTCGTAGGCCTCCCGCAACCAATCAGTGATCGGCGCCTCCACCTCGTCGCGGTGCTTGATCTGGATGATGTGGGCGAGCTTCGTCTTCGATGATTGATGGATGCGCCTCACCTGAGGCGCCTTCAGCGCGCGTCCGAGAAAGACGCACACCTCGAGAAACCTGCGCTTCGGCCGCACGAAGAAGTAGCACGACTTGCGCGCGAACATGATCGAGTTGTGCGACGCGTAGATCCGCTGATCGCCGAATTCGGCCGCGGTCTCGCGAAGCCGCTCCCATGCGTCGCGAAGGTCCTCGGACAGTTCCTGCGTCAGCGCGGCTTCGGTCGTCGTCCAGCAGTCGTGCGGCTCTCCCTCTTCGACCCACTGCTTGCAGTGGTAACACTCGTGGCCGGGCATGGGGAATTCATTCTAAAAGAACCGCGCCATTACGCCGAACGGCGTAATCGTTACGCCGATCGCCGTAAGCAGGGTCCGCTTCAGCAGGACCTCAGCAAATACCACGAGGCCACGGCCACCAGGACGCCCAGCACCGAGTCGACGATGTAGTGGTACCGGCCGACGACCGTGGCGACCACGATGCTCGCCGCGAACACGAGAAACGCGGCGCCGGCGAGCGGCATCGCACTCGCCACCGCCAGCGCCGTGGCCGAGGCACCAGCGGAGTGGCCGCTTGGTACCGTGTTCACCTGGATGCTGCCTCGATCGAGTACCGCTGCGTTGAAGCGCCGCAAGATGGACGGCGGCGTGGACGTGCACTCGATCGCGCGCGGCGGACGGGTCTGAAGCCATGGCAGCATGCCGTAACTGGCAAACTCCGCGAGGAGCACGACCGCCCAGAACCTTGGAACGGTCGCGGCGTGCCCTCCGAGTACGAGCGCGAACGCCCCGGCAGGAACCACCGCATAGACGAGGACATACACGAGCTCGAAGTACTCGCGCGCGAGCCATGGCCAGGAGACGTGCCAGCGACTGGAGCTCCAGTCGTCGATATGCAGCAGCCACCGCTCGACGCCGGTCATCGGCCGAACGAAGAACAAACCTGACAGCCAGTACCCCGCGAGCAGGATCGGCAGCGGAACCAGCACCTCGAACAGTGGGGTGCGAGAGGCATGACCGGCGATCGCCCACACCGTCCACCCGGTGAACGCCGCGACGAGCGTCGGCCCCCGCGCGCGATGGAAGCGTGAGTCGGCAAGTGCGACCACCGTCAGATACGTGACGTATCCAAGCGCGACCCATTCCCAGCGCAGGCCCATCACGGTCGGAACACCAGTCGATCGCTCACCCAGAAGTTGGCGAACGAGACGATCGCGACCGCCACGACATTCGAGACTACGGTCGGGAGGCCGGTGACCGCCATCACGCCCATCGTCACGACGACGTTGCTGAGGACCGACATGATCCCGGTCGAGAGGTGGAACGAAAGCCATCGCTTGAACCGGGTGTCGCGTGGCCGCTCGGGCCAGGTGAAGTACTCGTGCCAGAAGAAGTTATGCGAGACGGCAACGAGCACGGCCAGCGTGACGGCGACGCTCGTCGCCAGCCCGGCCCTACGGACAAGCAGCGAAAGCGTCCCGGTCTGAAGCACGAATCCCATCACCCCGACGAGATTGAATCGAATCCAGCGGCTGCCGGCGATGCCCATCGACGGGTAATGTGCCAGGCGAAGAAAAACCGGCTCACGGGTGTCGATCTCCGTGGGATTCGTTCGACGTCAAGATAGGGGAGGAGAGACACCGTGAAATTCATGATCATTCGAAAGGCCGACAGGAACACCGAGGCGGGCATCATTCCCAGTGCAGAGCTGATCACCGCGATGCTCAAGTACAACGAAGAGATGGCCAAGGCGGGTGTGCTGCTCGATGGCGTCGGCCTGCACCCGAGCTCGAAAGGCATCCGCGTCACGAGGACTGGCGGCAAGCGGACGGTTACTGACGGTCCGTTCACCGAGACGAAGGAGCTCATCGCGGGATTCTCGATGATTCAGGCGCGGTCGAAGGAAGAAGCCATCGAATGGGTCAAACGATGGCCCGTCGAGGACGGCGACGTAGAGCTCGAGATTCGGCAGGTCTTCGAGGCGGAAGATTTCGGTCCGGCTCTCGCTCCCGAGCTTCGCGAGCAGGAAGAACGCCTGCGCAAGCAAGCGTCTACCAGGAAGTAACAGGAGAATCACATGCCGACCGTACTGTCGAACAACGGGACCGCTGTATCGCGGGACGGTACCTCGATTGCCTACTCCCGTGTGGGTCGGGGGCCGGCAGTGGTACTCGTCGACGGCGCGCTGTGCTACCGCGCATCGGGGCCAAGCGGTCCGCTAGCGGCGGCACTTGCCGATCACTTCACCGTGTTCACCTACGACCGGCGTGGTCGCGGTGAGAGCGGCAACACGCCGCCGTTTGCGATCGAGCGTGAAGTGGAAGATCTGGAAGCGATCATCGCGGCCGCAGGAGGCAGGGCATTCGTCTATGGGATCTCCTCAGGCGCGGTGCTTGCGTTGGAGGCAGCTCATCGAGGTGCGCCAATCGACAAGCTCGCCCTCTACGAGGCCCCGTTCATCGTCGACGACAGCCGCGCACCGATGCCTCATGACTTCCTCGCGCGGCTGAACACCGCGATTGCGAGCCAGCGTCCAGGCGATGCGGTGAAGCTGTTCATGAAGCTCGTCGGTGTGCCGGGGATCTTCATCGCGCTGATGCGTGTGATGCCGGCATGGTCGAAGCTCACGGCGATCGCGCACACGCTTCCGTATGACATCACGCTGGTGAAGGATTACGAGCAGGGAAGGCCGCTTCCGCGCACGCAGTGGACCGGCGCAACGTCGCCGACGCTGGTCATGGATGGCGGGAAGAGTCCGGTGTGGATGCGAAACGCAATGCGCGAGCTCGCCGGCGTTCTACCTCGTGCGACATATCGAACCCTGCCGGGACAGACGCATATGATCAAGGCGCAGGCTCTTGTGTCGCCACTCGTCGAGTTCTTTGCGCACTGAACGTTGATGCGGATCTTTCTGGCTGGGGCGACAGGGGTCGTCGGGCGGCGGCTGGTGCCGTTGCTGCGTGATGCGCATCACACGGTCATCGGCACGACACGGGTCGCTTCGAAGGCGGCGTCGATCGAACGTCTCGGCGCGGTGCCGTCGGTCGTCGACGTGCTCGACGCGACAGCCATCGCACGCGCGCTGGCAGATGCTCGTGCATCGATCGTGATTCATCAGTTGACGGATCTCTCGGCCTCGCCGAACACGCCGGAGTTCGCGGCCGCGCTCGAACGCAATGCTCGACTTCGCATCGAAGGCACGGCCAACCTGATGGCCGCGGCACAGGCAAGCGGAATCACGCGCGTCATCGCGCAAAGTGTCGCGTTCCTCTATGCCCCTGGAGAGGGAGCGCGAACCGAAGGCGATGCGGTTGAGCCCGGCGGCGTCGCGGTCGGTGCGCTTGCGCTCGAACGGGCGGTACTGGGCACACCGGGCATCGACGGCATCGTGCTGCGATACGGCTATTTCTATGGGCCGGGCACCTGGTCGGCTGAGCCGCGAATGCGCCCCGCCTTGCACGTCGACGCCGCCGCGCGCGTCGCGTTCCTCGCGGTCACACGCGGCGCACCGGGCATCTACAACATCGCCGACGATGACGGCGCGGTGTCGATCGAAAAGGCACGTCGCGAGCTCGGGTTCGATCCAGCGGTCACTGCGGCCAGTTCGCCTTCGCGTCGAGATTGATGATCGTCTGCGGTAGTGTCTTGGGGATCGCCGGTCGCAAGTACGGCCGGCCGACCGCCTTGTGGCACGAATAGCACGACTCGAGCGCGCCCCTGTACGCTGTCTCGAACCCCTTGCCATCCTTCTTGTCGATGGCATTTTTCACGTCGGCGAAGGTGCTCGTCTCGATGCCGTCGAAGATGCCTTTGACGTCGACCGGCATGCCGTCAGGGCCCTTGGGGTTGGGGTTGATGCGAGTCATCCATCGAACATGATTCCTCGCTTCGTTGAAGTAGAACGTCGCCAGTGGCCAGTTGCCGGCCTGTCCGGCGAACCACAGGTTCGACCAGTGGAACCCCACGTCGGCCATCGCGACCGACGCAGACGGCGATTTCCCTTTCAACGTCTCGATGTCAGCCTTGAGGGCCGCGATCTCCTTGGAGAGATCGGGTGCAGCCGCCGTGGCTGGCGCGGCTGCGGGTGTCTGCGAACATGCGGCGAACGATGCCGCACACATGACGAGTGATATCAGAGCGAGCAGTGTCCTCATTAAATGACCTCCGACCCATTTATGACGGCGGGATCCTAACAGAGCAGTGTAGGCCGGGTCTTGTTCTTTAAGACCCGGCGTCAGCGACTTGTCGATTTCGCCCCATCCTGTTCGACGAAGGGGTATACATGGAGGCGCCATGAACCTCGCCAGTGACATTCGACATGCCTTTCGATCGCTCACGCGAGCCAAAGGGCTGACGCTGACGGTCGTGCTCACGCTTGCCCTGGGCATCGGAGCGAACGCGGCCATCTTCAGCGTGGTGCGCGGGGTGCTGCTCAAGCCGCTCGTGAACCGTGACGAAGACCGCCTCATCTACATACGCCAGAGCGCGCGCGGCATGGGCGCGGAGAACGCCGCCTTCTCCGTCCCCGAGATTCAGGATCTGCGCGAGCGGATGAAGACGGTGTCGTCGATCGGCGACTTCTCGACGATCGGCTTCACGCTCGTCGGTCTCGGTGAGCCGCGTGTCGTCAGCGCCGGCGTCGTCGGTGGGTCGTACTTCGATGTGATGGGACTGCGGCCGGTGATCGGCCGGCTGATTGGACCTCAGGACGACGGCCCGAACGCGGCGGGCGTCGTGGTGTTGACGCACCACTTCTGGAGCGAGTCGCTCAAGAGCGACCCTTCGGTGCTTGGAAAGTCCGTCCGCCTCGATGCGCGCGTCGCCACGATCATCGGCGTGCTCGAACCCTCGGTGCCCTATCCCGCGCAGACCGAGGTCATCGCAAACGTCGTCACGAGCCCGCATCACCTCTCCGCGACGATGGTGACCGGGCGCGTGCATCGCATGACGGAGCTCTTCGCGCGTCTGGCCCCCGGCGCAACCCTCGAGTCGGCGCGCGCCGAGCTTCAAGCCGTGCACGGTTCGATCCTGAGGGAACACCCTGAAGCGTATTCACCCAAGTCGGATTTCCGCATCAATGCGGTCCGCCTGCGCGATCAGGTCACGTCGGGAGCGCGAACGGTGCTGCTGGTCCTGCTCGCCTCGTCTGCGCTGGTCTTCATCATCGCGTGCTCGAACGTCGCGAACCTGATCCTCGCGCGGTCGGTTCGCCGCGAAGGTGAGCTCGCGGTCCGCGCCGCGCTCGGCGCGAAGTCGTGGGCGCTTCGACGTACGCTGCTCGCCGAAAGCCTGTTGCTCTGCAGCGGCGGTGCGATCCTGGGTGTGCTGATGGCGCGACCGATGATGACGGTCCTCAGTCGATATGCGGCGCGCTTCTCGGTACGTGCCCTCGACGTGACGGTCGATGCCAGCCTGTTGTGGGTCGGCGTCGGTCTCGCGTTGATCGCGGCAGTGCTGCTCGCTTTTGTGCCGAAGTTGCCTCGCGCCGACGCCGCGCATGGCATCGGCCTCTCGAACGGAACCACTCGAACGACGCCAGGAACCAACCGCCGTCTGCGCGCGTTTGCGGTCACGCAGATCGCCGCGTCGTTCGTGCTGCTGGCCGGCGCCGGCATGCTGCTGACGACGCTCATCGCATTGCAGTCGGTCTCCACCGGCTTCAACATGCACAACGTGCTCGCACTCGAGGTGCCGGTCGTCACCGAGGGACGCACGCCCGAACAGGTGACCGGCTTCTACTCGGAAGCGATGCGGCAGATCGGCGCGCTGCCGGGGGTCGTCCGCGTGTCGGTCGGCACCGCCATCCCCTGGCGCGACGCGGGCGTGTTCGGCCCGGGCTTACAGTTCTCGACGCCCGGATACGCCAGGGCCAACGGTGAAGAAGATCCGCGAGCGCGGTTCCGCACCATTTCACCCGGATTCTTCAGTTCGCTCGGCGTGCCATTGATTTCGGGGCGTGACTTCAACGACGCCGACCGACGCGACTCGGAGCGCGTCGTCATCGTCAGTCAGAGCCTGGCGCAGCGCATGTTCCCGAATCAGGATGCGGTGAACCGCAGCATCATCTGGACCGATCCCGTGATGAAGTTCATCAACATGAGCCCAGAGCCGCGTCGTGTGGTCGGCGTCGTTGCCGATGTCGACGATGAGAACGTCGTGCCAGGCCCCGCGATGACGATCTTCCATCCACTCGGGCAGGCGATTGGAGGCGGACGCCTGTTCGTGTACTCGCGGATGGATCCGTACGGCCTCGTGCCCTCGATCACGACAATCATCCGCACACTGTCTGCCGATCAGCCGGTCGAACACCCTGCCACGCTCGACGACGTGCGCGCCGAGGTGCTCGCCCCGCAACGGTTGAATGCATTGGTGTTCGGAGGGTTCGCGGGGGTGGCGCTGTTGATCGCGATCGTCGGCGTGGCGGGCGTGCTCGCGTTCTCCGTAAGCGCCCGCACGCGCGAGTTCGGCATTCGCCTCGCGGTCGGATCTGCGCCGCGCCATCTCCTGACCGGTGTGCTGAGAGAAGGCGCGTTGATCGCGAGCGTAGGGGTGGTGCTCGGCACCATCGGCGGACTCGCGTTGAGCCGGTTCGCCGGAAGCTTCATCGAGGACGTCCGCTTGCCTGGAACGGTGACGATGATCGCAGCTGCGTCGATTCTCGTGGTGGCAGCGATGCTGGCATCGCTCGTGCCCGCCGCGCGGGCGGCGCGTGTCGATGTCGTCGATGC
>DATFRP010000192.1:0-16524 GCA_035263125.1 Vicinamibacterales bacterium
GCCGATGCTGCGAAACTACTTTCCGGGCGTGCCCTGGTACTACTACTACGACCGTCGGTCTTGGTTCGATGGAAGCCAGGGACTCGTGAAGACAGCGGCTGCCGCACTGAAGGCGGCGTACGACTGAATTGGCATTATTGAGAACCGTGTCATCGCCCAGTATGCATCGGTTCCATCAATACCTACCAATCGCCGCCCGCGTCCACGCGTTCGGTTATTCGAATGTGAGCACAGTAAAACCGCTCGGAACCACTGCCGGGATCAGCTTGCGTAAGTTGTCCGGCGTTGCTCGTCGATCCAGCAGCCCCTCCCGAACGAAGGCGACGAGCTGCCGGAACTCGAGATCCGTGAGGTCGATAGGCGTCGCGAGAACGGGATCGAGGCGCGCCAGCACAGGCTCGATAGGTCCCATTGCCGCATACAAATCCGCATCAATACCCGCCGCGACGGGATCATAGTTTCGTGCTGATGTAAACACATCGAGGTGATGTCGTACGGCATCCTCCAGCCGTGTGAACGCGCCATTGTGAAAGAAGGTTGGCTGGAGGGCGACGTTGCGAATGGGCGAGGTCCGGAATCTGTACCGGTCATTCGGGTCACCAGTGATCTGCTCCAGGCCGAAGTCCTCGTTTTGACCTGGTCCGTCGAATAACACGTTGCCGACGAGCGGAGCGATCTGTGGCACTCCGATGACGTGCGCTGAAAAGTCGCTGAACATCTCGTTCGAGGGACCGGAAACCGTGTGGCATTGCCCGCATCGTGCCTTGCCGAAGAAGAGAAGCGCCCCCAGCTTCTGCTCGGTCGTCAAGGCGTTATCGTGCCCGCGCGCGAACCTGTCGATTGGCGCATCCGCAAACGTCAACGTGAACTCGAATTCCGCGATGGCCGCTCCAAACATATCGAACGTGACGGGGCCGCCGTCTCGCACTGACGAGAAATGACGACCGAATCGTTGCCTGTACTCAGGGACATCGTTGATCCGTCTCAACACCTCATCACGAATGTCGAAATTGTCGCCAGGAAAGCTGAAGCCGGCCACCTCCACGCGCTCCGTCGGCGGAATGAAGGCTTGAGCAACGAGCAAGTGCGGCAGGTACGAGAGCGTCAACCCCTCGGGCGGCGGAAACAGCAGACCAGCGCTGTTGTCGAACGGATCGTTGGCGAGCGAGGCAAAGCGCGAGTTCCACATCAGATTGGGGAAAAAAGCGGAGTTGATGATCATCGGCGCGCGCCGCTGATTGCGTGGGCCGGCCCGGTTCGGCCCGACGAGACCGTTGTTGTCCACGCCAATGGCGACGGACTGTGTATCGCCGAAGCCGGTCGTCGGCGAGTGACAGCCAGAGCAGTTGTTGTCGTTATTCAGCCCTGAGACGGTGTCGAACCAGAGCAGCCTTCCGAGGTCGGCGAGTCGGTGGTCGATCCGGCGCCCGAGGCGCTCTTCCAGCGTGGACTCGATCTGGCCAGTGAAGCCATGCCGCGCCAGAGCGGCTGTCAGCTGCTGATCCAGCATGGCGTCGCGATCAGCTGAGACCCGCACGATCAGCGTGAGCGCGAATCCGACGGCAACAATCGACACAACACCCGGCCTTGCTGCCCGCTTTGTCATAGTCAGCTCCTGGCTGCATATACGTGGCTGGCGCGCGCACGGATTGGAAGGTTGCGTCGCGGTCGATGTGCCGCTGACCGGCCGCCGCGGAAGCGGCAGCGGGAAAAAGGTTTAGACTCGCTTCACGCGGTTCGAGTGTCGATCTTCTGCGACTCCTCGCGCAGCTGCCGGCGCAAGATCTTGCCGACATTGGTCTTCGGGAGTTCGGTCCTGAACTCCACCAGACGCGGGACCTTGTAGGGCGTGAGCCGCGTCCGGCAGTAGGCGACCAGGTCCGCTTCGGTGAGGTTTGGATCCTTCTTGACGACGAACAGCTTCACCGCCTCGCCGGAGCGTGGATCAGGGACGCCGATCACCCCGCATTCGAGCACTCCCGCGTGGCTCGACACCACCGCCTCGACCTCGTTCGGATAGACGTTGAAACCGGACACCGTGATCATGTCCTTCTTGCGATCAACGATCCGGGTCCGGCCGGTCTCGTCCATGATGCCGATATCGCCAGTCAGGAAGAAGCCGTCGGGAGTCATGACCTTGGCCGTCTCATCCGGACGTTTCCAGTAGCCCGGCATCACCTGCGGGCCGCGCGCACAGATCTCGCCCGGCTCCCCAAGCGGCACCTCGTTGTTATCATCGGCGCGAATCGAGATGTCGGTTGACGGCAACGGCAGTCCGATAGTGCCGTTCCATTCAGGGTCGATCGGCGAACTGCACGTCAAGACCGGCGACGTCTCCGACAGGCCATAACCTTCCCACAGCGGCGAGCCCGTGGCCCTCAACCAACGATCCGCCACCGATTGCTGCACCGCCATGCCGCCGCCGACGGAGCACTTGAGCATGCTCCAGTCGATCCTGCCAAAATCCGGATGATTGAGCAGCGCGTTGTAAAGCGTGTTCACCGCCGGGAAATGGTTCACCCTGTGCTTGGCAAGCTCCTTAATGAGGCTGGGAATATCACGCGGGTTCGGGATGAGAATGCTTTGGCCGCCGGTACGGACGCCGAGCAGGAAGCATGCCGTCAACGCGAAGATGTGATAGAGCGGCAGCGCCGCCATGACGGTCAGACGATCGACCTTCGGCTCGTTCTCCAACACCGGCTTCAGCCACTCGTCGATCTGCAGCATGTTCGCGACCACGTTGCGATGCAGCAGCATCGCGCCTTTGGCAATGCCCGTGGTCCCGCCGGTGTATTGCAGGAATGCGAGATCGTCGGATCCAAGCTGCGGCGTGGTCAAGGTCAGGCTCTTGCCGGCCGCGAGCGCCGCGTTGAACGGCGTCGCGCGCGGCAGCGAGTAGGCCGGCACCATCTTCTTCACCCACCGTACGGCCAGATTGACGATCGTGCCTTTGATCATGCCCAGGAGGTCGCCCATGGAGGCAACGACGACGTGCTTGATGCTGGTCTTGCCGATCACCTGCTGCAGGGTATGCGCGAAGTTCTCGAGCACGATGATGGCTTCGGCGCCGGCATCCTCGAGCTGATTCTCGAGCTCGTGCGCCGTGTACAAGGGGTTGGTATTCACGACGGTGAAGCCGGCACGCAGGATGGCGCAGGTCGCCACCGGATACTGCAGCACGTTCGGCATCATGATGGCGACGCGCGCACTCTTCGCCATGCCTCTGCTCTGCAGCCACGCCCCGAACGCGCGCGACATCTCATCGATCTCGCCGTAGGTCAGCGCCTTGTCCATGCAGATGAAGGCAGTGTGCTCGCGATAGTCGGCAAAGCTTTCCTCGAGCATCGCGACGAGCGATGGGTATCGCGACGGGTCGATCTCCGTCGAAATCCCCGGCGGGTAGTGCTCGAGCCAGATGCGCTCCATGGCAGTCCTCCTGACGGCCGGCAGATCCCGCGACCCAGCCGGTCAGACCTCTGTAAATAAAGAGTCGGCGTTCCGTTGGCTGGCTGGCAAGCGCGGCCAGTGCCCCACGTCCAAAGCTCGTGAGACATGACAAGAACTTTCTGAGACGAACCAAGGAAGCAAAGGCGGCACCAGCACGTTTATGCTTCTAGCGCCGTTGAAGTTCGTGAACGAGCTGCCGCAAACGCTGCAGGGGACTTCACGGCACGTTGGAGAACAATTATGACGGGTTGGTCTCGTGCGGCCGAGCTCGCTGACCGGACGCCCTCGTCTCGAAACCGGTACGTCGACTTCCTACGAGCTGTATCGATGCTGGTAGTGACTGTCGGGCACTGGCTGGCCGCCGCGCCCTATTTCGACGCCACTAACACATTGACGACCTCCCACATCCTGACGGTCGCTCCTTGGACCGCTTGGCTCACATGGATCGTGCAGGTCATGCCGATCTTCTTCCTGGTCGGCGGATACGCGAACGGCATCAGCTGGCGTGCCGCGCGGCGGGACAACAAGTCATATGCAGCCTGGCTCGAAGGCCGGTTGCGGCGTCTCGTGTGGCCATTCCTGCCATTGCTCGTGGTGTGGGTGGCGATCGTTGCACTTGAATACGCCCGCGGCGTGCGGCCGGAGCTGATCAGCTATGGCTCGCAGGTGGCGTTCATACCAGTCTGGTTCCTCGCGGTGTACATCGGGATCGTTCTGCTCGTGCCGGCCACCGAGGCTGCGTGGAATCGATTCGGTATGAGATCGTTCTGGGCGTTGACAGCTGCGGCGGCCGTTGTCGATGTCATGTACTTTGCCGTCGGTTTGCGGTGGCTTGGCTTCGCCAACTATCTATTCGTCTGGAGCGCAATCTTCGTGCTCGGGTATGCATGGCTCGACGAGCGGTTTTCCGAGCGCAGGACGCTGCTTGTCGGCGCCGCGTCGGGCTTTGCCGTGCTGCTCTTGCTCGTACACATCCTGCCTTATCCCGTCTCAATGATTGGCGTTCCCGGCGATCCGATCAGCACCACGACCCCGCCGAAGGTCACGCTGATAGCGCTCGCAACAATGCAGGGCGGGTTGCTGCTTGCTGCGCAAGCACCCATGCGCCGCTGGCTGGCTGGCCGCGCACCCTGGACGGCAACCGTGGCGATGAATGGCAGCGTCATGACGCTGTTCATCTGGCACATGACGGCCACCGTCCTTGTGGTCCTCGCAGCCTATCTTGCCGGCGGCTTCGGTCTGCGGCTCGAGCTGGGAAGCTCTGTGTGGTGGTGGTCGCGGCTCCCTTGGCTCGCAGCCAATGCGATCGCACTTATTCCTCTTGTTGTGGCGTTCGGACGCTTTGAGCGACCGCGCGCGATCGGAGGACCTCCGGCGCCCGCATGGCGCTACGTGCTCGGCGCACTCATGACCGGCATCGGTCTCGCGCTGCTTGCGGCGCAGGGAGTTGGTGGATATGGAGTTTTTGGGCTGAACGTGTGGGGGCTCGCGCTCGCTCTCATGGGCATCGGCCTTATCGCAAGCAGAATCGGTGCGTGACGCGTTGCAACCTAGCGTGACCATCGTCAGCCTTCAGGGTTCCTGTGCCGACGGTCCGAGGTTCGATCAAGGACAGTCGGTTGATCAGGGCGGTCTATCGTTGCGCATGCGCACTCTCGCCTGTGCAATCACGATCGTCGTGACCGCCTGCGGCCCACCGACGCCGGGGCCGGTGGTGCAACGACTCGTCGATGAGTACGCGCCAGGGCTGCCGATCGGTGAGCGATTACCCCTCGCGACGCGAGGACATTACAAGCTCGGGATCGCCGCGTACCAGGGATACGCCGCGAGCAACTTCAACGGCCCCGACGGCGTCGACGATCTCGTGATTCTGATGGATCCCACTCCAGGTGACGGCATCGACGAGAAGATTCCGGCGTACGCGACGATCGCGGGCGTGAAGCTCACCGTTACGTCACCTGACATCGTGTCTCGCGTCGATGCCCGCATTCGTGCCGCAATGGGCGCTCCGAGGATTGCGTGCTACAGAGACGGCTTTGGCCAAAAGGTCGAGACGCGGTTCTGGCCCGCCGAGCACGGTCGTGGTGTGCTTCTCGTCATCTCGAACGCTCTGCCCGCCGCAGAGGTCACCTTCGGCGCACATGCGGTGTCGCCTGAGCACGTGAAGTTCGAGTCCTGCGTCTGACCCCGCAGACGATCGATTTCGGAGGTCTTGATTGCGTCTCGAGCCGCACGAACTCGAGGCCGTCAATCTGCGGGGTGGTCCGACTTCGCGGCTGCGCCGCTTCGTCGAGACATCCTTCGCCTGTCGTGGTGCTCGCAGAATGCGTGGCCAGCCTCTGGCTGGCCTTGCCGAAGCTCGCCGAAGGCGAGCGAAGGCTGGCGGAGAGAGTGGGATTCGAACCCACGGTAGGGTTTCCCCTACACACGCTTTCCAAGCGTGCTCCTTCAACCACTCGGACATCTCTCCGTGTCTTTAGAATCAACAACTTACAGGTGTCAAGTCGGGACTGGAAGCCGGATTGTGATAGCGATTGTGATAGACCCCTTAATCTCCCGCGATCACTTACGGCGATTTGGACCAGCTTGCCCGAGCGAGGTTTGAAACGACCGATCCTCAGACTCCGGCCCTCCAGTATAGAACGCGACGGTGCTTTGGTTCGACCGTCTAGACTAGCCCGAACGATGCTCTCAATCCGAGAAGGGATCTCTGGCAGCCGATCACGCTGCTGTTGTGCGAACTCGGAGAGTTCGAAAGGACGCTCGTCGCTCACGAGCTCATCGATCTGACTTCCGCTTCACGCTGGGCTAGCCATCAGCGTCACAGCCGACGAGCGGACGGACACCGTCGCGCGCGGGATAGGCGAACGCCTGCTGCTGCCCCGCCTGCTCGCCCAATTGGCGGACGTGCGACTCGCACGCGGCAACACCGGTGATGCAGCGATGCTGCTCGAAGAGGCTGACGATATCGTGGAAGGACTCCTCACTCGCGCCAGCAGTCCGTGGGTCCGCAGTCGAATCATCGCCGGCATGGACGATGTGACGGACACGCGGATCCGATTGGAGGGCGCACGGAGCCGCGGCAATCCGGCCAGGCTGTTTGCAGTTCTCGAACGCGCACGCGCGCGATCGCTGCTTGACCTACTGAATTCTCGCGAGGCGGCGAGTGATATCAACCGGAAGGAGTGGCGGAATGGCGAGCGGCGAATCGCTTCACTCCAGCTGCAGTTGATGCGGACCACCTCGGGAAACGATGAGGAATGGATTCGACAAAACGCGCCTTCCTGTGTTCGATCGCATTCCCTCATCGAAACTTGGAGTCTTCCCGCTGGTATTTCGGTTCGTGCTTCCGCGCCGGCGTTCAGTCGCGGTGTTCACTGAGAGGCTTGGACACCAGCCTCACCATGGCCGCGTCGTGATTCTGGTGAACGAACATGCGGCGAGCGCAGCGGAGATGGTGGCTGGATTCGCGGCGGAGAATGGACTCGCGACACTCGTCGGCACACGGACCGCAGGTCGGCTGGTCGCCTCGAGTGCCTTCAAGGTCGGCGAGGGTTACCGCGTCCTACTGCCCGTGGCGGCCTTCTTCACCTGGGCCGGAACCAATCTCGAAGGCCGCGGCGTCGAGCCGACTCACGGCGAAGCACTCTCTCTGGACGCCCTCAAAGAAGGCCACGACACCCAGCTCGCTCGCGCGCGGATCCCTGGTGTCGGACATACGAAGTGCCGCGGCGGCGTCGATGAACTGAACCGATTCGCCAGTGGCCAGGTAGCGTGCCATCGGGATCGCCCAAAACGAAACCCGAGCGAACAATGGCAGCCGCCGACGGCGCCCCGATCAGTTTTCCGTCGGCATCGAGACGGCGTCAATTGTCAGTACTTCCACTGATGCGGTTGTCGATTCGAGCTTCAGTCCGAGTTGTTCCTGCACAGCAGCAAAGATGGAAGGCCGATCGTCCGAGGCTGCTGGGCCGCCGCCCCGGGCCGCAGGCGCGTAAGTCAGCTCGAAATCGAACGGGCCTTCGAGCCCTGTACGATCCACGACCATTCGCCCGACATACGGCGCAAGCGCACTGGCCAAAAACGGCATCGGCAGGCCTCCGCCGCGGATCGCGGCGGGCCCCTGCATCATGCTACACAGGGGCTTTCCATCATCGGTCACGCGTCTGACTGGCGCGCGCAATGGGCCAGCCTCAGCTTCCAACTGACACTGCTGCGCTGACCGAATCAGTCGCGGCCCAAGCCGCTTGTCTTCCCGAGCGTGGACAAGCGCATATGCAGGTCTTTCCTGTGTTTGCATGTGTGTGCGCAACCCGAAGCGGTCCATGAGCAGCGTCCGTAACATCAGTGGCACCCGATCAGGCGGCGTCCCGGACGGGATCGTGGCCGCGACATCGAACCGGATCTCATTCGGCCTCCTCGGTCCTGGCGGGTCTCTGATCCAATCCGGGCCACCGACCACCGGCATCCGATATGCGTCCGCAATGATCTGCTCCAGCGCTACGTTGGATGCTACGTAGCGTCCCACTTCTACGCGAGTCGTCGGCGCGCCGGTGCTGTCTGTGTTCTGACGAATCGATGCGACGTCGAATGCGCCGCCGGAGTTCTGTTGCGCACGCGCGTCGACGATCTGAATAGCAAGCACCATGACGGCGCATGACAGTCGCTTCATCAGACGCTCCCTGTTCTCATCACCGCTTCAGGCGATAGGAACCATCCGGCAGTTGTTCACGATGTGCGGGATGGCAGTTCCGGCACGCGTTGAGAATCCCGGTTCCCACCTCTCTCACGCGCGCCATGTCGTTGGCACGAGCGGCAGCCGCGGTGTGCTGTGCGGCCGTTTGTCCATCCTTTGCGAGCTTGACGGCGTCCGGGAGCTTTTCCCGCTCGAAGATCACAACGAGCTCACCAAAGAGGGTCGTAAGTCGGTCGGCGTGCTTCGCCGCCTCGGGCAGGTTGTCGTCGCCGACCGACCGCGCCAGCGTTTGCCATGTTGGGCTGATTTGGCGCATGAGCGGAGGCAGCGCCGACTCCTGTCCGACGCCGCCCTCGATCCCGGCGACCAGGCCCGCTGTGGTAAAGACCGCGATCCAGCGATTGAATCGCACGATTACTCCTGCTCTGCTCGCAATGCAACCATTGGCGCGATACGCGCGGCGCGGAAAGCCGGAATCGCAGCGGCCAAGCCCGCGCTCATCAGTAGCACCACCACGGCGCCCACGAGCGATGGCCCGTCCAGTGGTGATACGGAAAAGAGCACGCTCGACAACACGCCGGAGGCGAGCCGCGCACTCGCCAGCGTCAGCACGGCGCCGACCAGGAGCCCCGTGAGTACCAGCGCACCGGCTTCTTGCAGAACCATGACGGCGACGACCCGCGGCAACGCCCCGAGCACCATGCGCAAGGCCAGTTCCCCGGTGCGGCGCGCGATGCTGAACGACAACAGCCCATACAGCCCAACCGCTGCCACGATCAGGGCGATGATGCCAAAGGTGCTCGACAGCGTCGCCATCAGACGTTCGCGTGTGAGCACCGAGTCGAGTTCCTCGCGGAGCGTCCGCACGGGATACTGCGGCACCGTCGAGTCTGCGCCTCGAAGACGGTTTGCGATCTCACCGGCGAGAGCCGCGGATGGGTTGGTCACACGCACGTAGAGCACCATCTGTCCGCGTCCGGTGTTCGCGGGCAGAAACGGCGAATAGATCGTGGGCACTGCGTCTCCTCGCGCGTTGGTGAACCGCACATCGTCGACCACCCCGACGATGCGGTACGTCACGCCACGGCCGATGTAGCACGGCTGCCCGAGCGGGTTCTGATTGGGATACGCGAGGGCCACGAATGCACGATTGGCAATGCACGCCGTCGCGCCGGACGAATTGTCCGCCTCGGTGAAGTCGCGCCCGGCCACCATGCGGATGCCCACTGTCCGGAAGAAATCTGGATACACGACCTGCGCGGCGGCTCGCAGCCGCTCGTTTGGTCTGTTCGGCACCAGTACTCCGGCACCAGAGTCCGCTTTTGTCGGGGACACGTTCCCGAGGCTTGCCGACATCACTCCGGGAATGCCGCGGATATCGGCCATCAATGAGCGATACAAGCCATCAAGCCGCTCGCTCGTACCTGGGGTTCCACGCTGATTGCTCCCACGCGGTTCGACACGAGCGACAAACACATGCTCGCGATCGAGGTTGTCCAGCGCGTACAGCTTCTGGAGGTTACGAACAAACAGCCCGGCCCCGGCCAGCAACAGCACCGAGAGCGCGACTTGGCACACCGCCAGTACACGCGCAGGTGTCGCGCGGGCGTTCGACCGCGCCCCCGTCACGCGCTTCAGCGCGATGACGAGATCTGTCCGCAGCGCATACGTCAACGGCACCAGCCCAAAGATCACCGCCGTGGCAATCGCCACCACGCTCGTAAACACCAAGGCCGCCGGGCGGGGTGACACGTCCAGGATGACGGCCGCGTCATTCGCACGCATCGCACGCACCAATGCGCTGGTTGACCAGTACGCAAGTGCGAGCCCCAGCACACCGCCGGTGAACGACAGCAACAGATGCTCGAAGACGAGTTGTCGTGCCAGCCGCCATCGGCCGGCACCGAGTGACAGTCGAAGTGCGAATTCCGAGCGGCGGGCATCTGCGCGCGTGAGGAGCAGGTTCGCGATGTTGGCACACGCGAGGAGCAGCACGGTCGCCACCAGAGCCCAGAGGATCAAAAGGCCCGTCGTGAATTGCGTCCGGACTTCTGACACGCCGCGCGGAATGGGCTCGACGGAGAGGCGCGTGTCTCGTACGGCCGCCGTCGATCGGAGGATCGGCAACACGCCATCGAGATATGCCGCCTGAAGCGCCGTCGCGATCTGGTGTGGCGCGATCCCGTCATGGGATCGAGCGATGACCTGAACCCACGTCCGGTTGACCGTGGGCTCGACGATCAAATCGCCGACGACGGGCATCACCTCGCGCTGCATGGCCATCGGCACGTACACAACTGGAGCACGGCCCACGTCAATCCCGGAGAACCCCCGCGGCGCCACGCCGACAATCGTGAACGTGACGCTGTTCAGCGAGAGACGCTGCCCGACCGCTGACGGCAGTCCGCCGAATCGCGTCTGCCAGAACCCGTGACTGATAACTGCCACGGGATGATCGCCAGGTCGACGATCATCTTCAGGAGCAATCAGCCGGCCCGCCGAAGGGGCAAGACCAAGCCGTGAGAAGTAGCCGCCCGACACGAGGACGCCGTCGACCGTGTCAATGCCAGCGGCGTCGAGGGTCACTGGGACGGGGAATGCTGACGAGGAGTAGCCTTCCAGATCGACGACCCCGGCGCTGCGCATGCTCCGGAATTGCTGGTACGTGAATCCAGTCTCGACGACGCTGCCACGCGCACGCGCCACTAGGAGCAACCGCTGCGGATCGCGCACCGGAAGCGGTCGCCACCCAATCGCGTCGATCAGCGAGAAGATCGCGGTATTGGCGCCGATGCCAATCGACAAGGTCAACACGATCACGGCCGCAAACATCGGCTGACGACAGAGCGCTCGCCAAGCCCATTGCACGTCCTTCAGCCAGGTATCGATCGACAGCCCGGGCAGGACGTCCCGTACCGCGTCCTTCACGGCCGCGACCGAGCCCGCCTCCGCAAGCACCTGCCGACGCGCTTCCTCGCGCGGCATTCCTTTGCCGACCCGGCGCTGCACGAGCTCTTCAACAAAACCGTGCATCTCGTCGTCGAGGTCCTGTTCGACCACGTCCCGTCGGAACAGGACGCGAGCGGCGAGTCGCCACCACGTGCGCACCTAAGTCGTCCTCAAGACTTGAGTGACCGCGGCCACGATGCGTTCCCATTGCTTCGTCTCAGCTGTCAGCTGGCGTCGACCCGCAGTGGTCAGCGAGTACGATTTGATACGGCGCCCGTCGACCACCGACCACTCGCCAGCAATGAGATCGTCAGCCTCCAGCCGATGCAGCGCTGGGAAGAGCGATCCGGGCTGCACCTGGAAAGTGCCGCCGGTCATCTGCGCCAGGCGGTCAGCCACACCGACGCCGTGCAATGTCTCCATGGCCAGCGTTTTCAAGATCAGCAGATCCAGGGTGCCTTTGAGCAGTTCGGTCTTTCGCTTTGCCACGCAATCCTCGTGTCGGTATCGCTGTTCGATATCAGCATACCGAGAAATGCGTGTTGACGATATAGAAAACCGATATCATCGACACGTCGTCGCCAATGAAGATCGGCTCTATACGACTCGCATTGTCCCGCTGAACCTGAGGACTACCGTCTGGCGGCGGACCTGATAGCGGCCCCGCCTATGCCGCGGGCGCATGTTCGGTTGTGGGACGGTCACGTCTCGCCATCGATCAGCCGCGCCAGTCGCGCGGTCCAATAGACGGCGTATGTATTGACCGATCCAGTGGTACGTGCAGTGCCTCTGATCTCGGAATGCTCTCGAATGTGACCCAGGACCTTCGGTTTGCGGCGCGCATGCTGTGGCGCAGTCAGGGGTTTTCCGCTTCTGCAATCCTGATTCTTGCTCTCGGCATTGCCGCGAGTACCGGTCTCTTTGCGGTGATCGATGCCCTGGTGCTGCACCCGCTGCCGTACGTCGGCGCCGAACGAATTGCCGCCGTGCGTTTGGTTCCGCCGACAGGGCGGCCACGGCCGGCGGTCGTGGGTGCCGCCGAATTGCGTGTACTGCAGATTACTTCGACGCTGGATGGTGCGTACGTCCAGGGCGGCTTCACGAGGACACTCGACGGAACGTCATTCCCCGAATCAGTCGGGATCCAGGAATACAGCGGCAATGCGCTCCCGCTGCTTGGCGTGCAGCCGCTGCTCGGGCGGGTGTTCACTGAAGCCGACGCGCCGATTGGGTCCGAGCCAAAGCGCGTCGCCGTCCTGACGTACCAGTACTGGCAGCTTCGCCTCGGTGGCCGGCCAGACGTCGTCGGACAGACTCTCCGCCTCGACGGCCAGCCCTTCACCGTGATCGGGGTGATTCCGCGCCGCTACGCTGACAGCCCCTCGATCGTCGTCCCGGTGCAGATGTCACCCACGGCGGATACGACCTGGCCGGTCACGGTGCGACTGAAGCCAGGCCGGTCGATAGCCCAGGCCGAGGCCGAACTCCAGAACGTCTACGAACAATTCAAACGAACGAGGCCCGCGGCATATCCACCAACCTTCCGTGTGCAGTTGACCCCGCTCGTGGACGAAGCACGAGGCGCAGAGTACGTGCCGGTACTCGCTCTGCTGCTCGGAGCCGCCGCCATGCTCCTGCTGATCGGGTGCGCAAACGTGACGATCCTGTTGCTAGCGCGCGGCCGGTATCGAATGCGTGAGATGGCCGTGCGACAGGCGCTCGGAGCGGTTCGATGGCGGCTCGTCAGTCTCCTGCTCGCGGAAACGCTCCTTGTCACCGGTGCGGCCGCCGGTGTTGCGCTCCTCGGGGTGAGGTACGCGCTGCCGCTGTTGCTTGCGCAGATACCAAACGTCGCTGGAGCGGTTGGCGTCCTCTCGCAGCGGGTGGACCGCGTCGCCGTTGGACCTACGGCCATTCTCTTCGCGACCACGGTGAGCGCGCTGGTGTCGATCATCGTGGGCGTGTGGCCGGCGTTGGCAGTCTCGCGTGCGCGGAGCGATGCGATGCGGACGGCGTCGGCGGTCAGGGGCGGCGCAGCCGCCGGCCGCGCCAGTTCGGGTGTCCTGATCGCCACGCAGGTGATGATCGCCGTCGTCCTTCTGGCAGGAACGGGTGCGACGATTCGGGCGCTTCTCGAACTCTACCGCGCGCCGGTCGGCTACGACCCGACGAATGTCACGATGGCACAGATCCATCTGCAGGTGGGTACGTACACCGATTGGCCGGCGCGTGCGGCGCTCTTTCAGCGCCTGCGGTCGGAGGTGGCAAGTGAGCCCGTTGTCGAGAGCGCTTCGCTCAGCCTGATTCCCATCGGACCGCCGCCACGCTCGGGGATGCTTACCCGCATTGATGTCGAGGGTTTCCCTGCCGACGACCGCGAGGTGCTCGTGCATCCGGTTTCGTCCGACTATCTCTCCACGTTGAAGATGCCGCTGGTGCGTGGACGCGCGTGGTCGGTGGCCGACGACGGGCGCGCGGAACCCGTGGCGGTGATCAACGAAACGATGGCGCGGCAGCTGTGGCCGCACAACGACCCAATCGGCAAACAAGTGCGCGATCGAACGTTTCTCGAGCGACGGCCGCAGTGGATCCTGAACGCGCCCGGCCGGGACGGCTGGTTCACCGTGATCGGCGTGATGCGGGACGCGCCGAATCAGGGATTGCGCGAGCCGGTCGCGCCGGCGATGTATTACCCATACACCGCCGCCCTGAGCGACATTGCGCTGCTGTTCGTGCGCACGAAGGGGAGTCCGCTCGCGGCCGAAGACCGCCTGCGGGCGGCGGTTGCCCGGGCGGACGGCAACCTGCCAATTGTCCGGTTCCTCGCACCCGAAGGGTTCATGGGCCGGCAGCAAGGCGAGTTCGTGAGCGTCCTGCTCCTGGGCTTTTCGGGCATCGCACTCGTCCTTGCGTCGTTCGGGCTCTTCAGCGTCGCGTCCTACACGATCGCACAACGGACGCGCGAATTCGGCATTCGGATCGCGCTTGGCGCGGCGCCGCGCGCGGTGCTCCGATCGGCGCTCCAGCCGACCATGGTCGCAGTGAGCGCCGGCCTTGGCGCCGGATTGCTCGTCAGTGTCGGCCTCAGCTCTCTGCTCGTCCGGTGGTCGATCCGCAATGTCGACGACCCCGTTGTCTTGGTGGCGGCAGTTGGCATGCTGCTGTTGTCGACAGCAATTGCGACGCTTATCCCTGCTCGGCGAGCGACGGAGATCGAGCCGACGATAGCCTTACGGGTGGAATAGCGCCAAAACGGAAAAATGAGCACGCGACGAACCGATGAACGGAGCCGACTCGCGGGCGCTCGTCGCGGCTGAGATGGTGGCTGGGTTCGCGGTGGAGAACGGACTCGCGACACTCGTCGGCGTGCGGACCGCCGGTCGGCTGGTCGCCCCGAGTGCCTTCAAGGTTGGCGAGGGTTACCGCGTCGTGCTACCCGTTGCGGCCTTCTTCACCTGGGCCGGAACCAATCTCGAGGGCCGCGGTGTCGAGCCGACAGAAAGCGTACACCTTTCTCTCGACGCGCTCAGGGAAGGGCACGATACTCAAGTCGCTCGCGCACGATCCCTACTGTCGGGCGTAGGGAATGTCTCTATGACGTCGATGAACTAGGACACGCTCTGATGAACGATTGGTTTCACTTATGGATCAAAGTCTCGCGAAAGAACGATTGATCGCTGAAAAGCTGGAACTTGCCCTTCGTGACCCGGAGCAACGCCAGCGGCTGGCCGACTCTTTGCCATCCTGCACGAGTGGTCGCTCGAGGAAAAGCCTCAACAGCCTTCTGCTCCGAACGAGAGGGATTCAGCGAGTCAGAGCGACTAGGCGTTGCTCCAGAGTCGATCGACGCGCTTGACTGGCCGCATCGGGCAGGAGGAATCCCGCCAGCGCTTCTTTGAAGTCAGGATTCTTCAGAAGTGCTCCCATCTCCGTCGCGATGTAGGCGCTGACTTCATCATCAGCAGTAGCGACGTCGTCAACGATCTCCTGACGGCCGTCCACGAGGGTGATGATGTCCTCGAGATCGTGGCTGGCGAAGATGTCGTTGCCGCCACGTCCATGGAACGCCTCGAGTTTCGTCGCAACGAATAGCGCGGGCGTGACGATTCGGACGTTGAATCCCGCGATGTCGTGGCGTTGGGCTGTTTCGATTGCCCTCGGATACCAGCGGTTGCTAAAGCCCAGTACGCTCTCGATCGTTGGCATCACGTCCACGATGATCTTCCGATAACGCCAGCGGCAGAGTGGAGCGCCCTCAGAGGTGTCCTCCACGAGTCCCAGCTCGCGCAGCCTCTCCGACAGTGCGTCGTACTTCGCGTACGAGGTGACATCGACTATGGCGTCGACATCTTTGGTCGGTCGGATGCTTCCGGCGGCTGGCGTGTCCTGATGCACTCACTGAAGCAAGTCTTGGCCGGACGATCGGTGCTTGTCAACGAGGAAGGTGATGAATGCAAGGTGATTGCTCTCGAAGGGCTCGGTCATCCGGCCGCTCGATCGCTGCGTCTGCGCGAAATGCTCAGCTCGTTCTCGTAACGGCTGTGCTCGTGTTGCTCCTCACATTGCGTTCCTGATTCGAAGCGGCAACGTCGCGAATCGGTGGCCTCTCTCACCTGTCGACCGTTTCGCGCTCATGCGGCTAGAGGGGGAGCCTATGGCGCTAGCGAACAAAGGCAAATATTGCTGACCTTCGGCCGATTCTTGGGCGCGACCGCCCCCGCGTGTCATTGCCCTTCACGAGCGACCGTGTGCTGATACGAAGAGGGCATGCGCCCGTCGCGGATGGCCTTAGCGTCTTGCAGCAGCCGATCGCGGTCCCTGATCGTCAACTGGGCAAACGCTTCGAGGAATTCCACGACTCGTTCCCGCTCACCTTCCTTGAGGAGTCGATTCACTGGTCGCAGCCATGAAACGGGAGGCGCGTACTGGATCCGGTCGGAAGTCGGCACCTTGACGCTTTCGCGCATGTGATGAACAGCGCGCTCGCGATCCCCGTCTCGCAGCGCGGCAGTCGCCAGCACGTGATGCGCGGTCATGACAGCCGCGGAGTACGCAGGATCCTGTGCATGCGTTGCGGCGACCTTCAAAACCTCTTCCGCGCGGGCCGTTGCCTCGCCGCGCTGCCGTTTGCCAGCGGCCGTGTCCTTCCTGGCGTACTCCGTAATGTCCTCGGCCACCATGTAGCCTTCGAGCGCGCGGTTGGCGAGACGATCTGCTTCCGTCGCTTGCTCGGGAAGTCTGATGTTCACGAACGTTGCTTTCGCGATCTGGAGGTTGGGATCGAGTTCCAGCGCTCTTTCGAGGTAGCGGACTCCAAGCGCGCGGACATCGTCGAGGGCCTGCTTCAAGGCCGGATCTTTGGTCGACTGATTTGGACGAGTGAGGATGCCGCCGACGCGGGCGAGCAGTTGCGCGTCGGTCGTCGCCTCGAG
>DATFRP010000193.1:0-61222 GCA_035263125.1 Vicinamibacterales bacterium
TCACGCCAGCTTCATCACGCGACTGATGGCTGTTGACATGCGATCCCATTCAGCGGCTTCCACCGTGAGTTGCCGTCGTCCAGCTGCCGTCAGCCGGTAGTACTTCGCCCGCCGTCCCAGCTCCGAGACGGCCCATTCAGCTTCGATCCAGCCCTTGTGCTCGAGGCGATGCAGGGCCGGATAGAGAGAGCCCTGGTTGATCTGGAGTACGTCCTGGGAAATCTGCTGAATGCGCTCCGAGATCGCCCAGCCGTGCAGCGACTGTGTCTGCAGCGTGCGGAGAATCAGCAGGTCAAGCGTGCCGGGAAGAAGGTCGGGAACGGGGTTTCGAGTCATGCTGTCGACAAACGACACTAACGGCGATTGGTGTCGTCTGTCAACACCAAGGCTTGCGGGAACACGAACAGGCCCGGCGACATCGTCGTCCGGGCCTGTTTTGAAATCAGGAGTTGTGAGTAGTGAGAACCGGGCCTAGGATCCGCCGGCTTTGCGTGGTGTCGTGCTCCGCTGGGCCTTGCCGCGCGTCTGACCGCCGGCCTGGCCCTTCGAGCCTCCGTCGCCCTTGCCGCGTATGCGCTGCGCTGCCTGCTTGATACGTTCGCCGACGCCCTTTGACTTCTTCGGAGCGTCTTCGCCTTCGGCTTCCTTTTCCGCTTTCGCCGCCTGCGGGTTGTACTCACTGCCAACGAGTTCGATCTGTGCGACCTCGGCGGAATCGCCGCGCCGATAGCCGACTCGGAGGATGCGGGTATAGCCCCCCGCCCGATCCGCGAAGCGCGGCGCCAGCGTCTCGAACAGCTTGCCCACGACGTCGCTGTCGGGAAGCTCGGCGAGCACGAGGCGGCGTGCGTGCAGCGTCTTGCCCGCAGCCTCCCCGGCGGCGACGCCGCGTCGCGCGATCGTAATGAGGCGCTCGACGAACGGCCGCAGCTCTTTCGCCTTCGGCATCGTCGTCTCGATCCGTTCGTGACGGAGCAGCGCGATCGCCTGATTGCGCAGGAGCGCAAGCCGGTGCTCGGTGACGCGCCCGAGCTTTCGATGTCCGACGTTGTGTCTCATAGCTGAATCCTGAGGAGGGTTGCCCCCTTCGTCATCCGTTAGTCCTGATGTGCCTGCGCCGGTTGATCGAGCCGCATGCCAAGGCTCAGACCCATGCTGTGCAGGATCTCCTTGATCTCGTTCAGTGACTTGCGGCCGAAGTTCTTCGTCTTCAGCATCTCGGCTTCCGTCTTCTGCACGAGCTCGCGAATGGTCCGGATGTTCGCGTTCTTCAGACAGTTGTACGACCGCACCGAGAGCTCGAGTTCCTCGACGCTCTTGTCCAGGTTCTCGTTCAGCACGCCGGCGCGCGGCGCTTCGGCCTGCGTGTCGATCGATTCGCCGGCATCTTCGAGATTGATGAAGATGTTCAGGTGATCGCGAATCAGCTTGGCCGCGAGCGAGACCGACTCCTGTGCCGTCACCGATCCATTCGTCCACACGTCGATCGTCAGCTTGTCGTAGTCGGTGGTCTGACCGAGACGAGCGGCCTCGACGAGGTAGTTCACCTTCTTCACCGGCGAATGCACCGAGTCGACCGGAATCCAGCCGATGCCGAGATCCTCGTCGAAGTTCTTGTCCGCTGACACGTATCCGCGGCCGCGCTTCATGCGCAGCTCCATGTGGAGCTTCCCGCCTTCCGACACCGTCGCGATGTGCGCCTCGGGCTCGAGGATCTCGACGTCCTGATCGACCTCGATGTCCCGCGCACGAACGATGCCCGGCTTGTCGACGCGCAGGTACAGCGTCTTGGTGTAGTCGACGTGCAGCTTCAGCGGAATCTGCTTCAGGTTGAGGATGATGTCGGTGGCGTCCTCGACCACGCCGGGGATCGGCGAGAACTCGTGCAGCACGCCGTCGATCTTGACGGCCGTGATCGCTGCGCCCTCAATCGAGGAGAGCAGCACCCGACGAAGCGCATTGCCGATCGTGGTGCCGAATCCGCGCTCGAATGGCTGGGCGTAAAACCGGCCGAAACGATCCGTGAGTGTTTCGCGCTCGAACTCGAGCCGCTTGGGACGCTGAAAACCTTTCCAGAGCATTGCGTGCTTCCTTTCGCCAACGGGCCGGCAGCTCCGGCCTCCAGACCTGCTGATGAAATCCACCGGCCTCCCACCGCAGGTCTGTCAAGGCTGCGGGCCAGCGGACGACGAACTGCCACGAAGATCACGAAGAGTTGGCCACGGAGATCACGGAGATCACGAAGGTTTTCTCCGTGTTCTTGTTGTTCTCCGTGGCCCGTTCCTCCGTGTCCTCCGTGGCCTACTTCGAATACAACTCGACGATCAACTGTTCCTGCACCGGCAGATTGATCTGCTCGCGTGTCGGGACCGAACCGATCTTGGCCGAGAACGACGCGGCGTCGAACTGCAGCCACTCGGGCACGCCGCGGCCCTTCACTTCCTCGAGGGCGTGCAGAATCGCTGGCGATTTCTGGCTGCTCTGCCGAATCGCGACGACATCGCCGGGCTTCACCGAGAACGATGGGATGTTCACCTTGCGACCGTTCACGACGAAGTGGCCGTGCCGCACGAGCTGCCGCGCCTGCGGGCGTGACGTCGCAAATCCCAATCGATACGCGACGTTGTCGAGCCGCCGCTCGAGCAACTGCAGCAGCGTCTCGCCGGTGATGCCGCGGGTCCTCTCTGCCTGCTCGAAATACAGCCGGAACTGATCCTCCAGCACGCCGTAGATGCGCTTCACCTTCTGCTTCTCGCGCAGCTGCACGCCGTAGCCCGCGAGCTTCGACTTGCGGGTCTTGCCGTGTTGCCCGGGCGCGAAGTTCCGCTTCTCGATCGCGCACTTCTCCGTGTAGCAGCGCTCGCCCTTGAGGAACAGCTTCATGCCCTCGCGTCGGCAGAGACGGCAGACCGGTCCGATGTAACGTGCCATTAGAACTCCTACTCACCAATGCAAAATGCAAAATTCAAAATGCAAAAGGGCGTTCGAACGCGGCGCACGCTGCTCTTCGTTTTGCATTTTGCATTTTGCATTTTGAATTACAGTTACTCGCTCTCACACCCGTCGCCTTTTCGTCGGGCGGCAACCGTTGTGCGGAATCGGCGTGACGTCGCGGATCGACTTCACCTCGATACCCACGGTCTGCAGTGCTCGAATCGCCGACTCGCGTCCGGACCCGGGCCCCTTCACGCGGACATCGACCGATCGCAGACCATAGGTCTTCGCGGTGTTGCCGGCACTCATCGCCGCCTGCGTTGCCGCAAACGGAGTGCCCTTGCGTGATCCCTTGAAGCCGATGCCGCCCGCGCTCGACCACGCAATCACGTTCCCCTCGGTGTCGGTGATCGTGATCTGCGTGTTGTTGAACGACGCGTGAATATGCACCAGCCCGTGATGCACGACGCGCTTCTCGCCGCGCTTCTTGAAGGTCTTCTTCGGCGCGCGCTTGCCGCCTTCGGCCTTCTTCTCGGGTGTCCCTGTCGCCGCCGCTTCTGCTTTTGCCATACGTTAGTCCACTAGACCGTCTTCTTCTTGGCGACCGCGCCCTTGCGCGGACCCTTCCGCGTGCGCGCGTTCGTGCGCGTGCGCTGGCCGCGCGCCGGCAGATTCCGGCGATGACGCAGTCCGCGGTAGCAGCCGATCTCCATCAATCGCTTGATGTTCATGGAGATCTCCTTGCGGAGATCGCCCTCGACGCCACCGACTTCCTCGATCACCCGGCTGATCTTCCGGACATCGTCTTCAGAGAGGTCCTTGACGCGCATGTCGGGGCTCACGCCCGCCGCGCCGAGAATGTCGTTGGACCGCTTCCGACCGATGCCGTAGATGTAGGTGAGTCCGATCTCGACCCGCTTCGTGCGCGGCAGATCAACCCCTGCGATGCGTGCCATACCTACCCCTGCCTCTGCTTGTGCTTCGCGTTCGTGCAGATCACCCGGACCACCCCACGGCGGCGGACGATCTTGCACTTGTCGCAAATCCGCTTGACGGACGCTCTGACCTTCATAGTTTCGATCCCGTAGGCCTCAGGGCTCAGGGGCCCAGGCCTCAGTCCTGATCCCTTGCCCAGCCCTGGGGCCTGAGGCCTGAGCCCTGGGCCCTATACCTTCCGCACAATCCGGCCGCGCGTCAGATCCCGCGGCGTGAGTTCCACCACGACGCGATCACCGATCAGCAGCCGCACGAAGTTCTTCTCGAGCCCACCGCCGGCATGCGCCGTGATGCGCGCACCCTCGACGTCGACCTGATACAACCCGCTGGGCAACTGCGCCCTGACCACACCATCGACCCGACGAGGCGACTCGCCGCCGGTCATCGTCGCTCACCAGGGCGCTCACGAGCGGACCGGCGCCGGCACCTGTTCGCCGCTCGCGCCGGACGACGACGCCATTCCTTCCGGCATCAGCGTTTTGACCCGCGCGGCCTCCTCCGCCAGCAGCGTGAGGATCTCGGCACCCGCGCGCGTCACGACCACCGTATGCTCGAAGTGCGCCGACAGGCTGCGATCGACGGTGACCGCCGTCCAGCCATCCGACAACACCTTCACGGCCGCCTTGCCCGCATTCACCATCGGCTCGATCGCGAGCACCATCCCCTCGGAGAGGCGTGGGCCGCTTCCGCCCGGGCCGTAGTTGGCGACCTGCGGCTCCTCGTGCAGCTCGGTGCCGATGCCATGGCCGACGAACTCCCGCACCACCGAATACCCGTTGGCCTCGACGTGACGCTGCACAGCGGCGCCGATGTCCGACACACGCGCGCCCGGCTTCACGACGTCGATACCCCGGAAGAGCGCTTCTTCAGTGACGCGCAACAGCGACGAGGTCTCGCTCGAGACCGACCCGACCGGAACCGTGACCGCGCAGTCCCCGAAGAACCCATCGAGCTTCGCGCCCATGTCGATCGACACGATGTCGCCTTCGACGAGCGCGCGAGACGAGGGAATGCCGTGCACGACCTGCTCGTTCACCGACGCGCACACCGTCGCCGGATATCCGTGATACCCCTTGAACGCCGGCTCGGCTCCCGCTTCACGCACCCGGCGTTCGGCCAGCACGTCGATGTCCCCGGTCGTCACACCGGGTGCGACCATCTGACGCAGCTCCGCCAGGATGCGGGCCACCAGCTGGTTCACGCGCCGCAGCTTCTCGATCTCGTTCTGCGACCGGCACACGATCACCTTGCACGCTCCGTCGCCCCGCCGAACGGGGCAGGCCAACACTGCACACGAGCGAGGCGGAGTCTGGTCCGCCGCTCGTTCACCATCCCGGGCCGAGACGGAGCCTCGCTCGTCATAACCTCGCCGTCGCCGCGTCGTCGATCATCGCGTCGAGGTCGTGCGCCACACGCTCGGGCGACTGCGCCCCGTTGACGACGCGAAACGTCGGCCGCTCGCGGTAGTACTCGAGCACCGGCCTCGTCGCATTGTGATAGACGCGCAACCGTTCACGCACGATCTCCTGACCGTCGTCCGACCGCTGAATCAGCCGACCACCGCACTTGCTGCACGCCGTCACCGCGATGTCGGCGTTGGTGCCGCACGTCGAACAGATCCGCCGCCCCGCGAGCCGTCGGATGAGTTCCTGCTCGGGCACCTCGACGTCGACGACGATGAGCGGATCGCTGCCGCAGCGCTCCATGATCTCGTCGAGCGCCTGCGCCTGCGCGACCGTCCGCGGGAACCCGTCGAGCACGAAGCCGCGCGTCGCATCGGGGCGCATCAGCCGCTCCGCCACGATCGCGATCATCGTCTCGTCGTCGACGAGCTCACCCCGATCCATCCTGGCTTTGGCCTCGAGCGCGATCGGGTTCCTCGCCTTGATCGCTTCGCGCAGGATGTCGCCGGTCGAAATCTTCAACAGGGCCCGTTCGCGGGCAAACCGCCCCGCTTGCGTGCCTTTTCCGGCACCTGGTGGCCCCATCATGATCACGTTCAGGCCCATCGCGTTCCTGTGCCTCTACCGGGCAGCAGGCTCATCCCCGACGTCCTCGAATCCGCGTCTTCTTCATGAAACCGTCGTAGTGGCGCATGATCAGCTGCGACTCGACCTGTTGCACGGTGTCCATCGCCACGCCGACCACGATCAACAACGACGTGCCGCCGAAGTAGAACGTGACGCCGAGGCCCTGCGTAAACCACGCCGGCAGCATCGCGTCGAGCCGCTCGCCGATCAACGGGATCGGGGCAACCTTGAAGCCGCTGATGAGCAGTTCAGGCAGCAGCGCGACGACGGCGAGATACAACGCGCCCACGAGCGTGATCCGCGCCAGGATCGTGTCGATGTGCTCTGCCGTCCGCTTGCCCGGCCTGATGCCCGGAATGAAGCCGCCGTACTTGCGCATGTTCTCCGCCACGTCGTCGGGGTTGAAGATGATCGACGTGTAGAAGTACGCAAAAAAGACGATGCCGACGACGTACAGCAGGTTGTACAACGGCATCCCGTACGCCACCTGGTCGAGCGCGCGCCGGATCGCAGAGCCCGGTTCGAACAGCGGCGACGCCATCGAGAAGAACGACAGAATCGAGGACGCGAAGATCACCGGGATCACGCCGCCGGTATTGACCTTCAGCGGAATATGCGTGCTCGAGCCGCCGTATTGACGGCGGCCAACGACACGTTTGGCGTACTGCACCACAATCCGCCGGTGGCCCCGTTCGACGAAGACAATCGCCCCGATGACCACGAATGCCATGATGACGAGGAAGAGGATCCGAATCGGACCGATCTGCCCCGTCGAGAGCTGATCGAAGGTCGAGATCAGCGCATTGGGGAGGCGTACGACAATCCCGGCGAAGATCAGCAGCGACATCCCGTTGCCGATGCCCCGCTCGGTGATCTGCTCGCCGAGCCACATCACGAACATGGTCCCGGTCGTGAGCGTGAGCACGCACATCAACCGGAATCCCCATCCCGGGGTGAACACCAGCGGCAGGCCGCCCGGGGCTTCCGTCGATCGCTCGAGCCAGAGCGCGTAGCCGAACGCCTGGACGATCGCCAGCACCACGGTCAGATACCGGGTGTACTGCGTGATCTTGCGGCGGCCGAGCTCGCCTTCCTTGGAGATCCGCTCCAGGTACGGCCAGACCACCGTGAGGAGCTGGATGATGATCGACGAGCTGATGTACGGCATCACGCCGAGCGCGAAGACAGTGACACGCGCGAGGCTTCCGCCGGTGAACATGTTGTACAGCCCGAACATCGAGCTCGCCGCCTGCTCCGCAAACAGACGCAGTGCTTCCTGATTCACACCCGGCGTCGGGATGTGGTTGCCGATCCGGTAGACCACGAGCAGTCCCAGCGTGAAGAGCACGCGGTTCCGCAGGTCGCCGACGGCAAACAGGTTCTTGAGCGGGTTATCCATAAGCTTTCCCCGAACGTGATACCGGATCTACGCTCCGAGCACCTCCGCGGCGCCACCCGCGGCTGCAATCTTCTCTGCCGCTTTCCCGCTGAACTTGTGCGCACGCACCGTCAGCTTCTTCGCGATGTCCCCACGCGCCAGCACCTTGATCTGACGCGACGTTCCATGCACCAGTCCGCGTTCCCTGAGCAGCTCCGGTGTCACGGTCGTACCCGCCTCGAACCGCTCGGACAGCGCGTCCAGATTCACCACGGCGTACTCCACCCGAAACCGGTTGTGGAAGCCACGCTTGGGAATCCGGCGATGCAGCGGCATCTGGCCGCCCTCGAAGCCGCGCTTGAACTTGAAGCCGGATCGCGATTGCGCACCTTTGTGGCCGCGACCCGCCTGCGCCCCTTGCCCTGTCCCGTGTCCACGGCCGACGCGCTTCTTGTTTTTTTTCGAGCCCTCTGAGGGCTTCAGATCGCTGAGATCCATCGTTGTATTCACCAGGCGGGTCTCAAGACCCGCCTCTATATCGTCCCCGGAGATCGTCGTAGCGGCGGGTCTTGAGACCCGCCGACGTTCTCTACTCCTGCACGGTCACCAAGTGTCGCACCTTGTGGATCATGCCCCGAGTCGCCGGGGTGTCCACCAGCTCCACCGTGTGATTGATCCGGCGCAGTCCCATGCCGGTCACCGTCTCCGCCTGTGTCCTGTTGAAACCGATCGGACTCCGCACGAGCGTGACTCTCACTCGCTTCGACGCCGCGGTCTTTGCACTCTTCTTGGCCATCGTTCCTCGCGCGCTCTCCGTTGATCCGCTTACGCTCCGACGAGCTCGGCTTCTTCCTTGCCGCGGAACCGCGCCACCTGCGACGGATCCTTGAGATCCATCAAGCCGGCGAACGTCGCCCGCACCACGTTGTGCGGGTTGGCCGATCCGAGCGATTTGGTCAGCACGTTCTGGATGCCTGCGCTCTCGACGACCGCTCGCACCGCGCCGCCGGCGATGAGACCAGTGCCTTCAGGCGCCGGCTTCAGCAGCACACTGCCCGACCCGAAGCGGCCGACGACCTGATGCGGGATCGTCGTGCCCCTGAGCGGGACCTTGATCAAGTTCTTCTTCGCAGCCTCGATCCCCTTCTTGATGGCCGACGGCACTTCCTTCGCCTTGCCGACGCCAAACCCCACGACGCCGTGGCCGTCGCCGACGACGACCAGCGCGCTGAAGCTGAGGTTCTTGCCACCTTTGACGACCTTCGTCACGCGGTTGATCGAGACGACGGTGTCCTTGATCTCGAGCTGCGAGGCGTCCAGCTTCTCACGAGTACGATTCATTAAGGCCACGTCAGAACTCCAAACCCGCTTCACGCGCCGCGTCGGCCACTGCCTTCACACGCCCGTGATACAGAAATCCGTTGCGATCGAACACCACGCGCTTCACGCCCTGTCCGATGAGGCGCTCGGCGATCACCTTGCCGATCGCCTTGGCTCCTTCGACATTGCCGCCCTTCGCTTTCTTTGGAAGCGCGGCTTTCATTGCCGGCTCGACGGTCGAGGCCGACGCGATCGTCTTTCCGCTCATGTCGTCGACGACCTGCACGTACATGTGGGCGACGCTGCGGAAGACAGTCAGCCGCGGCCGCTCGAGAGTACCCGTCACGCGCCGGCGAATGCGGTACTTGATGCGTTGGCGACGATCGTCTTTGGTTTTGATCCTCATCGTACGTCTCTCGAGGGCGCTGCCCCTGTTATTTCGCTCCCGTCTTTCCGACCTTCTTCTTCAACACTTCACCGGTGTAGCGCACGCCCTTCTGCTTGTACGGATCGGGCTCCCGCATCCGCCGGATGTTGGCGGCGACCTGGCCGACCAGCTGTCGGTCCACGCCGGTGACGACGATGTGCGTCTGCTTGTCGACGGCGATGTCGATGCCGGCCGGGATGTCGAAGATCACCGGGTGCGAGTAGCCGAGCGCGAAATGCACCTGCTTGCCCTTCAGCTCTGCGCGGTAGCCGACGCCGACGATGTCGAGCTCCTTCTTGAATCCCTCGGTGACGCCGACCACGGCGTTGGCCACGAGACTCCGCGCCAGGCCGTGAAACTTCCCCAGCTCCTGGTCGTCGCGCGACCGCTTGGCGACGAGCGCGCCATCGTCCTGCGCGAAGAGGATGCCGGGCGGAATCGCCTGACGCATCGTGCCCTTCGGCCCCTGCACCTCGATCGCGTCGGGCGCGATCTTGACGCTCACGCCTTTCGGAATCGGGATCGGTTTCTTACCTATTCGAGACATTGCTAGTCCTTGTTGGCTCCAGGCGCTCGACTCGAGGCCTCACCACACGTTGCACAGCACTTCGCCGCCGACGCCCGCCTTCCGTGCGGCGCGACCGGTCATCACGCCGCGCGATGTCGTCAGGATGCTCGTGCCGAGTCCGCCGAGCACCTGAGGCACATCCTCGACCCCGAGGTAGACGCGACGACCCGGGCGGCTGATGCGCGCCAGACCCGTGATCACCTTCTCGCCCCGCGGGCCGTACTTCAGAAACAGGCGAATCACCTGTCGCGGCTGCCGGCCCTGTTTCTCCGACGGCTCCTCGACGATCCTGAAGCCCTGGATATAGCCTTCATCCTGAAGGATCCGGGCAATCTCGGCCTTCAGCTTGCTGGCCGGCATGTCCACGCGCGCGTGCTTGGCCGAGACCGCGTTCCGAAGACGGGCGAGCATGTCCGAAATGGGATCTGTCATATCTCTCTTCCTACCAGGAGCTCTTGATCACACCCGTCACGCCGCCGTCGAGCGCCAGCTTGCGGAAGCACAGACGGCACATATCGAACTTGCGCATGAACGCGCGCGGCCGCCCGCACAACTTGCAGCGATTGCGGTGGCGGATCTTGTACTTCAGCGGCTTTGCTTCTTTCGCAACTTTCGCCGTAGTGGCCATATCTCTCTCAATCCTCACAAGGCCTCTGGGCTCAGGCCCCAGGCCTCAGGGCTGGGCTAGGCATCAGGCTGAGGCCTGAGGCCTGGGCCCTGGGGCCTCAGTTTGTTCTGAACGGCATCCCCATCAACTGGAGGAGCTTCCTCGCTTCTTCATCGGTCCTCGCCGTCGTGACGACCGACACATTCATGCCGCGCGCCTTGTCGACCTTCATGTAGTCGATCTCGGGAAAGAGCAACTGGTCCCGCAAGCCGAGCGTGAAGTTGCCGCGGCCGTCGAACCCCTTCGGCGAGACGCCTCGAAAGTCGCGCACGCGCGGCAGCGCGATGCTGATCAATCGATCGAGGAACTCGTACATCCGTTCCCCTCGCAGCGTGACCATGGCGCCGACCGGCATGCCCTGGCGCAGCTTGAACTGGGCGATCGACTTGGTCGCGCGGCGCACCACCGCCTTCTGGCCGGTGATGCGCGACACTTCATCGGCGCCGGTGTCGGCGATCTTCGCGTTCGACGTCGCCTCGCCGAGGCCCATGTTGACGACGATCTTCGTGATCTTCGGGATCGCCATCACGTTCTTGTAGCCGAACTCTTTCCTGAGCGCCGGGGCGACGTCCTTCGAGTACCGATCCTTGAGGCGGCTCATTTGTCGACCACTCCCTCGCACTTGCGGCAGATCCGCACCTTGCGATCGCCTTGAATCTGATGGCCAATCCGCGTCACCTTGCCGCAGTCCGGGCACACCAGCTGCACGTTGCTTGCGTGCAGCGCGCCCTCGCGCTCGACGATCCCGCCCTTGATGTTGCGCTGCGGGTTCGCGCGGGTGTGGCGCTTGATCATGTTCACGCCTTCGACGATGAGGCGGTTGGTCGTAGGAATGACCTTCAGCACGCGGCCGCGCTTGCCGCTGTACTTGCCCGTCGTGATGATGACGGTGTCGTTCTTCCGAATCGGTGTTTGCAGTCTCGACATCGTTCTGTTCCCGCTTAGAGCACCTCTGGCGCGAGCGAGATGATCTTCATGAATCGCCGCTCCCGCAGTTCGCGCGCCACCGGTCCGAACACGCGTGTGCCGATCGGCTCGTGCTGATCGTTGATGAGCACGGCGGCGTTGCGATCGAACCGGATGTAGCTGCCGTCACGACGGCGGTGCTCCTTCCGCGTCCGCACGATCACCGCTTTGACGACCTGGCCCTTCTTGACCGTGCCATCAGGCGTCGCTTCCTTGACCGACGCGGTGATGATGTCGCCGAGCCGCGCGTAGCGACCCGTGGACCCGCCGATCGGGTTGATCACCGAGATCTTCCGGGCCCCGGAGTTGTCGGCCACGTCGAGAATCGAGCGCATCTGGATCATGGCTGTCTCCTACACCCGCGCCGCGCGCGCGACCACGCTGACGACGACCCACCGCTTGCGGCGGCTGAGCGGCCGCGTTTCGGCGATCGACACGGTGTCGCCCATCTTGGCGTCGTTGCCTTCGTTGTGGGCGACAAACGTCGACGTCTTCCGCTGGGTCTTGCCGTACACGCCGTGCCGCACGCTTCGCTCGACGGCCACGACGACGGTCTTGTCCATCTTGTCGCTGATGACGGTGCCCGTGACCTGTGCCTTCGCGCTCATCTCGTCCCCACTGTCTTTTCCCGCAGAATCGTCTTGATTCGTGCCAGGTCCCGACGCACGCCACGTACTTTGGCCGGCGCCTCGAGCTGTCCCATCGACTTCTGAATCCGCAGCTTGAACAGCTGGTCGTCGAGATCGCGTTCGCGGACGCGCAGATCGTCGACCGACATGTCTCGGATTTCCGCAGCCTTCATCAGACCGTCTCCTGCGCGAACCGGGTGGCGAACTTCGTCTTGATCGGGAGCTTCGCCGACGCCAGCTGCATCGCCTTACGCGCTTCCACTTCGGTGACCCCTTCCATCTCGAAGAGCACCTTGCCCGGACGGACGACGCAGACCCACTGCTCGGGAGCGCCTTTGCCCTTACCCATTCGGGTTTCCTGTGGCTTCTTCGTGATCGGCTTGTCCGGGAAGATGCGGACCCAGATCTTGCCACCGCGCTTGATGAAGCGCGTCATCGCGACACGAGCCGCTTCGATCTGCCGATCGGTGATCCACGCCGGCTCCATCGCCTTCAGGCCGTAGTCGCCGAATGAGACGTCCGATCCGCGCCACGCTTTGCCGGTCATGCGCCCGCGCTGCTGCTTGCGGTACTTGACCTTCTTGGGCATCAACATTTGCGTTTCCTCGAGTCCCTACCGCCGGGCCTGAAGAACAGGCCCGGCCTACACTGCCGCTCTACAACTATCGCTGCTCGCGCCCGGCCGGACGACGCGGTCCGCGATCGCGGTACTCCTCGTCGCGTCCGACGCGCGGCGTCAGCCGCTCACCCTTGTAGAGCCACACCTTCACGCCGATCTGCCCGTACGTCGTATTGGCCTCGGCGAAACCGTAGTCGATGTCGGCGCGCAGCGTCTGCAGCGGCAGCTGACCGTGCAGGTACCACTCCGAGCGCGCGATCTCCGCGCCGTTCAAGCGGCCCGACACGCGCACTTTGATCCCGCGCGCCCCGAACCGCAGCGCCGATTCCACCGCCTTGCGCATCGCCCGGCGGAACGCCACCCGCTTCTCGAGCTGCACCGCAACCGATTCGGAGATGAGCTGCGCTTCGAGCTCGGGCTTCTGGATCTCCTGGATGTTGATGAAGACCTCGCGGCTCGTGCGCTTCTGGATCTCCTGCTTCAACTTGTCGACTTCCGTCCCCTTGCGCCCGATGATGATCCCGGGGCGGGACGTGTAGATGTCGATCTTCAGGTTGTTGGCGGCGCGCTCGGTCTCGATCCGCGACACGCCGGCGTGCGAGAAGCGCTTCTTCAGATCTTCACGAAGCGCGAGATCCTCATGGAGCAGCTTCGCGTAATCGCGATCCGAGTACCAGCGCGAGCGCCAGGTCTTGTTGAAACCCAGCCGGAATCCGTAGGGGTGAACCTTCTGGCCCACTGTCGTCCTCTCCTCTTTGAACTACGCGGAAGCGGCGGCCTTTTTCGCGCCGCGGGGTCCCGCTGAACTTCCTGAACCGGCTGAACGGCGTGAAGCCCTTTTCGCCGGTTTATCCGCCGCTGTGTCCTCGGCCACGCTCGCGATCTTCAGCGGCCGTTCCGCCACGCGGACCGTCAGGTGCGCCGTCCGCTTCACCACGCGGTAGGCACGCCCCATCGGGGCCGGGCGCACGCGCTTCATCGACATCCCCTGATTGGCGTAGCAGGCAGCGACATACAGTCGATCGATGTCGCCGCTGAAGCCGTCTCGCTGCTGCAGGTTGGCGACCGCCGAGCGCAGCACTTTCGCGATCTCACGCGCGATCACCTTGCGCGTGAACTGCAGCGTCGCCAGCGCCTGATTGACGCTCTTGCCGCGGATCAGATCGCAGACCAGACCCGCCTTCTGGGCCGAGGTGCGAACCCCGCGCGCGGTTGCCTCTGCTTCAACCATGACTCTCTCCCGTTACGACTTCGCGGCCGGTGCCGACCCGCCACCTGCCGCCGGTGCGCCAGACGCCGGCGCCACCGGGGCCGCCTTCTCGGTCTTCGTGGTGTGCCCCTTGAACGTACGCGTCGGCGCGAACTCGCCGAGCTTGTGACCCACCATGTTCTCGGTCACGTACACCGGGATGAACTTCTTCCCGTTGTGCACCGCCATGGTGTGGCCCACCATCTCGGGAATCACCGTCGAACGGCGCGACCACGTCTTGACGACCTTCTTCTCGTTCGCCCGATTCATCGACTCGACTTTCTCGAGCAGTGCCGTGTCGACGAAGGGACCCTTCTTCAATGAGCGACTCATAACTCTGATCCTTGTCGGCCTCAGGCCTCTGGCCTCGGGCCTCAGAAGGCGTCGGCGCTGAGGCCTGCCCAGCCCTGAGGCCAGGGGCCTGAGCCCTGGGCCCTTCCTATTTCGGACGCCTCTGCACAATGAACCGGTCCGTGTCCTTGCGACGGCGCGTCTTGTATCCCTTCGTCGGCTGACCCCATGGCGACACGGGATGACGTCCACCCGAGGTCTTGCCTTCACCACCACCGAGCGGGTGATCGACTGGGTTCATCGCGACGCCGCGCACGTGCGGACGTTTGCCGAGCCAGCGGCTGCGCCCGGCCTTGCCGATCGACACGTTCTCGTGGTCGATGTTGCCGACCTGCCCGATCGTCGCGACGCACTCGACGCTGATCTTGCGGATCTCGCCCGACGGCATCTTGACCGACGCGTAGTCTCCTTCGCGCGCGACCAGCTGGACCCACGACCCGGCACTGCGCGCGATCTGTCCGCCCTTGCCCGGCTTCAGCTCCACGTTGTGGATCTGCGTGCCGAGCGGAATGCTCTTGAGCGGGAGACAGTTGCCCGGCAGGATGTCCACGCTGTCGCCGGCGACGATCGAGTCGCCAACCTTGATGCCGGCCGGCTGGAGGATGTAGCGCTTCTCGCCATCGGCGTAGGTGACGAGCGCGATCCGCGCCGAACGATTCGGGTCGTACTCGACGGTCTCGACCTTCGCCGGGATGTTCTTCTTGTCCCGTTTGAAGTCGATGATCCGGTAGAGGCGCTTGTGTCCGCCGCCACGCCACCACGCGGTCAGCTCACCCCGATTGTTCCGGCCACCCGAGCGGTGCAACGTCTCGGTCAACGGACGGTACGGGTCGGTGGCCGTGATCTCGTCGAAGGTGAGCGAGGTCTTGCCGCGCAGTCCTGGCGATGTCGGGTTGTATTTCCTTATAGGCATCTGTCTACGCCCCCTGCAGGAACTCGGGCAGCTTCTCGCCTTCCCGCAGCTTCACGTACGCCTTCTTCCAATCCGAACGCTGGCCGATCGAGCGGCCCTGGCGCTTGACCTTGCCGTGCGCGAGCGAGGTGCGCACGCTCGCGACCTTCGAGCCCAGGAGCTTCTCGACCGCGCGCTTGATGTCGATCTTGTTCGCATTCATCGCGACCTGGAACACCAGTGTGTTGTGCTCCTCGCGGATCACCGTTGTCTTCTCGGTGATGAGCGGGCGCCGAATGACGTCAGTCAGTTTCATCATCCCAGCGCCTCCTGCAGCTTCTCGAGCGCCGCGCGGGTAAGCACGACGCGGCGGGTGTCCATCACGTCGCGCGCGCTGATGCGATTGCTGGCGAGCAGCTGCACGCCCTCGATGTTGCGCACCGACAACGCGAGTCGATCCTCGGGCTTGACGTCGACGAGCAGCACCTTGACCGCTTTCTTTCCGCCGCTGACGCCGAGCCGCTGCAACAGCTCCGCCGCCGCCTTGGTCTTGATCTCGCCCACGCTCAAGGCATCGACGACGATCACCTCGCCGTCGCGCAGCTTCTGTGTCAGCGCCGCGCGCAGCGCGCCCTTCTCCACCTTCTTGGGGAGTTGATATTCGTAGCTGCGCGGCTGCGGCCCGAACACCGTGCCGCCCTTGCGCCACAGGGGATTTCTGATCTCGCCGACACGGGCGCGACCGGTGCCCTTCTGCCGCCACGGCTTCTTGCCCGAGCCGCTGACGAGCGCGCGGTTCTTGGTCGCGTGCGTGCCGCGCCGCTCGGCCGCGTTGGCGCGAATCACCGACGCGTGAATCAAGTCGGTCTTCACACGACCGCCGAAGACGGCGTCGTTCAGATCGAGCGACCCGACCTTTTCGTTCTGCTGGTTCACAACATCAACAGTCATACCTACAGGCCTCAGGGCCCAGGCCGCGGGCCTCAGCAGGCATCAGTCTGGGGCCTAGCCCAGCCCTGAGCCCTGAGGCCTGAGGCCTGGGGCCTTATTTCTTGCCCTTCTTCTTCACCGGCTCCACCTGCGCGACTTTGACGCGCTTGGCGGCCACGGCCTTGCGAATCAGCACGACCGTGTTCGGTCCGCCAGGCACTGCGCCTTCGAGCATCAGCAGGTTGTTCTCCGCGTCGACGCGCAGCACCTTCAGGTTGCGTACGGTGACGCGGTCCGATCCCATGTGCCCGCCCATGCGCATGCCGCGAACGACGCGCGAGGGATAGGACGATGCGCCAATCGACCCGGGCGCGCGGTGGAACATCGAGCCATGCGTCGCGCGGCCGCCCTTGAAGTGATGCCGCTTGACGACGCCCTGAAACCCCTTGCCGCGACTGGTGCCGACGACATCGACGCGCTCGCCATCGGCGAAGATCGAGACGCTGATCTGGTCGCCCGCCTTGACCGGATCGCCGCCCGCCTTCAGCTGCACTTCCCGGGTCACGCGCGTCGCCGGCACACCCGACTTCTTGAAGTGCCCCTGTGTCGGCTTGTTCTCCTTGGTCGGTCTGGCATCGACGAACCCGAGCTGCACCGCTTCGTAGCCGTCGGTCTCTTTCGTCTTCACCTGCGCGACGACGCATGGGCCGGCCTTGAGCACGGTCGCTGGATGCACGGCGCCGTCCGCATCGAACAGCTGCGTCATGCCGACTTTCTTGCCGATGATTCCGTTCACCATTTTCGCTGTCCCTATCAGGCCTCAGGCCTCGGGCCCCGGGGCCCAGGGCTGTTCAAGGCCTCGGGCCTGGCCCGGCCCTGAGGCCTGGGGCCTGGGCCCTGAGGCCTCATTTCCCGTGTTCCTTGCCGAACGCCTTGATCTCCACGTCCACGCCAGCCGGCAGATCCAGCTTCATCAACGCGTCGACCGTCTGCGGCGTCGGCTCGAAGATGTCGATCAGCCGCTTGTGCGTGCGGATCTCGAACTGCTCGCGCGATTTCTTGTCGACGTGCGGCGAACGCAGCACCGTCCACTTGTTCTTCGCAGTCGGCAGCGGAATCGGGCCCGCCAGCCGCGCGCCGGTGCGCTTGGCGGTGTCGACGATCTCACCGGTCGACTGGTCGAGAATCCGCGAGTCGTACGCCTTGAGGCGGATTCGAATCTTGTCTGAGAACATAGCCATAACTGATTCCTCGCAGGCCCCGGGGCCCAGGCCTCAGGGCCCAGTGCTGTCTGAGGCCTCAGGCCCAGAGCCCTACTCGATAATCTCCGTGACCGTGCCCGCTCCCACCGTGCGGCCGCCTTCGCGGATCGCATACCGCGCGCCCTTCTCGAGCGCCACCGGCACGTGCAGTTCCGCCGTGATCGTCGTGTTGTCGCCCGGCATCACCATCTCGACGCCTTCTGGCAGCTTCAGCGATCCGGTCACGTCCGTCGTCCGGATGTAGAACTGCGGCCGGTAGCCGTTGAAGAACGGCGTGTGCCGCCCGCCCTCTTCCTTCGACAGGATGTAGACCTCGGCCTTGAACTTCGTATGCGGCTTGATCGAGCCCGGCTTGGCGAGCACCTGGCCGCGCTCGACGTCGGTCTTTTCCACGCCGCGCAGCAGCACGCCGATGTTGTCACCGGCCACCCCCGCGTCGAGGAGCTTGCGGAACATCTCGACGCCGGTGACCACTTTCTTCTCCGTCGGCTTGAAGCCGACGATCTCGATTTCCTCGCCGACTTTCACCTGCCCGCGCTCGACACGGCCGGTCACCACAGTGCCGCGGCCCGAGATCGAGAACACGTCTTCGATCGGCATCATGAACGGCTTGTCGATCTCGCGCTGCGGCACCGGGATGTAGCTGTCGAGCGCTTCCATCAACTTGACGATGCTCTCGACGCCGGAGGCATCGCCCTGGAGCGCCTTCAGCGCGCTCACGCGCACCACCGGCACGTCGTCGCCCTTGAAGCCGTAGCTCGAGAGCAGCTCGCGCACCTCGAGCTCGACGAGATCGAGCAACTCGGGATCGTCCACCGCATCGACCTTGTTCAGCGCGACCACCAGATACGGCACGTTCACCTGCCGCGCCAGCAGCACGTGTTCGCGCGTCTGCGGCATCGGACCATCGACGGCCGACACGACCAGGATGGCACCGTCCATCTGCGCAGCGCCGGTGATCATGTTCTTGATGTAGTCGGCGTGCCCCGGGCAGTCGACGTGCGCGTAGTGGCGATTGGCGGTCGCATACTCGACGTGGCTCGACGCAATCGTCAGAATCTTCGTCTCGTCGCGGCGGCCCTGCGACTCCGACGCCTTCGCGACTTCGTCATACGGCACGTACTTCGCCCACCCCTTGTCGGCCGCGACTTTCGTCAGCGCCGCGGTCAAGGTCGTCTTCCCGTGGTCGATGTGTCCGATCGTCCCCACGTTCACGTGCGGTTTCGACCGATCGAATTTCTCCTTCGCCATGTCTGTCGCTCCCGTCGTAGGCCTCAGGGCTCAGGCCCCAGGCCTCAGTGCTGTCCAAGGCCTCAGTCCTGAAGCCTCAGCGCTCGTGCCTAAATCCTTGCCCAGCCCTGGGGCCCGAGGCCTGATTCCTGAGGCCTCATTTGGTCGGCGTCCCCTGTATCTTCGCCACGACCTCGCTGCTCACATCGGGCGGTGCCTGTTCGTATCGATCGAAGTGCATCGAATAGGTCGCGCGTCCCTGCGTGCGCGACCTCAGGTCGGTGGCATACCCGAACATCTCCGACAGCGGTACGCGCGCGTTGATGATCTGCGTCCCGCCGCGATCTTCCTGCGACTGAATGCGTCCGCGACGACTCGCGAGATCGCCCATCACGTCGCCCATGTAGTCCTTGGGCACCACCACCTCGACCCGCATCACCGGCTCGAGCAGCACCGGCTTCGCCTTTTTGGCCGCATCCTGGAACGCCAGCGAGCCGGCGATCTTGAACGCCATCTCCGACGAGTCGACGTCGTGGAACGAGCCGTCGTACAGCTCGATCTTCACATCGTCCACGGGATAGCCCGCGAGGATGCCGCGCGTCAGCGCTTCCTTGATGCCTTCGTCGATCGGCTTGATGAATTCCTTCGGGATCGCGCCGCCGACGATCTTGTTCTCGAAGACATAGCCAGTTCCCGGTTCCACCGGATAGAGATGAATCTTCGCGTGGCCGTACTGGCCGCGACCGCCGGTCTGGCGAACATAGCGTCCGTCGCCGTCCGCGGCTCGCGTGAGCGTTTCCTTGTAGGCCACCTGCGGCTTGCCGACGCTCGCATCGACGCTGAATTCGCGCTTCAGTCGATCGACGATGATCTCGAGGTGCAGCTCGCCCATGCCGGCGATCACGACCTGACCGGTCTGCTCGTCGGTGCGCACGCGGAACGTCGGGTCTTCGGCCATCAGTTTCGCAAGACCCTGTCCCAGCTTTTCCTGATCGCCCTTGGTCTTCGGCTCGATCGCGAGCGAGATGACCGGTTCGGGGAAGTCCATCGATTCCAGGACGACCGGCTTCTTCTCGTCGCACAGCGTGTCGCCGGTGCTGACCTGCTTCAGGCCGACGGCCGCGGCGATGTCTCCGGCGTAGACTTCCTTGATCTCTTCGCGCTTGTTGGCGTGCATCTTCAACAAGCGGCCGACGCGCTCGGTCTTGCCCTTGGTCGCGTTATAGACGGATGAGCCCGCGTGGAGCACGCCAGAGTAGACCCGAATGAACGTCAGCTGACCGACGAACGGGTCGGTCATGATCTTGAACGCCAGCGCGGAAAACGGCGCATCATCCGACGCCTGACGCTCGACCAGCGTCTCTTCCTTGGCGTTGGGATCGAGACCGCTGATCGAAGGGATGTCGACCGGCGACGGCAGGTAGTCGACGACGGCGTCGAGCAGCGGCTGCACGCCCTTGTTCTTGAAGGCCGACCCGCAGATGACGACGACGAACGCGGTCGCTTCTTCGCGAACCGACCTGATCACGCGGCTGCGCAGCGCGGCACGAATCTCGTCCCCGGTGATCTCTTCGCCGCTCAGATATTTCTCGAGCAGCTTGTCGTCGTGTTCGCTGACCTTCTCGATCAGCTTCTCGCGGTACTGCTTCGCCTCGTCCAGCATGTCGGCCGGGATGTCGGAGACGTCGTAGTCGGCGCCCATCGTCTCGTCCTTGTAGGTGATCGCCTTCATCTTCACGAGGTCGATCACGCCCCGGAACTTGTCTTCCGAGCCGATGGGGAGCTGAATCGCTACCGGGTTGCCGCCAAGCTTGGTTTCTATCTGCTCGAGCGTCCGCTTGAAGTCGGCGCCGACGCGGTCCATCTTGTTGACGAAGCAGATGCGCGGCACGCGGTACTTGTCCGCCTGACGCCACACCGTTTCGGATTGCGGTTCGACGCCGGAGACGGCGTCGAAGACGGCGCAGGCGCCGTCGAGCACCCGCAGCGAGCGCTCGACTTCGGCGGTGAAGTCGACGTGGCCCGGCGTATCGATGATGTTGATGCGGATGTCGCGCCAGAAGCAGGTCGTCGCCGCAGAGGTGATGGTGATGCCGCGCTCCTGCTCCTGCTCCATCCAGTCCATGACGGCGGTGCCTTCATGCACTTCGCCAATCTTGTACGTAATTCCGGTGTAGAAGAGGATCCGCTCTGTGGTGGTCGTCTTCCCGGCATCGATGTGCGCCATGATGCCGATGTTGCGTGTGCGATTGAGCGGTGTCTGACGAGGCATTCAAGTAAACCGTTCTACAGGCTTTGGGCTCGGGGCCTACCAGCGATAGTGCGCGAACGCCTTGTTCGCTTCGGCCATTCGATGCGTGTCTTCGCGCTTCTTGACGGCGCCGCCACGCAGGTTCGACGCGTCGAGCAGTTCGTTGGCGAGCTTCTCCTGCATCGTCTTGCCGTCGCCGCGATCGCGCGCGTAGCCGACCAGCCAGCGGATGCTGAGCGAGAGGCGCCGATTCGGGTTCACTTCGACCGGCACCTGATAGTTCGAGCCGCCGACGCGACGCGACTTCACCTCGAGACTCGGCTTCACGTTGTCGAGCGCCTTCTTGAACACCTTGAGCGGATCGTCGCCGGTGCGCTCCTTGATGATGTCGAAGCTCTTATAGAGGATGCGCTCGGCGGTGCTGCGCTTGCCGTCGTGCATCACGGTGTTGATGAACTTGCTGACCAGCACGCTGTTGTAGAGCGGGTCGGCGGCCAGTTCGCGCTTCGGGATTTCTCGTCTGCGGGGCATGGCGATGTCCTACTGCTTCGGGCGCTTCGCGCCGTATTTCGAGCGACCCTGTTTGCGGCCCTGCACGCCGACCGCGTCCAGCGTGCCGCGGACCACGTGATAGCGCACGCCCGGGAGATCTTTCACACGGCCGCCGCGAATCAGCACCAGCGAGTGCTCCTGCAGGTTGTGCCCGACACCGGGGATGTAGGTCGTGACCTCGATGCCGTTGGTCAAGCGCACGCGCGCGACCTTGCGAAGCGCGGAGTTCGGCTTCTTCGGCGTCTGCGTGAACACGCGCACGCACACGCCCCGCTTCTGCGGGCTGACCTGGAGCGCCGGGCTCTTGGTCTTCGTCACGATCTTCTTGCGTCCCTGTCGGACGAGCTGACTGATCGTCGGCATACGAGATGTGAAGTCACTTCTTCGAGGACACGCCATTCCATACACGGTCAGAGGTGTCCTCGAAAAATGACCTCCGACCCCAATTCGATCCCTGCGAGCACGATTGCCCGCTGTTCGTCCAGGCCTGAAGAGCGACATCGATACCCGCGCTGCCGCGTCTGGCGCCTGAAACCGTATCCCCTACTTTGTTGAATGCACGGAGGGACGGTGATGCCGCCCGCGTCTCTCCAGGAAAACAGCCCGCCTTCCCAGCGATGCGGGGCTTCTTTCCAGCGTGGTGGAGGCTAGATAGGGTGTCCTAGCTCCAAGAGAACCTGACGAATATAGCATGCTCCGTTCCGGGCACGCAACCGACTGACAGGCCGCTCTTTAACGGCCTGCCTGATTGCACAGTGACTGGTCCTTCGAAGGCGGCATGACGCCGGTCAATGCGACACCAGGTAAGCCGCAGTCAACCAGCTGAGATATCAACAACTTACCTTCGGTCGGCGAGGTAGGCGACGATCGCCGCCATCTCCTGTTCGCTCAACACTTCTCCAAAGGCGGGCATGCTGGCGGCAGGGTCGACCGCATCGGGCTGTGTGATCCACGGCTTCAGCCAGGCCGCGTCATGTCGTGCGCCGACACGCGACAAGTCGGGGCCGACGGCGCCTCCCTCCCCGTCGATCATGTGGCAGCTCGCGCAGTAGCGACCGAAGACGATCGACGCACGATGCTCAGCCTCGGGGACCGACGGCACAGGTGCGCCGATGCGGACTTTGCGCAGGTAGCTCGCGATCGATCGCGCCTGCCCTTCGTTCATACCCCCGGGCGGCGGCTCACGCAGACCGGGGCCGATCATCTCCGGATCGCGCACGTGCGCGACCAGCCATGCGGGCTCCCGCGTGAGACGCGTCGCCACGATCGGGTTCGCGACGCCGCCCACGACATGACATCGCTGGCAGCGCATGTCGTTTGCGAACTCGGCCCCTGCGATCGGCAACGGGCCCCACACCGCAGGGTTCGCGTGTGCCGGCGTGTCCTTGTACCCGAGGTAGGTGAGCACGATGATGCTCAGGCCGATGACCGCAAAGCCGCTCGTCACGAGCGGTCGCTTGTAGAAACGGCGATCGGGCCCGCGATCGAGGAACGGCAGGAGCAGCAGGACCCCCAGGACCAGTCCAGGGATCACCATCGTCGCGACCGGCTCGAGCGGGCCCGGGAAGTACTTCAGCAGCTGAAAGAGACTCAGGAAGTACCACTCGGGCCGGGGCACGTAGTTGGCGTCCGATGGATCGGCCATCGCATCGAGCGGCGCCCGAAACATCGTGGCGAATGTGATGAGCAGCGCGAAGACGAGCGCGCCGGCGATCGTGTCCTTCAGCGCGTGATACGGATAGAACGGCTTCGGTGCTCCGGGCACGGGACGAAGCATCCCCGAGATGCCATGACGACGCATCAGAAACAGATGCGCGAGCACGAAGCCGATGAGCGCCGCGGGCAGCAGAAAGACGTGCGCGGCGTACCAGCGCAGCAGCGTGAGCGAGCCGAGCGTCGATCCACCTTTGAGCAGGCCCGCGATGAACTCACCCAGCGGCCCGCTGCGGGCGATGTTGATCGTGACAGTGGTCGCCCAGTACGCCTTCTGATCCCACGGCAGCAGGTATCCGCTCAGAGCGAAACCGAGAATGACGAGCAAGAGCAGGACGCCGGATATCCACGTGACCTCGCGTGGCTTCTTGTACGAGCCGAGCGCCACGACGCGAAGCATGTGGATTACGGCGGCCACGACGATGAAGCTGGCGCCGAAGAAGTGCAGACTGCGCAGGATGCGCCCGAACGTGAGGCGCTCCATGATGTAGCGGATGCTGTCGTAGGCGTGCTCGGGCGACGGCACGTAATACATTGCGAGCACGACGCCGGTAATGAGCTGCACCCCGAGCAGCATCAACAGCACGCTGCCGGTCACGAACCACCAGCCCACTCCCGCCGGAATCGGTTCCTCGAGCAGATGCCGTCGACCCGTACGCCAGCCCGTGCGCGAGTCGAGCCAATCGAACAGCGCGTACCAACGGGCCATCAGATCTGAACCAGAATCTGGTCGTTGTCGATCTTCGTCGCGAGCCTCGGGAGCGGCGCGGGAGGCGGACCGGATTTCACGTTTCCGAGGTGGTCGTACACACCGCCGTGACACGGACAGCGCAGCACGTGCGCCTCGGACTCCCATCGCACACGGCACCCGAGGTGTGTGCACGTGGGATCGAGCGCGATGACCTCGGCGCCGGTCTTCACGAGAAACACCGTGCGGTGATCGACGATCTGACTGTAGCCATCTTCGCGCACGATGCGCAGCGTGATCGGCGTCGGCGCGTTGTCGGGAAGGCCACTGAGACTGGCCGCGGGCAGCCAGTGTTCCTCACGCGAGGAAAAACTCGGCGACAGAATCGAGCCGCCAAGCACGACGCCTAACGTACCGCCGATTGCTGCTTGAATGGTTTTGACGATGCGCGCGAAGAACTGACGCCGATCGGGATCGCGTGTGGACATGTGCCTGAGGTCGGGAAGATCTTTTCTGGATACGTATCTCATTACGACGTCCGTTTACCGTGGAGCTGCAGAACGGCCGGTACGCGCGCGGAAGTATCGGCACGAGGAAGGACTAAGCAAGTTCGGGTCCGTCTCTCCGCCTCCGCGGTTCGCTAGCGCGAACCGCTTCGGCGAGATCGCTCAGCCCTAACTGGATGGACTGGATGGAAGCGCGGGAACGAAGTGCGGAAACACGTAGGCGATGATCATCGAGATCAGGCCCATCACCACCATCAGGAAGACGCTGTGCTTGATCGTGAAACGGAAGAGGCGACCCTCGTCGGCGCGTGTCATCCCGGTTGCGGCGACGGCCACCGCGATGCTCTGGATGGAGATCATCTTGCCCATGACGCCGGCGGCCGAGTTGACTGATGCCGTGAGTACGGGATTCAGTCCTAGTGCATTGGCGGTCACAACCTGCAGATTGCCGAAGAGCGCGTTGGCCGACGTATCGCTCCCGGTGAGGAAGACGCCGAGCCACCCGATGACCGCGCTGAAAAACGGAAACCCTCCGCCCGTGGCCGCCAGCGCCAGACCGAGTGTCGACGTCATTCCCGAATAGTTCATGAGATACGCGAGGCCGAGCATCGACGCAATCGTCAGCAGCGCGAACTTCAGCTGCTTGAATGTCGCGACATAAATGTCGAGGACCTTTGCCGGTCTCACGCGCAGCACGAGCGCGGCGACCAGCGTCGCGAGCAGGCACGCGGTGCCCGACGCACTCAACCAGTTCATCTCGAAGAGCGCCGCGTACTGCGTCGGCTTCGGAACGACCGGTGGTACCTGCGTGATCATGTTGTGCAACCCGGGCACGAGCAGGCGGTTCGGCAGCGTTGCGTGCATCGGAATCGCCGCTGGCCACAACGAGTTCGTCCACGCGTTGATCCTGGCTTTCGTACCGGGGTCTCCCCACACGAGGACGAACACGACGAGCAGCAGGTACGGCGACCATGCCATGAAGATCTCGCTCGGCGCGTGGCGCGACGTCGCCGCGACGATCGGTGTGTCACCTTCGAGTCGCATGATGCGCGACGGTTTCCAGACCTTCAGCACCACCACCATCACGATGATGCACGTGAGCGAGCTCACGATGTCGGTGAGCTCCGGCCCGATGTAATTCGAGACGAAGAACTGCATGCCGGCAAACGAGAGCCCGCACGCGATGATCGCCGGAAGGATTTCGAGCGCGCGCTTCGCGCCGGCCATGACGAGGATCAGGTAGCCGGGGATGAACAGCGAGATCATCGCGCAGAGACGGCCGACCATCGCGCTCAAGGCCAGGACCGGCAGGCCCGTAACGTTGGCGAGCGTGGTCACCGGAATCCCGATCGATCCGAACGCCACCGGCGCGGTGTTGGCGAGCAGACAGATGCCCGCGGCGTAAAACGGCGAGAACCCGAGCCCTGCGAGCATCGCGCCCGACACCGCCACCGGTGCGCCGAAGCCAGCGGCGCCCTCGATGAATGCGCCGAAGGAGAACGCGATGAACATCGCCTGCAGGCGGCGATCGTCGGTGAGTCCTCCGACCGAATCCTTGATGACCTCGAACTTCCCGGTATCGACCGCGAGCCGATACAGCATGATCGACGTGAACACGATCCACGCGATCGGGAACAGGCCGAAGGCCGCGCCGTAGATCGTCGAGATGATGGCCAGACTCGCCGGCATACCGTACACGGTAAGCGACACGAGCAGCGCAGAGGCGAGCGCTGCCAACGCCGACATCCAGGCTGGTTTTCGCAGCACACCCAGCATCACGAACAGGACCACGATCGGGATTGCCGCCACGAGCGCCGATACGCCGAGGCTTCCGGCGATCGGCTCATAGTTGTGCTGCCACATAGCTCCTCTTTTGGTACGGCTGAAGCCGGACACCACGTCTGCGGGCCGTCTGAAGGCGGCCCTACCTACGCGTGCGCGGATCGACGCCGTGAATCGAAGCGTCGACGAGTTCAATGGGATGAAAGATCGGCCAGTCGTACCCAAGCCCCCGGGCGGCAGCCGCGATCTGCAGCGTGCACCCGGGGTTGGCCGTGGCAATCATATCCGGCGTGAGCTTCGCGATGTGGCGGACTTTTCGAGCCCCGAGTTGGGCGGCCGGTTCCGGCTGCACTAAGTTGTAAATTCCGGCGCTCCCGCAGCAGATCTCAGCCTCCTCCGGCACCAGGAGCTCGACGCCGGGGATGGCACGCAGGAGGTCGCGAGGCTGCGAGCGCACCCCCTGCCCGTGCGCGAGGTGACACGCATCGTGATACACGACGCGTGCAGGCAAAGGCCGCCGGATCGCCCGGACATCGCCGAGTTCGGCCAGCACTTCCGAGACGTCCCGGACCTTGCTGCTCATCACACGGGCGCGCTCGGCCCACGCCGGGTCGTTCGCAAACAACTGACCGTACTCTTTCATCGCCGAGCCGCATCCGGCGGCGTTGACGACGATCCGATCGACGCCTGCGGCTTCGAACAGCTCGATGTTGCGGCGAGCCAACGCCCGTGCCTGCTCGCTCTGCCCGGCATGGAGCGGCAGCGCGCCGCAGCATCCTTGCCCCCCAGGCACGTCCACCCGACACCCTTCGGCAGCGAGCACTCGGATGGTGGCGCGATTGACGTGGCCGAACGAGAGCCGCTGCACGCAGCCGGCCAGCAGCGCGACACGCAGACGCTCCGAGCCGGCGGCAGGTGTGCGTTCCGGCAGACGATCGACCATCGATCGCCAGCTCACTGGCGGCGCCACCGCGAGCGCGGCCGCAAGACGTGCGAACAGCCCACCGCCGGTATCGCGTGGCCGTCCGACCGGCGTGCCGGCGGGCCGTGCCGATCGCGCGGCGAGGCGGCGCAGAAGCGGACCGAGCACCAGCAGCGGCAGCATCGCGATCCGCATCCGCGACGGATACGGAACGATCGTCAGCAGAAGACGACGAAAGAGCGAGTCGCCGGCACGACGATCGAACGTGCGCTCGATCTGGGCGCGCGCGCCTTCGATGAGCGGCGCGTACTGCACGCCGGATGGACAGGCGGTCACACAGGCCAGGCAACCCAGACAGGCATCGAAGTGCTGCACATACGAGGGGGTCATCTCCGCGCGCCCCTCGATGCCCGCTTTCATCAGATAAATCCGGCCGCGCGGCGAATCCATCTCCTCGCCCCACAGCAGATAGGTCGGGCAGGTCGGCAGACAGAAGCCGCAGTGGACGCACTTGTCGATCAACGCGCTCGACGGCGAGTCGGGAGTGTCCGTGCTCAATTGCTCAGTGCTCAATTGATCAATGCTCAATGCTCAATGCTCAAATGGGACCACGGCCAGCGTTGAGGATTCCGGCGGGGTCGAGACTCCGCTTGAGCGACTGAAGAACCTTCATCGACGCTGTCGGCTCTCCCCACACATCAACAAGCCTCTTGAGATCGCGGCTGCCACGCAGCACCGTGACGTTGCCGACGAACACGCTCGAGCGCAGACGCCGCACGACCGCGGACTGCGTCAGGTCATCGCCCTCGATCCTCAACAGACCCGCGCCAGCGCCGACGCGGCCGACCATCGAGACCCGTCCGCCCGCCATCTGCTGCAACTCGCGAATCAGCGTGATGACCTCGGCCAGCTTCGCGGGCGGCCATGCCACACGCACGACCGCACCCACGTCCGCCCACGGCAGACGCGCCTGCTCCTTCCACACCGACGACTCGGCCTCGCCCGCCATCACCTGACTGTCGGGCAGCGCAAGTCGGCGAACCGATTCGATCTGCGCGTCGACGGCCGATGGGCTCGATGCCAGACGCAACAACAGCTGACAGCTGTCGTGGGTCGTCGAACCCGTGGGCCGTGCGTCAACCGCGGACACGCGCACGTCGAAGGCGAGCGGCTCGACTTGAGAGGCCGCGATCAACGCCGCGTCATGCGCGAGACGCTCGGCGTCTGTGTACGAGGCCACGAGCGTGGCCGATGCCTGCGGGATCGGCAGGAGCTTGAACGTCGCGTCCACGATCACCGCGAGCGTGCCGAACGATCCGCTGATCAATCGACCGAGGTCGTATCCCGCCACATTCTTCACGACGTGACCACCGGCTTTCACCAGCCGGCCATCTGCCATCGCCAGGTTTACACCGATGAGCAGATCGCGCGGCGTGCCGTAGCGATGCCGCAGCGGCCCCGCGTCATTCGAGGCAACGATGCCGCCGATGGTGGCTTCGTCGAAGGCGCTGTCGATCGGCAGCCATTGACCGTAGCGGGTCAACTCCTGATTGAGCCGGCTCAACGTGATGCCGGCATGCACGGTCGCCGTCAGGTCGCCGTGCCGGTGGACGATCGTGTTGTCGAGGCGCGCCGTGGAGATGACCAGATCGACTGTAACTGGCGGGCGCCCCCAATCGATCTTCGTACCGCCGCCGCGAATGATCGTCGCGAGCCGATCGCGTGACGCCGACGCTAACGCAATCCCGAGCTCGCTGGCCGACGCCGGCTCGATCACCTGACGCGGCACGACACCATCGACGGCGTCGCTCGCGCTGCCCGCGCGCATCTCGGTGGGTACCATCAGAAGCGTTCGGCCAGACCTGCCTTTTCGACCGGGTGTTCGCGATAGGGACCGGGCACCTCACCGCACAGGCGCGGCGTCGGCAGCACTTTGCCCGGATTGCACAAGCGGCGTGGATCGATCGCGTCGCGCATCTGCTGCATCACATCGAGATCGTCCTGCGAGAACATGCGCGGCATGTAGTCGCGTTTGTCGGCCCCGACCCCGTGCTCGCCGGTAATCGATCCGCCGGCTTCGATGCAGTAGGTCAGGATCTCGCGCGCCACCTCCTCGGCGAGCGCGGACTGACCGGGAATGCGCTCGTCGTAGCAGATCAGCGGGTGGAGGTTGCCGTCGCCCGCATGAAAGACGTTGCCGATGCGAAGACCGGATCGCTCGTCGAGCTGACGGATCCGCGCGAGCACTTCGGGCAGCCTCGTGCGCGGCACGACGCCATCCTGCACGTAGTAGTTGGGCGACACGCGCCCCATCGCCGCGAATGCGGCCTTTCGTCCCTTCCAGATTCGCGCCCGCTGTTCATCGTCCTGTGCGATTTCGATGGTTGTCGCACCAGCACGCGTGCACGTGTCCTCGACGGTCGCAAACAGCTCGCGCACTTCGGCAGAGGGCCCATCGAGCTCGACGATCAGGATGGTGTCCGCCGGTGGAAAGTTCGGATGCACTGCGGCCTCGGCAGCGCGGATCGCGAGACGGTCCATCATTTCGACGGCAGCAGGCACGATGCCGGCGCCGATGATGTCGGAGACCGCGGCGCCCGCTTCTCTGATGCTGTCGAACGCCGCGAGCAGCGTCTGCACGCTTTCTGGCCGGCGCATTATGCGTACCACCGCTTTGGTGACGACCGCGAGCGTACCCTCGCTCCCGATGATCAGCGCGAGCAGATCCGGACCGGGTGCGTCGGCGAGTGGACTGCCGATCTCGACGATCTCACCGTCGGGCAGCACGGCCTCCACCGCGAGTACGTGATGCACCGTGAAGCCGTACTTCAGGCAGTGAGCGCCACCTGAATTCTCGGCCACGTTGCCACCGATGGAGCACACCTGCTGACTCGACGGATCGGGCGCGTAGTAGTAGCCGAAGGGCGCCACGCGCCGGGTGATCTCCAGGTTCGTGACGCCAGGTTCAACGGTCACGCGCTTGTTGGGGATGTCGATGTCGAGCACGCGATTCAGCCTCGACAGGCTGATCACCACACCGCCGGGCACCGGCAGCGCGCCACCGGACAGGCCCGTTCCGTGCCCGCGCGCGACGAACGGCACCCCTTCCCGCGCGCACACGCGCACGACCTTCTGGACGTCGGCCGCCGACCCCGGGAGCACGACCAACGCCGGTTTCTCACGCAGATGCGGCAGCGCATCGCACTCATAGGTCATGAGCTGCAACGGCTCGTGCAGAACTGCGTCCAGCCCGCAGATGCGCCGGAACTCGTCTACCAGTCGTTCATCCATCGATCGGGGCAATGGTACACTCCATTTCGGACCAAGCACGGACCAAGAACCAAACACCAAGAACCAAGGACCAAAGCGTGCGCCTACGACTGGACTACGGCACCGACGGCCTCGAGGTGAACCTCCCTGAGGAGCGCGTCACCGTGATCGAGCCCGTGCCGCGCCCGGCGGTGCCGGACGCGCACGCCACCCTGCTCGCCGCCATTCGCGCGCCGCTGGACCGTTCACCGTTGCGCGAGCTCGTACGTCCGGGGCAGCGCGTGGCGATCTCGGTGTGCGACATCACACGCGCGCAGCCACGGATCGAAATGCTGCGGGCGCTCTTCGACGAGATGCCGCACGTCGCGCCCGAGGACGTCACGATCCTGATCGCCACCGGCACGCACCGCACCAACACTCCGCCAGAACTCGAGCGGATGCTGGGCCGTGAGATCTTGAATCGCTGCCGCGTGATCAACCACGACAGCCGGGCCCCCGCGACGCTCGGACGGGCCGGAACAACATCGACCGGCGTGCCCGTGTTCCTCAACCGCGAATGGCTCGATGCCGACTTCCGGATCACGACCGGCTTCGTCGAGCCGCACTTCTTCGCGGGCTTCAGCGGCGGGCCCAAGATGGTGGCGCCGGGGCTCGCAGGCCTCGAGACCGTGATGATCCTGCACGACGTGCATCACATCGGCCACCCGCTCGCGACCTGGGGCGTCACCGAAGGCAACCCGGTCCACGACGATGTGCGCGAGATCGCGCGGATGGTCCCCGTTCACTTCGCGGTCGACGTGACGCTCAATCGCGAGCAGAAGATCACGGCCGCGTTCGCGGGTGACGTCTTCTCCGAGCACCGGGCCGCATGCGCGTATGCCAAGGGCACGGCGATGCGGAAAGTGCCGTCGCCGTTCGATCTCGTGCTCACGACGAACTCGGGCTACCCTCTCGACCAGAATCTCTATCAGGCGGTCAAAGGCATGTCGGCCGCGGCGAAGATCGTCAAGCCAGGCGGCACCATCGTCTGCGCGGCGGAATGCCGCGACGGGCTGCCCTCACATGGCGCGTACGGCACGGTGCTCGGATCGGCCGCCACGCCGGCTGCCCTTCTCGAGATGATCGCGACACCAGGGTATTCGGTCCCCGATCAGTGGCAGGTCCAGGTGCAGGCCCAGATCCAGACCAAGGCGGACGTGCTCATAAAGACTGACGGCCTTCGTCCCGATGAAGTACGTGCGGCGCATTTCACACCGATCGATGACATCGAAGAAACCGTTCGCGAGCGGCTCCTTCATGCTGGCCCGGCTTCGACGCTCTGCGTCCTGCCGCAAGGCCCCCAGACCATTCCGTATCTTCCGGATTAGCGAGTAGCCATTGGCCACGCCATCAGTCGTCCAGCTGGATACTGAGTTCAAACGCGGCCTCGGCCTCTACGCCTCGACCATGGTCGTCGTCGGCTCGATGATCGGGTCGGGGATCTTCCTCGTCTCCGCGGAGATGGGGCGGCAGACCGGCAGCCCCGGCATGCTGCTGACGGCGTGGGTCGTGACCGGCGTCCTCACGCTGGCGGCAGCGCTGTCCTACGGCGAGCTGGCGGCGATGATGCCGCGCGCCGGCGGTCAATACGTCTACCTGCGCGAGGCGTTCGGACCGATCTGGGGATTCCTCTACGGGTGGACGCTCTTCACCGTCATCCAGAGCGGCACGATTGCGGCGGTGGCGGTCGGCTTCGCGCGCTACACCGGATACCTCCTGCCCTGGTTCTCCGAGGAGCACTATCTGATCCCGCCGATTCACGTCTCGACGGGGTACGCATTCTCGCTCTCCACCGTTCAACTGCTCGGCATCCTCATGGTCGCGCTGCTCACGTGGACCAACACGCGTGGACTCGACTGGGGCAAGCTCATTCAGAACACGTTCACGACGACCAAGACGGGCGCGCTCCTCGCGTTGATCGCGGTCGGGCTTCTGTTCGGTTGGAACGCGGGCGCCGTCGGCCCGAACTTCGGGGACCTCTGGACGCCACGCGGCGTCACGGAACTGGCGCCCGGGCTCACTGCCACGACCGGATTCGGCGTGTTCGTCGCACTCTGTGTCGCGCAGGTGGGATCGCTGTTCTCGGCCGACGCCTGGAACAACATCACCTTCACGGCCGGCGAAGTGAAGGAACCGCGCCGCAACATCCCGCTCGCGCTGGCATTCGGCACCGGCATCGTGATCACGTTGTATCTGCTCGCGAATGTGGCGTATCTGGTGACGCTGCCCTTCGACGCGATTCAGCAAGCACCATCCGATCGCGTCGCGACCGCTGCGCTGGAAGCGATCTTCCCGGGCCTGGGCGCGATGATCATGGCGATCGGGATCATGATCTCGACCTTCGGCTGCAACAACGGGCTGATACTCGCGGGCGCGCGCGCCTACTACGCGATGGGACGGGACAAGGTGTTCTTCCGGCGGACAGGCACGCTGAATGCGCACAACGTGCCGGCGTGGGGACTCGTGCTCCAGGGCATCTGGACCGCGATCCTGATCCTGCCGCGGACCTACAACGCCTCGACCCACGCGTACAGCAACCTGTACGGCGACCTGCTGAACTACGTCATTTCAGCAGCGCTGATCTTCTACATCCTGACGATTGCCGCGTTGTTCCGCCTTCGACAGACGATGCCGAATGTCGATCGTCCCTATCGGGCGTTTGGCTACCCGATCGTTCCGGCGTTGTACATCGCAGGGGCTGCAACCGTGCTGGCGGTCCTCTTCATGTACCAGACGGCAACCACGGTCCGCGGGCTGGTCATCATCTTGATCGGCGTTCCCGGCTACCTGTTCTGGACGCGGCGCGCTTCTCCCGCGCCTTCGCCGCCATATCGCAATACACCTGTCTGAGCTCGTCGAGATCCTCTTCCTCTAATTCTTCGAGGTCGAGCAGCTCGTTCTTGGCACTTCCGATCGCGCGGATGATCTCATCGAGCTTGACCTGCACCGCTTCCGCGTCGCGGTTCTGAGTCGCCTGAATCAGGAACACCATCAGGAACGTGACGATCGTCGTGCCCGTGTTGATCACCAGCTGCCACGTGTCGCTGTAGTGAAACATCGGGCCTGTCACCGCCCACACGATGATCACGAACAGCGCGAGAAAGAAGCTGATCGGACGGCCGGTTGCGCGAGCGGTCCATTTGGCGAGGAGCGTGAAGCGCGAGCGCGACTTGGTCGGACGCATTTACGAATTCAAAATGCAGAATTCAGAATGCAGACACGCTCTCAATGCGTCATCGCGTGGAGCAGGACGTCGATGCCGAGCGCATAGCCCGCCGGTGAGAACTGATAGAAGAACGCCGGATCCTCGCCTTCGCGCTCCCACGAATCGGCGACGTCGGTGTTGTGCGTCATGATGACCATGATCCGGTGATGACTGTCGCGGATCGCGCGGAAATGCACGACGGCGCTGTCCTCGCCGCGCTCTGACGTATTGGTGCCTCCGGACCGTCTCCAGAACTGGATGTTCGTGATCTGGGGAATCTGCTTCACCTCGAAGAGGCTGCTGAGCATCGGATCGCCGATCGGCACATCCTCGATTGGATACTCGGAGGGCGGGAACACCAGCGCGATCTGACTCGCCCAATGCTCCCAGGCGGCCGTGCCCCAGAAATCGTCGACCCAGAGAAATCCACCCTTGAGGAGGTAGTTACGGAGGTGCTCGGCCTCGTCCTGGTGGAACCCGATCGTGCCGGCGTCGGAGGCCACGAGGATCGGACAGTTGAACAGGGTGTCGTCGAGCGGTCGCACCACGTAGAAATTCGGTGTGTGATTCGGGTCGCGGCTCACCCTGGTCTTGGTGAGCTCCGAGAATCGTGTGGTCAGGTTGATCTCGGCGTACGGATAGTCCGTCATCCAGCCGATGCCGGAGATTTCGGAACGCACCTGGCGATAGGCGAGACGGCAGACCACGAAGTTCGGGTCGGGCATCACGGGCGGGGCATAGCGCGGCGCGTAGCTGCCCTCGCGGAAGAAGCGCTGGGCATGAGCCACTGCGGCGGCCGTGATGACTATCGCCGCGAGAGCAGTCCACCTGCGCCAGTGCCGTCCCATGCCCGGGAGGTTATCGCTATTTGAAGAGACCGGCAACCTGCGGTTTGACGACCTTGCCCATGGCATTTCGTGGCAGCGCGCTCACTTCCTGAAGCGCGCGTGGAATCTTGTAGGGGGCCAGCTGACTCTTCGCCCATCCCTGAAGCTCGTCGAGCGACAGCGTCGCGCCGTCGCGCAGCTCCACTGCCGCCGACACCCGCTCGCCCCAGGCCTCGTCTTCAACACCGACGACGGCGCATTCGGCGATGGCCGGATGCAATCGCAGCACCTCTTCAATCTCGAGCGCCGAGACCTTGTATCCGCCGGTCTTGATGATGTCGACGCTCGTCCGGCCGAGCAGCCGGTACGAACCGGCTTCGAGCACCGCCACATCCCCGGTTCTGAACCAGCCGTCGCGGAACGCGGCGCGCGTCTCGTCCTCCCGCTGCCAGTACTCCATGAAGACCGTTGGTCCGCGCACTTCGAGCTCTCCCGGTGTTCCATCGGCCACGGCATCGGCCGCCTCGTCGACCAGGCGGACGTCTACATCCGGCAACGGCTGCCCGACGCTTCCTGGCCGCCGCTCGCCGGCAATCGGATTCGAGAGCGCCATGCCGATCTCGGTCATGCCGTAGCGTTCGAGCAGCGTGTGTCCGGTGATCTCGCGCCATCGTTCGAGCGTCCGCACCGGCAGCGCCGCGGAGCCCGACATCATCAGACGCAGCCGGCGAGCGCCATCCGATCGCGCACGTTGCACCGCTGGCGGCGCCCCCTCCCACGACGCGATCAACCGGTGGTACATCGTCGGCACCGCGGTGAAGACCGTCACATCGCCGGAGGCCAGACGCGACCAGATGCGCTCGGCATCGAACTCCGGCAGGATCTCGCAGGTCGCGCGCACCGCAAGCGCGCATCCGAGCCCGTTGATGACGCCGTGCACGTGGTGCAGCGGAAGCGCGAGCAGCAGATGATCGGACGGCGACCATCGCCACGCTTCGACGAGCGATCCGATCTGCGCGCCGATGTTCTGATGTGAAGTGACCGCGCCCTTCGGTCGCCCGGTCGTGCCGCTCGTGTAGATGATCATCGCGCGCCGGTTCGAGCCGAGGTGCGGCAGCCCTTCAGCAGACGCCGCGGCGAGCGCATCGGCTGATGTCAGCACGCGAGCGCGTGCCGCCCGCGCAAGACTGGCGACTCGCGGTGCACACGCGGCGTCGGCCACAACGACCGACGCGCCCGAATCACGAATGACGTATTCGAGTTCAGGTGGCGGATGCGATACCGCGAGCGGTACCGCAACGCCGCCGGCGCGCCAGATGCCACGTTGCACGGCTGCGTAGGCAAAGCTCGGCGACACGAGGAAGGCGACACGCGTCTGGTTCAGGTCTTCGTTGTCGCCCAGCAGCGCGCCCGCGACACGCTTCGATGCCTCGTCGAGATCCTGGTAGGTGAAGGTGCCGTCGACTGCGATGATGGCCGTGCGCGATTCGCTCATCTGAAAGACGTATTATGACGTGCTATATGCCGCTCATCGATCCCGGCAGGAAAGCCCCTGCGTTCACGTTGAGAGACCAGAACGGGGACACGCACAAGCTCTCGGACTACGAAGGCCGATCGTTGATCCTGTACTTCTACCCGAAAGACGACACGCCCGGCTGCACCAAGGAGACGTGTGAGTTCCAGGCACAGTTGCCGTCGTTCAAGAAAACCAAGGCGGCGGTGCTCGGTGTGAGCATCCTCGACGAGAAGAGCAAGGCGAAGTTCGCGAACAAGCACGGCATCACGTTCCCGCTCCTCGCCGATGCCGATCACGCGGTCGCTGAAAAGTACGGCGTGTGGCAGGAGAAGTCGCGCTACGGCCGGAAGTACATGGGCATCGCCCGCACCACGTATCTGATCGGTCCTGACGGCAAGGTCGTCGAGCGCTGGGACAACGTGAAAGTCGACGGACACGTCGAGGCCGTTGCGGAAGCTCTCGGCTGACCTTGATTACTGGGACGGGCACTGATCACGAACCACGGAGGCACTAAGAAAAGCATCAACACTCCGTGTGAACATCCTCCGTTCTGTCCGCAAACCTCCGTGTCCTTACGGCAACGAAGGCGGCGGAAGTGGCTCCACAATTTTCATGGTGCGGGGTGAGCCGCGCTCATGGGCGACTCCGTGGTTCGGCGTCAGCGAAGGCGAGCGCTAGTCGGTTGCCGGCGTATCCCCTTTGGCGAGCCGTTGCCGCACTTTGTCGACGTCTCGCTGAAACACGAACAGGCGATCGGCGTCGCCATCGGGATCGGTGAAGTTGTACTGCTTGCCCTTCCGTACCTTCACTTTCAGATTCTTGTCCTGATAATCCACTGCGAACGACTCGAGCGCGTTGAGCGGCACGTTGAAGCCATCGTCTTTGTCGTTCGACTCGTATCGCAGCCCCTGTGGCGTGGCGACGAGCCGGCCGGTGCATGAGCCGATGCGGTGTTTGTGCACGACGGCGAGCGTCGCGTTGAGGCGCACTTCCTTGAAGCGGATCGAGAGATCGCGCGGACCGGGTTCGACGTCGATCGATCGTGCGATGCCGTCGTGGCCTTCCGCGGTCACGTTGAGTTGATGCGTCCCGGGCCTGACGTTCTGCGCCGTCACCGGAGCAGTACCGATGAACTGCCGGTCGATGAACACGGAGGCCCCGCCCACGTCGGTGGTGATGCGAAGGGTGCCGAGCTCGGCAACCGTCTCGGACGCGGGTGTGGGGACCGGAGTGCCTGCTGCTTTGCGCGCCGCACGAGGCGCGACAGCGTTCGGTGGAATGGGCGCAGCAGCAGTGTCAGGAGCCACCGGAGTCGGCTCGATCGGTTCACGCCTCGGCGCAGGCTCCGGCCTCAGCGCGACGACCCTGACCGGCGGATGACGTGGAAGCAGGAGGTAGGCCACGCCGCCGACGAAGACGCCGATGCCAATTGCCACGACAAAGATGCGTACGCTCACATCGCGATTCTATGCGAAGCAGTAGAATGAGCCGTACCGTTCAGGGTTCAAGAAGTTCAGGGTTCGACGTTCGGCAACGGAGTGCCTCATGGGCCTGTCACGCGCGGTCGGGATCGTTGCGGCCGTCATCGTCTTTCTCTCCAGCCCCTCACCGGCGCGCGCACAAGTGGACTTCACGGGACAATGGGCGCCGCTCTATCACGAGGACACGATCGAGCGCATACCCGGCCCGGAGCTCGGGGACTATACCGGCCTGCCACTGAGCGAGGCCGGGCGTCTGCGCGCCGAATCGTGGGACCCGGATCGCATCTCTGTGGTCCAGGAATATCAGTGCCGGCCGCACTCGGCCGATTACTCGCTCCGCGGACTGGCGCCGCTTCGCATCTGGGCCGACTACCATCGGGCGACCCAGAAGATCGTCGCGTTCCACACCCATATCGGGGCCTACGAGAACGAGCGCACGATCTACCTCGATGGCCGTCCGCATCCGCCCGAGTACGCGCCGCACACTTTCCAGGGCTTCTCGACCGGCGCGTGGGAAGGCAACATGCTGACGATCGAGACGACTCACTTGAAGCCGGCGTATCTGCGCCGGAATGGTGTGCCGCGCAGCGGCAAGGCGACGTTCACGGAGCACTGGGTCCTGCACGGCAACTACCTCACGATCACGCATATCGTCTACGACCCAGTGATGCTGACGGAGCCGCTCGTGCGCAGTGAGAGCTGGTTCCTCGATCCCGGGCAGCGCGCGGGACTGTTCCCGTGCGAGTACCTGCCTGAAGTGCCTGCGCCTGAGGGAACGGTGCCGCACTATCTGCCGGGCACCAATCCGTGGCTGAAAGAGTACTCACAGTGGTACGCCCTTCCGCTCGAAGGCGCGCGCGGCGGCGCCGAGACGCTCTATCCGGAATTCCGCGCGAAAATGGGCGCGTACAAGCCCAAGGATCGTTGCGAGCGCTTCTGCAACTGCACCGGCTTCACTGATTGCCTCTCCCCCACCAGCCGATGAGGACGATGCTGCTGGTCGTGACAGCGATCGTGACCGGCCTCGCTTTCGCATCAGCGCAGGGTCAGGCTCCTCCCACTGCAGCCACCGCTCGGCCAAGTGCAGGCGGCAGCGGCAACGTCCACATCCTGAGCGTCCAAAAGAGCGTGTACATGATCGTCACGCCCGCCGGCAACGTGACGGCGCAGATTGGCAACGACGGTGTGCTGCTCGTCGACACGGGCACGGCAGCCGTCGCACCCGAGATCTTCGCGGCCGTTCGTACGCTCACGGACAAGCCCATTCACACGATCGTCAACACGCATCTTCATGCCGATCACACCGGCGGCAATGCTGCGATGGTGAAGCTGGGCGGCGGTGGCCCGCAGCCGGTACGCGTCATGGCGCACGAGAACACGTTCAATCGCATGATGGACGCGGCGGTCGCGGCCAACTCGAATACGCCGTCGGCGGCGATGCCGATGAACACCTACTTCACGCCGACACGCGACTTCTTCCTGAACGGTGAGGCGATCATCCTTCATCACGTCCCGGCGGCACACACCGATGGCGACACGCTCGTCTACTTTCGCGGCTCCGACGTCGTCAGCGTCGGCGATGTGTTCTCGCCCGAGCTCTATCCGGTCATCGATCTGGAGAACGGCGGCTCGGTGAACGGCGTCATCGCTGCGCTCAATCGAGTGCTCGAGATCACCGTCCCCGCGAAATACCAGGAAGGCGGAACGTTTGTTGTGCCTGGACATGGCCGCGTCTGCGACGAAGCCGAGGTCGTCGAGTATCGCGACATGGTGACGATTGTCCGCGACCGCATCGCGGATTTGATCAAGAAAGGTCAGTCGCTGCAGCAGGTAAAAGCTGCGCGACCGTCGCGCGATTACGACGGAGATTACAGCGCTCAAAGCGGCCCATCGTCACCCGACGCGTTCGTCGAAGCCGTGTACAAAAGCCTGACGAGGAAACCATGACACGGGCCATTGCGCCGTTCATTGTGGTCGTGCTCGTATGCGCGACGACGCTGATGGCTCAAGGTCCGCCCGGAGGACGGGGCGGACGAGGCGGGCCACCGCCGACACCGAAGGCCGCGGCGCCGGTTGATTTCACTGGCTACTGGGTCTCCGTGGTGACCGAAGACTGGCGCTGGCGCATGGTCACGCCGGCGCGCGGCGATTTCGCCGGCGTGCCCCTGAACGCGGCGGCGCGCGAGATCGGCCAGGCGTGGGATCCGGCGAAGGACGAAGCCGAGGGGAATCAGTGCAAAGCGTACGGAGCGGCAGGCCTCATGCGCATGCCCGGACGACTGCACATCACGTGGGACGATGACACCACGCTGCGCATCGACACCGATCAAGGCACGCAGACGCGCCTGTTACATTTCGGCGGCAAACCGGCCGCGGGCCTCGCGCTTTCGTGGCAAGGGTATTCGAGCGCGCAGTGGGAACAGCCGCAGCGCGGCTCTGGCCCGCCCGATTTCCTGCCGATCGCGCTCAACCCGCGCGAGGGGACGCGAGGACGATCGCTCGAGGTCGTCACGACGAATCTGAAGCCGGGTTACCTGCGAAAGAACGGTGCGCCGTACAGCGAGAACACGGTGCTGCGCGAGTACTTCGATCTCTCCAACGAGAAAGACGGCTCGACGTGGTTCGTGGTGACGACGATCGTCGAGGACCCGCAGACGTTGACCACACCGTTTGTGACGAGTACGAACTTCAAGAAGCAGGGGGATGCGAGCGGGTGGAGTCCGACAGCGTGTTTGGTTCGGTAGGGCGTAGGTCAAAGGTCAAAGGGCAAAAGGCAAAGGTAAGGTCTAAGGGCTAGGTGTAGGTGTTAGGTGTAGGTGCGAACAGCCGTGGCGAGAATCTCTAGACGAGCCTTCTTAGAAGGTCGATGAGTGTCGGGAAAGTGCCAGGCTCGTCGGTCCCGATGGCTGCCGCGAAAGTGCGCCTTAAATTCAGTGCTGAAAACACAGTAATTGTGCTTCCCGGGCCTAAGCCGGCGTGTCCAACGAGTCGTTCGCCAGGACGGACCGGCTCATTCATCAGTCCAAGTCCGTAGCCGAAATCTTCAGACGCCTTCGCGTCGGCGTCGTAGCTGCCTGGCATAAGCATCGCGGTCCTGGTCCCCGGGGCGAGCAGCCTGCCGTGGATCAGGCGATGTAGCCAAGTGGCGGCGCACGACAGCGAGCCGACAACACACCCGTGATAGACCCATCGCGGATCATATCGCTGCGCGTTTCCCCAGATCGTCGCGTCGAAGTGCTCCGGTGCATTCGCCACGAAGGCGCCTTCGATCCCGAGCGGATCTAACACGAGCGCTCTCAGCGCATCGTTGAGATCCGCATCAACGGCTCGTTCGATGATCCGTCGAACGAACAGATAGCCGATGTTGGAGTACGAAAACCTCGTGCCTGGCGCGAACAGCAGCGTCGACGCATTCACCCGGTGTAGCAGCTCGTCGACCGTCCACGGCGACTCGCCAGCCCCCACGGCCTTGTGGTACTCGGGGTTGGGACCGTAGTCGGGCAGGCCAGACGTATGCTGCAACAACTGACGAAGCGTATACGGCGCGTTCGCGATTGGCGCATTGAGATCAAGCTTGCGGTGCTCGACGAGGACCAGCGCAGCTGCGGCGAGAACGGTTTTCGAAACACTCCACCAAGGAACGAGCGGCTGCGACTCGGGATTGTCCGACGCTTCAGTCGTGATGAGACGCATGCCGTGCAGGAGACCCACACCTACACCTGTCCCTCTACCTCTACCTAACCCTTTGACCTTACCTTTGACCTTTGCCCTTTGACCTTTGACCTACTGAGCGCCCTTCTCCGCCGCCCGCGCCGCGCGCAGGATATTCGCCAGCCCGTAGTTATGCTCATGACACTCGAACGGCAACAGCGGCAGCGTGTCGAGCGTCAACGGCATCGCGATCGTCCACGGGCGCGTCCAGGTGTCGGGATCGTCGAGCGTCGCACTCCAGGCGATCGTGTCGGGCGCGACGCGCGCGAAGCGTTCGATGACGCGCAGCGTGTCGGGATTGGCGCCGCGATAGGCGGAGGCGGCAGTGAAGTTGGTGGTCTCGACAACGAGCGTGTTGCCTTCCCAGTGGCCGCGCGCATCGCCCATGTGCGATCGCACGCCGGCACCGACGTGAGGTCGTCCATCGAGCGGGATGATGCGCACCTCGTGGATGATCTCGTACGTGATCACCACGACGCCTGGCGTCTGCACGATCTCGTAGTTGTTGCCGTACATCACCGGGATCATCGATCCGGGCACGCCGCGGGAGATGCAGCGTTCGAGCATGCCGAAATCCGAAGGCGCGTTGAAGGGGCCGCCCATGAAGCTCGTACGCGGCGGCCCGGCGCCGCGTGCCCGCGCCTGCGGGGTGAGCGCGGGAATGCGCCCGTCAGGCGGATCGACGACCGACCAGGCCTGCGCGCGCTTCGACAGATTCAGATTCTCGAGCCACCAGTAATCGGGGCCGCGCGGTCCGGGCGCAAGTCCCGCAATCGCCTCCTGCTCGGCGCTTTCCCTGATCGAAGCCAGCTCTTTGTCGGTGATGTCGTTCAGCGTGCGCCCGGCAAACCTCGCGGGGCGCTCGAGCGGCGTGGCGTACTCGTTGGAGTTGGTGAACGTCCCCTGCAGATCGGGATCGCCCCACGGCGTGCGAGCCGGCGTATAGCCGCGTGCCCCGGACGCTGACGCCGAAGGGCGTGGCTTCGAGGATTGAGCGAGGCCAATCGACACGAGCGCGACGACGAGCGCGATGGCGACCGCAGATACGCGCGTGCGCATGGTGGCCCCTCTCAACGGCTCATTATGCTCCTGTTTCCTGCTGAGCAAACGTAATCACGTACCCGTCCGGATCGGTGAAGGCGAACTCGGTGACACCGTACCACTTCGTCTCCAGCGGCATCACGATCGTGACTTTTTCCCTCAGCCCCTCATGCGCCTGGCGCACATCGTCGACATGGATGAAGAGCGTCAACGTGCCGCCGATGGGGCGGCCCTTGAATGCCGGATACTCGGCCACAGCCGGCGCGGGCGCGTTGAGATAGATCTCCACGAAATCAGACTGAACGATGGCAAACACATACGGTGAAGCATCGGGCACCGTCGCCTGAACGACGAAGCCGAGCACATCGCGATAGAACGCTACCGAACGCTCGACGTCAGAGACAACCAGATTGGGAATGAGTTTGGTCAGGTGGTGAGGCATCGCACACGTCCCGTGTGCTCGCATGATGCCTACATCCACGGCCCGGCGAGAACGGGCGCGCAGGTAGGGGCTCCTTCTCGTTGAGTGGGACCCCGCTAGGTACGTGGTTAGTTTACGACAGTTTTCGCTGTCATTTTCACGCAGAGATCGCCTCTATGAGGAGCAGGGATCGCGGAGGCGACGAGTGGTCGCCGGCCTCCGCCCCTCCCAGCCGGCATAGAATCATCGCTATGAAGCGCGTCGAGATTCCACGCATCCTGCAGCTCACGGTGTCAGCGGCCATCGTCTTCGCGTCTGCGGTGGGCGGCACGCTCCTCGCGCAGGCGCCGGAGCCGGCCAGGGGAATCAAGTACGCGCTGATCAACCCGGCGGACTTGAAGGAGTGGCTCACCTATCTCGCCTCCGACGAACTACAGGGGCGCCAGGTCTTCACGGAAGGGTACGGGCTTGCGGCGTCGTACGTCGCCGACCATCTGAAGTCATGGGGGGTGAAGCCGCTCGGTGATGGAGGGTCGTACTTCGAGAGCGTCAAGCTTCGCGGCTACAGGATCACGCGCAATTCGTCGGTCACGGTCGTCGGCGCGGGCGGAAAATCGACGACCTTCAAGCACGGTGATCACGTGACGTTCGTCGCCGGTCCAGGCGGCAAGCGGACGCTCACGTTCACGGGCGCGGAGTTCATCGGTTACGGCCAGGCCGCCGATCTGCGTGGTCGCGACGTGAAGGACAAGCTCGTGATCTGGATGCTGCCCAGCCCGCAGGTGATCGCGGCTGGTACCGGACGTGGCGCCCCAGGTGGTCGGGGCGGCGCCGGTGTCGCGATCAATACCTACCACGCAGCAGCGGCGATCGGTTTTACACCGGCACCGAACCCGACCGACGCGGAGCGCGCCGTCACTCAGGCGCAGGACGCGGTTCAAAAAGCGACCGAGGCGCTGCAACAGGCTCAGGCCCAGCTACGGGGCCGCGGCCGAGGTGCAGGCGCGCGGGGTCGAGGCGCTGCGGCTCCTCCGGACTTCACCACGGTGCTGCGCGTCGATGCACCCGTGCCGCCGCAGATCACCGGCGACGAGACGTTCTTTGCCGCCTTGTTCGACGGTAAGTCGGCCGCATTCGACGATCTGAAAGCCAAAGCGGCCAAGGGCGAACCGCTCTCGCCGATGTCGCTGTCCGCGTCGATCACGATCGTCGTCGACAACGCGTTCGAACCGGTCTCCGAGCAGCGCACCCGCAACGTCGCCGGCATGATCGAGGGCACTGATCCCAAGTTGAGAGATACCTACGTCATGTTCGGCGCACACCTCGATCACATCGGGTACAGCCAAACAGGCACAGGGGCACTGCCCACGATGACGAGCTGCCGTGAGCGAGGCGAGGCGTCGCAGGCAGCCGTCAAGGCAGCCGGCAAGGTGGTGCAGAATCCAGGACGGGGACGTGGCGCGCCTGCTGCCGCGACGCCGGGCTCGGACGGTGCGAGCGGACGCAGTGCGCCAGCACCGCTGCCCTTCGATCAGCGCGACATCATCAACAACGGAGCCGACGATGATGGATCCGGATCGACGGCGCTGCTGGCGATCGCCAAAGCGTTTGCCGCTGGACCGAAGCCGAAGCGATCGGTCGTTTTCGTCTGGCACGCCGGCGAGGAAGCCGGTCTGCAAGGCTCGCGCTTCAACGCCGACTTTCCGGTCGTGCCGCTCGACAAAGTGCAAGCCGTGCTCAACATGGACATGGTCGGCCGCGATGACTGCAACAACATCGAAGGCGACTACACCAACTCCGTCTTCATCGTGGGCGCCGATCGAATCAGCACTGACCTCCACAACCTGATCGTCAGGACCAACGGGGCCATGCCCAAGCCGTTGACGCTCGATTACGAGCTCAACGATCCGCTCGATCCCGAGAGCGTTTACACACGGAGCGATCACTACAGCTACGCCGGCAAGGGGATCCCGATCACCTTCTTCACCACCGGCCTTCACCCGGACTATCACAAGGTGACCGACACGGTCGACAAGATCGTCTTTCCGAAGATGGCGAGGATCGCGCAGCTGGTGTACGAGTCCGGCTTCTCGATCGCGAACACGGAGCGGGTGCTCGAACGCGACAACAAGGGGCCGCGGACCGGGTTTGGATCAAAAGCTGAAGTAATTCACTAGGCGGGTGGGGCTTTTCAACTCCTTCCACTTCTTCCACTTTCAAGGGTAGACTGGATTCGTGCCCGGCCTGCTCGCGCGGCGGCCTCTCGTCCTGGCCATGGTGGCGCTCGTTGCGCTCGTGATGGCGGTTCAGGTCGAGGCGCAATTCCGCCAGCGCCGCGGCGGCGGCGGGTTCCGCAGCTTCGGCAACATCGAAATCGCCAAACCCGGCGACTTCGACGGCAGCTGGCACTTCTGCCGCGCCGTTTTCCGCAACGATCTTCGCGGCGCCCGCTACAGTGGCAACTGGAGTGTCGACTGGCCCCGCGCCGACATCAACCTGTCGGTGCGCCTGAGCGAGCTGACGCGCACGCGCGTCAGCTTCACGAACGGCGACCCAAATCCGCTGCTGATCAGGTTCACCGACGACGAGCTGTTCGACTGCCCGTTCGTGATGATGACCGAGGTCGGCTCGGCGGGCCTCGACAACGACGAAGCCGCGCGCATGCGCGAGTACCTGCTCAAGGGCGGCTTCATCTGGGCCGACGATTTCTGGGGCACCGAGGCGTGGGACTGGTGGGTGGGCCAGCTGTCGAGGGTGCTGCCGCCCAATGAGTATCCGATCGTCGATCTCTCGAGCAAACACCCGCTCTTCTCGGCGCAGTTCGTGATCAAAGGCGTGCCGCAGATCTCGTCGATCAACTTCTGGGCGGGCAGCGGCGGGGGCACGTCAGAACTCGGGGAGGACAGCGCCGAGCCGCACGCGCGCGCTGTTCTCGACAAGCACGGCAACATCATGGTGCTGATGACGCACAACACGGATCTCGGAGACTCCTTCGAACGCGAAGGCGAGGATCCGCAGTACTTCTATCAGATGTCCGTCCCGGGCTACGCGTTCGGCATCAACGCGCTGCTGTACGGTTTGACCCACTAGGCGCGGACGGCGCCCCTTTCCCGATCGTCGATTTCTCGGCGTCGCGCAGCGTGGCCTCGGCGTCCGCCTTGTCGATGAAACCCGCCTTGAGCAGTTTCTCGGTCGCGTCTTTCACTCTGGCCACATACACATCGTGCGTGGGATAGAGCGACGCCAGCCGGGCGGCGTCGAACGGCTCGCTCGATCCCATCAGACGACAGTTCCGTTCACCGGTGGCAGCAACGGCTGCACCGCCGACGTTGTCACCGGTGTTCTTCGCGATCGGCGCTGCGACCGCAGCCAGCCTGATTCCACCGCGCGCGAGCCCGAGATCGTCGCGGAGGATCTCCCAACGCGGGCCCGCCGGCGCACCGCCGCGCGCGCCACGCCCGCGTGCGTCGCCGGCCGCGGATGACGCATCCGGAGGCAGCTGTCTGAGATCGATCGGCTGCCCGCCCGGCGGCAGCACGCCATCGACGAGCCAGCGATGCGTCGCATCGAAGGCGGCGCCCAGCACGTGGAACGAGGGAACGCGGCTGAATGGCGGCTGCGCGCATCCGCCGTTGGGCCCTTCGTTCTCGGGGCCCGCGCCATTGCCGACGGCGCCATTGCCTTTCTCTCCGCCGCTGATCGATGGCCCCGACATCACGGGCGCCCCCTCGACCGGACGCATCCCCGACACGCGCAGGCCCAGCGCCGCCATCGAACGTGAGAACTGCGCATCGAGATGCGATGAGCCAGCCACTTCCCACTGCCGGTAGCCGGCCGAGTCAGGCACGCGGCTGTTCGCCTGGCCGATCACGTCGCTCTCGTCGAGATACTTGAAGACCTTCACGTTGAGATCCGGGCTCACGCGGCCGCCGCCGCCATGCAGCAGCACCGCGTCGTACATCTTCGACGTCAGCGGATGGACCGAGTGGAAGTAGGTGTAGAGCCGGGCTGCCGACTGCGAGTGGCCGGTGGCAATGAGCCGCTGCACTTTCAAGCCGCCCATCACGTCTCGATTCCCCTTGCCACGAACCGCCAGGGCGGCCTGGCTGAAGATGTCGTACGAGAGCGCATCGGCCTGAATCGTGCTCGCACGCGCCACGTCGAGGCTCGCGTACCGTGCGGGGCTCCATTCCTTCAACGCGTTGACGCCGACTGCCTGCGCAGAGACGCCAATCCACGCGTAGCCGCCGCGCAGGAAGTGCTCGTAGGCCTGGAACCACTCGAACTCGCCGTCGTGCCCCTGCGAGACGTTGGACCACTCGACGATCGCTGTCCCGTTGAAGCGGGTGGCCTGCTTCGGCCTTCGCACCACGATCCGCGTGGTGTAGGCGTGATTGCCATCGAGCACGCTCCCGCGCTGCCCGGCGGGCGTGCTGTATCGATGGGCCTCACCGGAGATGAAGAACTCCTCTTCGACGTAGCCCTGCTTCTGCAGATCGACCCATGTGGCGTTGTAGGGATATCCATGGTCGGGGCTGCGAAGCGCGGCCGTCAGGGCGATCGGACCGGTGACGGAAGGCGGCTGGATGAGGACGTTCGTGTTCTGCGCGCGGCCCGCCAGGGACACGATCACGAGGACAGTTGTACACACAGCTATGGACACGCCCCGCATATGCCCTCCTTCGCTGTAATGCGAAATTCAAAATGCAAAATGCAAAAGGGGCTGGTGTGTCACGACCGCCGCGGCCTCCTCTTGTGTTTCGCATTTTGCATTTTGCATTACGTTTTGTACCCACCCTCGAAGACCAACTCGCTTACGGGCTTCCTCGTGTTCGGCGATTCGCGGGCACGAAAGTCTTCTGGCAGATCTTCGGCGCGGCCGGGCCTGCCGATCGCGGCCATCGCTTCGACCGTGAAATCGTCCGGCACGCCAAGCACTGCCTTCGCCCTCGCGTAGTCGAAGCCCGCCATCCCGTGTACCACGAGTCCGCGCAGCGTTCCCTGCAGCGCCAGGTTTTCCCACGCGGCGCCGGTATCGTAGGTGTGCGTGCGCAACGGCTTGCCGGTCTGTTCGTTGGTCGTTCGAGAAATGAAGACCAGCAGCGCCGCGGCATTGCGGCACCACACCTGATTGCGCTCGACCAGCAGGTCGAAGAACACCGGCCAGTGCTCGGTGTCCCGATGTGCGTAGAGGATGCGCCATGGATGTGTGTTCCCCGCCGACGGCGCCCACCTCGCGGCTTCGAAGAGCGTCAACAGATCCGCCGGACCGATCGACTCGCCCGACATCGCACGCGGCGACCACCGATCGATGAACAGCGAATCGATCGGATGGTCTGCTTTTCGAACCGAGCTCCCTTTCGCGATCGACATCAGTAGGCGAGGCGCAGCATCCCGTCGTGCGCGCCGTTCACAGTCCCTTGAGCGTTCGGCCTTGGGCATTGAGCATCGGGCATTGCTCAATGCGTCGATGACTTGAGATGTTCACGAAGCAGGTCGCGCCCGAAATCACCCTTGAAATCGCGCCAGACCGAGTGCACGTGATTGCCGTCGTTCTGCGTGTTGTCGAACTCGATGAGGAACGTCGGCCCCTGCACGCGGTAGTAGTGCTTCTGACCGCGCTCGATCGGCCCGGCCCAGGCGAAGGCCACGTTCTCGATGCCGGCTTTCTGAATCTTCGCGAGTCGATCTGCCGCGATGTCCGTCGCCATCAGCCCTGCGTACGAGTCGAGCACCTTCATCAGCAGCTCGCGGTGCGCCGGCGTCATGCCCGAGGCTTTGAGCCCCACCGGCGACAGCGGATCGATCTCCAGCTTGTTCGTCGTCAGGATCTCATTGGGGGCGACGGTGTTGATCATTGCCGTGGTACGCTCGGTGGCGTCGAGCGCGGTCACGAGGGTACGCGCCGAGTCCTCCAGCATCGCAAGTGTCCGCTGTCCTTTGCGCGGACCATCGCGGACCTCAGCCGGATTCGAACCGGCAAACGACGGCGTGCTCGACACCGCGCTGCCGTTCACGACATCGAAGTGCAGCGAGACGTGATGGCCTTCGACGCGCCAGCCCCACGCCCCCTGATTCGACGGCGTGCCGAACACAGAGAAGCGGTACGCGTCACGATCGCGAGCCATCCGGCCATCCTCGGTCGCCTTGAGGATGTCTTCGAGCGCAATGATCTGCGCGTACGTCATGTAGCCGCGCTCACTCAGGCCGGTGCGCATCAGCGCGTGCGCGAGCTTGCGCTGGGGCTCGGTCATCGCCTTCAGCGGCAGCCCGTTGCGCGGGAACGTCTCGTCGGGGATGAAGTTCCAATGCAGGCGCTCGCTCGTGTCGAAGTCGAATGTCGCCTGTTTCCGCTGGTCGGGGGTCAACGCATCAAGAAAGCTCTTTGCCGCCGTCGTCATCGAGCCGGCCGATCTTTGCTGCGCGACGACGCCGCCACAGAGGGCCGCCAGCAAACCAGCCGCGAGAAGCAGTCGTGGTGAAGTGAAGCGCCTCATGAGAACCTCGCATGCGGACGAAAGTGGCTGGATGGTAGCACGGCTGAACCGCGCTTCGAAGGGTGCCAGCCCAGGTGGCGTCCCCCTTGCTTCTGGTGCCGCTGGTCGTGACTCATTCAGATTCCCGATTCCTCCGCCGGGCCGTATGATGTAGCGGCCAGGAGGGATCTGTGGACGATTCCAACGAACGGCCGGGGCATGGCGAACATGCCGTCGGTCGTCGAGACTTTTTCAAAGGCGCGGCCGCCGGCACCGCCGGCTTGATCGTCACCGGGCGCGCCGCCGAAGCGGCTCCCGAACCAGCCGCCCCTGCCCCGCCCTCGGTCGTTGTCCCGACCGACGCGCAGGATCTCGCCTACGCGCAGGCGCAGAACGCGACTCCGGCGACGGTCCGCGCGGCCATTCCTGGCCAGCAGCCCGCCTCCGACTTCATGGTCGACGTCATCAAGAAACTCGATTTCGACTACGTCGCGATCAATCCGGGCTCGGCGTTCGCGGGGCTGCACGAATCGCTCATCAACTATTCGGGGAACAAGTCACCCGAGATCCTGACCGCGCTCCACGAAGAAGCCGCGATTGCGATGGCTCACGGCTACGCCAAGGCGGCCGGAAAGCCGATGCTCGTCTGTGTTCACGGAACCGTCGGCATGCTCCACGGCTCGATGGCGTTGTTCCAGGCCTGGGCCGATCGGGTGCCGGTGTTCCTCGTCGTCGGTCAGCACCGCAATCCGACGGGCATCGTGAATCTCCCGCACAGTGCGCAGGACATGGGATCGATCGTCCGCGACTTCGTGAAGTTCGACGACGAGGCGACGAACTTGGAGCGGTTCGCGGAGTCGACGCTGCGGGCGTATCAGATTGCCACCACGCCTCCGATGGGTCCGGTGCTGCTCTCGGTCGATGCCGAGCTGCAGGAAGAACTGATCGAGACCAAGGATCGGCCGCGCATTCCGGAGCTGGTTCGCCCGTCGCCGCCGCAGGGTGATTCGAACGCGGTGCGCGAGACGGCGCGCCTGCTCGTCGCGGCGGAGTCGCCGCTGCTCCTTCCGCGCAAAGTCGGACGCACGCCGCGTGGCTGGGACCTGATGATCGAGCTCGCGGAAACGCTGCAGGCACCGGTCGACGTCGGCACGTACGGATCGTGGCAGGACTTCCCGTCGTGGCATCCGCTCTGGGGCAACGGCGGCGCCGGCTATCGAGCGGACGTGACGCTCGGCCTCGAGATGAGCGACATGTCGGCGCTCGCGCGAGCCGCGCGTGCCAGCGGACGGAAGACGATCAGCATCTCCGCCGAACATCTGTTTCAGCACAGCAACATCCACGATTACGGCCGGTACGCCGACGTCGACCTGGCGATCGCCGGCGACGCCGAAGCGACGCTCCCCTCGCTCATCGAGGAGACCAGGAAGCTGATCACGCCAGATCGCAAACGCGTGCTCGCCGAACGCGGCGCGAAGATCGCGGCGGCACACAAAGAGGCGCACAAGAAGTACGTGGAGAACGCGAGCTTCGGATGGGGCAATAGTCCGATCAGCGTTCCGCGCATGATTGCGGAGCTCGGCGCGCAGGTGCAGAACGACGACTGGGCGGTCGTCTCGGGCCACCAGTTCACCGGCGACTGGCAGCGCCGGCTGCTGAATTTCGACAAGCATTACCGCTACAACGGCGACAACGGCGGCTTCGGCATCGGCTACGACACGCCGGGATCGGTCGGCGCCGCGCTCGCGCACAAGCGGCAGGGACGCCTCTCGATCGGCATCGTCGGCGACGGCGACTTGAACTTCCAGCCCGGCGTCCTGTGGACAGCGGTGCATCACAAAATCCCGCTGCTGCTCGTCGTCCACAACAACCGCGCCTATCACGCCGAGGTCATGATCGTGCAGCGGATGTGCGGCAGCCGCGGCCGGGGTATGGCGAACGCGTCGATCGGCAGCGTCATCAACGAGCCGGCGATCAGCTACTCGCAGATGGCAAAGGCGTATGGGATGTACGCGGAGGGTCCGATCGAGAATCCCAGAGACCTCGCGGGCGCGTATCAACGCGCGTTGGCAAAAGTCAGAGCTGGTGAACCCGCGCTCGTCGACGTGATCGCGCAGCCGCGCTAGGCGCGTCGTATGTCAAAGGGCAAAGGTCAAAGGGCAAAGGTGGAGTCAAAGGTTCTAGGTTTAGGTGTAAGTGTAGGTGTAGGTGTCAGCGCGATCGCGTGCAGCGCAGTTCTGTTGGCGCAAACCGCATCGCTGCCACCTCCGAGTGGCGATGCCAAGCGCGGGCAGGAGCTGTTCGAGAAGACCTACAAGTGCTACGCGTGTCACGGCTACGACGGGCAGACCGGCAATCCGCGCCTCGTGCCGATGAATCGCACGCAAGAGGCGTTTCTCGCCTACGTGCGAAAACCGTCGACCACGCAGATGCCGAAATTCGTCGACCCGCCTGAGAAAGATCTCGTCGACGTGTACGCCTACATCCGATCGATTCCTGTCGCTGCGCCGCCCGCGGACAGCATTCCGCTGCTGAAGGGCATCATCGATCGTCGGCAAAAGGCAAGTTAGAGGATCGTCGCTCCAGCGACTACGCTGTAGACAGTCCGCTAAGCAGCAGCGCTCACAGCTCACGTGTGTTGGCTGGCGTCCGCGGACGCTATCGGCCGGGAACGCGGCCTCCGCTCCCATCCTTCCGCTCCCGCGTCGACTATTGGCTCAATCGATGCGACATCTGTCACGCGGCTCAAAACGTTCGAGCCGTCTCACAGCAACTCGAACGCGTTGACGGAAGTCGACGCGATGAATCGCTCCGCCCGCGTTCCGGCTCCCTGAGATGAGGGTCGCACCGTGGTCGGCCTGGCTCACGCGAACGCCAGCCAACACACGTGAGCTGTGACGTGATCCGCATACGTTCCCGGAAGCGTGCTCTACTTCGCCTGACGCCGATGAATCACGAACGGCTCGAGACGAATGTGTTGGTCGAGTAGTTTCGGGATCTCGGGCTCGGGGTACTTCCGGCGCCAACGAGCGACGTCCGCTGCCGCTTGATGCTTCCACCTTTCGAGCGGGTTCTCGCGACCGGGCGGGCGGCCTGAGCGCAGGTGACGAACGATCTCCGCCAGGAATTGTTCGATCGCGCTGAAGGCCTCCTCAACTGATCGTCCTGCATGGAGAGCGTCGATGACGCCTTGATACCAGTCCTGCGTCACGCGCACGTACTCACCGAAGTTCTCGGCCACCACATTCTGCTCATCTGGCCCGATCAGCGAGCCATCGTCGAAGATGGCTGCATCCAGCTCGATCTGCAAATCCACAGCGCGAGCGTTCGATCCTTTTGATCCACAAACTGCGGCAGGAATTGGTCGAAGTATTCGTCGAGGTTCCCCCAACCATGAATGACGATGCCGTTGGCCTCGATGCGATGCGAGCCAGGCGGTACTCCTGGAGGGTGCGGGCTGATGAACGCCCCACCACAGACGACATGTGGAAAGCTGGCCAGGTTGCGGAACGTGCTGACCTTACCGCTGGTGTGCGTCACACGCCACGTGATCGAGTACGACACGACGGTCTGACTGGTCTCGTTGCGCAGAATCACCAGAAACGGTTTGAGTTGGAGACCGAGCGTCGCGATTCGACCGAGCAGCTGTGTAGCCAGGTCATCGAACGCAGGATCGATTGGCGAAACGAGTGCCAATCCGTCCAGGCTGCGAACGTGGATCGCCGGCGCCATGTCCGCCAGTGTAGCTTGCCGGTTCAGCGAGGCTAACGCAGTCACTTCGCTGACAGGAACTCACGCACCTTCGGCACGACGATGCGCAGTTGCGCCGGGTCGTGCAGGAACGCGTTGTGGTCCGTGTGGTGCAGCGTCAGAATCTCGCCGCGCTTCATGTGCTGTCGGAACTGTCGAATCTGATCGCCAATGAAGTCCCGCTCGTCGATGAAACGCGCGTAGCGTTTGTACGAGTCGTCATCTTCCGGACGTGTCGGGAACGGGCCGTCATAGACAACGGCGACATCGAGAGCGGGCGCCATCACCTTCGAGTATTCCGGGTGGTTCTTCCCGGCGCCTTCGGCAGTCGCGGCCAGCGCCCTATCGGGCGGCGGCGGCAGACGGGCCTCGCGCGCGATCTCGTTCAGCTGTGCGTAATCGATGGCCGAATCCAGATAGACGAGGCGCACGACGCGCTGCGGATAGAGGACGGCGAATCGCGTCATCTCCGCACCGCCAATCGAATGCGAAGCCAGGTTGGCGCGCGAGATGTGAAGCGCGTCCAGGAAGCCGGCGATGTCGCGCGCGAGCGTGTCGGTGTCGTAGCCAGTTGACGGTTTGTCGGATTGTCCCAGGCCTCGGCGCGTGATTCCAAGCACGCGAAACCGATCCGTAAACTGTGGCGCGAGCGCGTCGAACTGACGCAGGAGGCTGCCGCCATTCGGGAGCAGGAACACCAACGCGTCGCCGCTGCCGCCCCAATCGACGTAGTGGAGCCTGATGCCGTTCGCCGTCACGAAGCCTTCGCGAGGAGCGGCTGCGGAGGCCGGTTGCGCACTCACTCCGGCTGCAGCACGTAGCAGCATCACTGCAACAAGCGCCGCGCGGAAGCCAGACGTCATAAAAGGCGTCGCGCTGGCACGTCCGAAAGGACGTGCCCTACTTGCCGGCTGCCTGATCGCGGCGCCGCCAGGCCGCGGGATTGATGGAGAACATCACGTCGACGATCGCATACAGGAGCGCCGCGCCGACGCCGACGGCGACACCTCGCCCGACATTGACAGCAGTGCTCAGCGCGACGGCCAGCACCGCGAGGAGTATCAGGCCGATGATGATGTTCTTCGGATACCAGGACATTGTCACGGTGAAGTCCCCCTCTGCTGATGATAGAGCAGCACGACGAGCTGTGTGACAGATGGGTGACGAATCAGCCAGCGGGGCATGTGCCGTACCATGAGTCAGTGGAAGCAAAGCCAGCCGCTCGGAGGTCCACGAGACCATGAGGTTCCTCGTTGTCGCGTTGCTGCTCATTGCGCCCACGGTGACGCCGGCTCAGACGCCCCTGCGCGTGGCGACCCGCGAGGTCAGGCCGTTTGTCTATCAGGAGCACGGTGAGCTGCGGGGATTCAGCGTCGATTTGTGGCAGGAAATCAGTAGCCGTCTGAAGCTCAAATCCCAATTCGTCATCAAACCGACTGTGCAGGACCTCCTCGACAGCGTGAAGTCGAACGAAACAGCACTGGGCATTTCGGCGATTTCGATCACCGCCGAGCGCGCACAGGCATTCGATCTGTCGCAGCCGATGTTCGACTCCGGACTGCAGATCCTGACCCCGATGAACGAGACGCCACGCGGGCTGTTCGCCACGCTCGTCGACCTCCTGCGCGGCTCTTCGGCGCTGCCCATTCTGGCTGGCGTGGTGCTGACCATCCTCGTCATCGCCCACGTGGTGTGGCTCTTCGAGCGGCGGAACTCGAGCGGGCTGGCGAGCCGCTCGTACTTTCCGGGGATCATCGATGCCGGCTGGTGGGCCGCGGCGACGCTGGCGACGCAGGCCGACCAGATGCCGCGCACCGGACTCGCGAGGATCATCGCCGTGATGTGGATGTTCGCCAGCGTGGTGTTCATCGCGTACTTCACTGCCTCGGTCACCTCGTCGCTCACCGTCAAACAACTGCGCGGCGACATCAACGGCCCGGAAGACCTGCCAGGCAAGCGCGTGGCGAGCGTCGTCGGCAGTACTTCCGTGGAGTACCTGACGCAACATCTCGTCGACAGCGCGCAGTTCACAAAAGTCGAGGACGCGATCAACGCGCTCCAGGACGGCAGCGTCGACGCCGTCGTCTACGATGCGCCGATCCTCCGCTATTACGCGTCACATCAAGGAAGCGGCAAGGTCGAAACGGTCGGCCCGATCTTCCGCAAGGAAAGCTACGGCATCGTGTTCCCCGTCGACAGCCCGTATCGAAAATCGGTGAACCTCGTCTTGCTGCAGATCAAAGAGGACGGCACCTATGATCGGCTCTACCAGAAGTGGTTCGGCACAGGATTGTAATGGGGTCGGGAGTCATTTCATCGAGAGTCAATGGAAATGACTCCCGACCCCATTACGCGTTACCTCGTCGAGGCCGGCCGCGGCAGAACGTCTTTGTCGAACGCCGATAGAATCGCGTCGACGGCGGCCTTGTTGCTGATTGACCAGGCCGCGAGATCAGCGAGCAGGTTCACCTGCAGCGGCTTCAACTGAATCACCTTGGTCTTGTTCTCACCGAACGTCGCGTAATACGGGAAGTGCTCGAGGTCCTTGGCCTCTGGCGACAGATGCTTCGGATCGGGCGGCGTCACCCATGCCTTGATGGTGTCGGGAAGCGCGCGCTTCCACTCGTCGCCGGCGTAGTTGTAGACCCAGCAGATGTTGAGGCCGGCATAACCGCGGATGTTGTACAGCTCGTTGCCCGCCACCTTCCAGTCATGTCCGCAGAAGATCGCGGCGCCGCCGGCGGCCGTGGCCTTGTCGAGTCCATCGAGTACCTCTCGATACCGGCTCGACTCGAACACAGCGTTCCCGGACTTGTCACCGCTGCCGTCACGCAGCCGCAGCGGCATGAAGTAGGACTGAACGTCGGCGTTCTCCGTGTACTGACTGCTCGAGTTCACGAAGACGATGATGTTGTGCACCTGTCGGACGAGCAGCGGCATGATGGCGAGGTTGTCGATGAAGCCGCCGTCCCCGTGCGCGAGCTCGGTGGTCGCGGGGTTCGGCATGCCGTTACGCACGGCGAGATTCGAGAATGCCGGGAACGCCTGCGATGCCTGACGAAGGGCGTCACGGAAGCGCGCCGGCACCTTGTCGCCGAGCATCAGCTCCAGTTGCGGCGCGGCACCGCTGCTCGCGATCACGTCGGCAAGCGTGAACGGCCGCTCCTCCGGTCCGGGTCCGACATATACCCGCGTCTCGGATCGCGGCGCGATGTAGAGGCGATCGTACGCCCACGGCCACAGATACGTTCCACCGACCAATCCAAATCGCTGACGGATGCCGGTGTACAGCGGCGTGTACTCGACCGGGATCAGGCGCGGATAGTCGTCGCCGTTCAACTTCACGAGCGTGCCGCCAACGATGAGGAAGGGGCGATCGGATGGCGGGAAGATGAAGTCACCAGCCGGCCGGCCTGACGCCTGGCTCATTTCGATCGCCGTCTCGCGGTCCCACGCATAGAAGCGGCGATTGCCGTCGGGAACGAGACGGTCCAGGAAGATCTGACCCAGCATGTGGGCGTAGGTCTTGTTCTGCCGATCCGGCTCGGTGACGTCGCGCTTCCGAATCTTCCGCGCCGCTGCGCGCGCCATCACCAGCACCTTGCGCGCCTGGGCGATGTCGAGCCCGGCGATCGAGTCGGGGAGAAAGCTGGGCACCTCCTGCAGTCCGACATGACCCAGCCCGGAATTGACGACGCGTTCTGCCAGCAGACCTGCGGGAACGGTTTCAATCGTTGCGGGATCGAGGGGTCGATCCTCGCCGAGCAGCTCGGTCAGGCCGCCTGGATAGTAGGTGAAGGGCACCGCGGCCCACGAGCCGCCAGAGACAGCCGTCACATATCGGACGCGAGCCAGCCACCCATTGCGATTGAGCGCGCGCAGCTGACCGATCGTCGCCGAGGCCGACCGCGTGCCGCCGCCCGAGAATGCGACACCGACGTCGAACGGCCGCATCGCGTCGAGCCGTGGACGCTCGGGCGCCACCGGCCCCTCGGTCGTGCTGTTCCAGAACGTGGGACTGACTTCCCAGAACCGTGCCTCGACGCAGCTCTGACACGAAGTCGGCGACTGCGCAGACGTGACGATGCTGGCCGTCAACGCAAGCGCCACAGCAACGACGCCCCGTAGAGCGGGGGCTTCCGCCTTCGCTAAAGCTCCGGCGGACCGCCGTAGCCTTGGCGGAGGCTGGTGAGCCCCCGCGTTCACCGGGGCCTGAGCGCCCGCATTGGCGTTGCGGCTCATAAGCCCCCGAACGCGTTCTTCAGATTGAGATCGATCCCGAAGAACGTGCGCACGCTGTCGGGTCCGTCGTTGACATCGTTGTCGATCTGCATCTGGACGAAGAATCGTACGGTGTCGCCGACGCCCGGGATCTTCCCCATGCTGAAGTTGAGGAGGCCCTCGATCTCGAGCCGATTCCATTTCGGCGAGAACAGCTCGTTCTTGCCCCACCCGGCTTGAATGTAGCTGCCCTCGAAGTTGCCTTCCTTGGCGAGCACACCCAGATCACCGTGAAACACCCGGAAGACCTGCGGCGCATCCTCGAGCGAGATGAACCCGAGGTGCATGGTTCCGTACACGTGTGCCCTGGAGTCGCTGTCCTTCTGCACCGCCATGAACTCGATGCGTGGGCTCACGAACGCTTCGAGGCTCGTCGCGTGCTCGAGGATGTACCGAGCGCGGTCGGCGAAGTTGGGATCGGTGATGTTGCCGCACACCGGCGGGACGTCTTTCGGATCGGGAGGTTCGCAGTTGATGTCGGCTGTGCGTACACCGTGGATCGTGCCGCCGTTGATCCAGAACTGCACCGCTTCGTCCGATCTCCCGTGCAGGCGGTAATCGAAGTCGACACCGAAAATCGATTGCAGCTTCTGCGTGGTACCTGCTTCCGGATTCCTGTAGTTGCCGACCTTGTCGGGTGCGAACGTGTCGACCACCACACCGAAGAAGGCGTCGGCCTCGAACGGCGACTTGTCAGGCGTCTCGCTCGCCTCGACGCACGTGCCCTTGGGTTCGCCTCCTCCTGCCGGTACGATTTCGTCTTTGCCGGCCGCACCATTGAGACGCGTGCGTACGCGAAAGCCCTGACGTAACGGCTCGGAGAGAGGGAATGTCAGCTCCGTCTTTCCGGCAACCACGGTCTGCTCGCGCGACTCAGTGAGCTCGACGACGACGCCGACCTGATCGCCGGGGCGGGGATTTGCTACTTGCACGACAACCTGGCAGTCGCCGACGCGCAAGGAGCTGATGGCGAGGGTCGATGTCTGGGCGTGCGCCGCGGCGGGAACGACGAGCCCCATCCATATGGCAGACCACACGACTGACCGAACATGACGGCCGGACACGATCATCGGCGCACCTGTGTATGGGGCTTATCGGTTCGGGTCGAGCCGGACACTACGTCTGTGGGTCCGCCTTCGCCCTAGGGGTTGAGTTTGCGCTTCCACAATTCCCACGCGCGCGAGTACTCGTTCGGATCGGCCATGCGGAGACGGGCTTCAGCCGGATCGATCGATGTCGAGGTGCCGCCGAGCGCGGCGGTCTGCATCTGCACGCGGGCGTTGATATCGAGATACACGCTGCGACCGACGACGTTCGGGATCGAGGTGGCGACGACGACTGCGCCGTGATGCCGCATCAGCGCGGCGGGCTTCGAGCCGAGCGCCTGCGCCAGCGCGCGTCCGAGCGTCGCGTCGCTGACGAGCAGATCGGTCATGCCGGCGGCGGCGCGGATGTCGAACACGGGCACACCGTCGGCGACGAAGGCCGCCATGTGATACATCGCGCGAAGCGGCACGCTCGAATCGGCGAACGGGATGAGCGATGGCGTGTGACAGTGGACGATCGCGTTGACGTCCGAGCGCGCGCGATAGATCTCGCTGTGGATGAAACGCTCCTTGTACGGTGTGCGCCCCTTCGCGTCGACGGGTGCGCCGTCGAAGTCGAACTCCATGATGTCGTCGCGCGTCACCAGCTCCGGAGCCAGAGAGCGTGCGAGCAGGAAACGTCCGGCGCGGCTCGGATGTCGAGCGCTGATGTGTCCCATGCCATCGAGCACGCCCTCGTTGGCGAGGATGCGATTGCCGGCGACGAGATCGTCGATCAGCGAATCGAGCGCCGCGGATGCCTGTGCCGCGCGGAGATCGACCCGCTCGAGCGCAATCGCTGCGAATGAGACTAGCCCCGTCAAAAACGCTCGTCGTTCCATCTTGAGCAGTGTAGGGCGGGTCTTGAAGACCCGCCGTCGATTCGTCGATCTAGCTACGGCAGCGCATATACATAAAGCGCGTTGTATCCGCGATTGGGCTTGATCGCCGCCTGATCCATCAGCGCGCCCGAGAGCGATCCGCTCCCCGACACGACCGCGACGTATTGCTTGCCATTCACGGCGTAGGTAATCGTGCTGTTCTGCACAGGGCCACCGAGCGTCTGATCCCACAGCACCTTCCCGCTCGCCGCATCGAACGCGCGGAACTTCCCGTCGAGATCGCCCCAGAAGACCACGTCCCCGGCCGTCGTCAGCACGGCGCCGTTGCTCGGCGCGCGTCCCCTGAAGATCGGCGTCATCTCCCCGGTCGACGCGTTGATCTTCATCAGCCCCGACCACGTGTTGAGATCCGCGCCCTCGCGCGGAATCCCGGCGCGGCGTTCGCGGGGGGTGCCTCCTGGACCCGGGCTCGTCCGATCGAGACAGTTCTCGACATACGGCACGTAGAGCGCGTTGAGCGTTGGGTGATACGCCGTCGGCCAATAGCTGCGCGTGTTCCAGTAGCAGATCACCTTGCGTTCGTTCGGCGCGGTCGAGATCAGATCCTTGTTGATCGTGACGCGACCCGTCTTGCCATCGATGTTCGTGATCAGGAAGTTGGGCGCATCGAACGGGAAGGGGTTCGCCCACAGGAACTGGCCGGTGACGCGATCGAGCATGAACACGCCGCCGCCCTCGCCCACCATCATCGCGACGTCGCGCTGTTCACCCTTCTTGATGTCGGGGTTGACCCACTTCACGAACTTCGGATCGGGGCTCACTGCGGTGCGGAACAGCGTCCGCTCGTGGGGGTAGTCCTCATCCCAGTCGTCGCCGGGCAGGTGCTGGTAGTACCACACCAGCTTGCCCGTATCGGGGTTCAACGCGACGGTGGAATTGCTATAGAGATCGATCGGCGACGAGAGCCCGATCGGCGCGTCGTACTTGCCGCCGTGGCGCTCGGCTCTCGTGTTCGGCGTCGGGTTCGCGATGCCCCAATAAAGCAGCCGACGACTCGGATCGAATCCACCGGGCAAACCCCAGGTGCTGGCAGCCCGCGTCGGATCGGGCGCACCTGCCCACGTCTCGCCGCCCTGCTCGTTCGAACCCGCCGCGGTGTAGAAGCGCCACAACTCCTGCCCGGTCTTGGCGTCGTGAGCCACGATGTAGCAGTTCTCGCGCCTTGGTGCGCACGACCGTCCCGAGATCACCTTGCCTTCGACGACGATGACACCAGCCACCATGCCGCCGCCGGTCTGTGTTTCCCAGCGCACTTCGCCGGTGCGGGCGTCGAGCGCCACCACGAAGCCGTCGGGCGCCGTGTAGTAGACCATGTCGTCGTAGATGGCGATCGTCTTGGCACGCGAGGGCGGGCCGGCGGTCCGGCGATGCTCCCAGATCGTCGCCCCCGTCGTCGCATCCACGGCTTGAATCGTGCTGCCTGGAAGCAGCACGTACATCACGCCACGGTAGACGATGGGAATGCTCTCGTAGGGACCGGTCGGCAGTTCCTTTTTGAAGACTTCCTTCAGCTGACCGACGTTCTGCTTCGTGATCTGCTTGAGCGGGCTGAAGCGCTGCGCGTCGTAGGTGCGGCTGTACATCAGCCAGTCGTCAGGGCTCGGCTTGAGCAGCATCTCCTGCGAGACCGGCACGAACGGAGCACGTTGCGCGGAAATGGCCGCTGCGGTGCTGACTATGGCGAGCGCAACAACGAAACGCTTCACACGATCTCCTTCGGGTACGTGGAGGCCGTCTTCAGGCGGCCTACGATTTAAGAGCCAGCACGCGAACGGGACCACCCGACGCGCCTTCATGCTTCGGAGCCCCGATGATGATCGTGGCGCCGGACGCAGGCAACGTTCCGAGATTGGCGATCAACTCCACGGCATATTTCCCTGCGCCGAGCAGCGCCAGGTGCGCGACGAACTTCTCTGCCGCGCCGATGTCGAGGCTCAACGTATCGACACCGGCGCCGACGATGTCGCGCTCGGTGGCAAGGAAGCGCGCCGCGGCTTCGCTGAATCCCGGCGCGTGCATCGTCCCCTTGGCGTCCTTGTTGAGAAAGCGATCGGGCGTGCCGACGCGCGCGTCCCAGCCCGAGTGCATCGCGACGAACGCGCCGCGCGGCAGCCGGCCGTGCTGCTTCTCCCACGCCATGATGTCGTCGACATCGAGCGTCGCGTCGGCGTTCTTGGCAGCTTTCGAGACGATCGAGACGACCGCGAGCGGTGCAATCAGCGTGTCAGGGGCGATCCGATCGCACGTCGTCGCCTTCGCGACGAAGTGCGCCGGCGCGTCCATGTGCGTGCCGGTGTGCTCGTCGAAGGTGATCTCGTTGGCGAAGAAGCCGTCCTTGGCGAGGGCGAACTTCGG